>NZ_JAJGZS010000002.1:88062-246504 GCF_020806285.1 Shewanella sp. 10N.7
CTTCGACCAATTGGTTAAAAGCCAACTGCTCTACCAACTGAGCTAACGACCCATCTTTGTTAATTAGATTAAGTGAAGACTATAAATAGAGTTCAATCAATCTGTCATCAAAATAAGTTAATCTAACCTGTTTAATGACCCCAGAACGTCGCTCCGTTCTGAGGGCGCCTATAATACCTTTTTCATCTTCTCATGCAAGCGCAATTTATGGTTTTTTTGCCGTTTGCACTAAAAATAAACTAAGAGGCTGTTTTTTAGTTAAATTAGGCTTATAAAGCCGACAGTTGTTGTTGTGCTAGTCGAGCGGAGGCACTATTGGCATATTCTTTTAATACACGGTTATAGAAAGTCTTTGCTGTAGCACTATCACCTTCTTTCTCTGCGATCATGCCTAGCTTGACTAAACTATCACCACGCTTATTAGAATTAGGGTATTTTGTCACTACAGTATCAAAAGCTTGCTTAGCTTCAGCAAACGTTCCTTTATTAAATAATAACTGACCAAGCCAATAATTAGCATTCGCTGCATAAGTGGAATCTGGGTATTGTTTAATAAAACCACTGAAGGCAGGAATCGCTTCATCGTACTTTCTTTCTTTCAATACTAAATTAACCGCTTGCTCATAGCTTGCCGTTTCACCTAGCGTCGAGTTTGATGAAGAACCTGCACTTGAATCTGCAACAGTAACTGTTGTTGACGCTGCACTTGCTGATAAATTGGCAATTTCTTCGTAGAGCTGACGTTGACGTTGAAGCATTTGACTAATTTGGTAATCTTGCTGCTCATTAATGCCACGCAAATCGAGAACTTCACGTTGTAATGCATCTAAACGTTGTTGTGCTTCAAATTCAGTTTGTTGTTTCGCTTTAATAATACGCTCTAAACGAGAAATTCGATCATCATTTGACCCACTAGCAATATCTTGTACTGGTGCAGGTGCCGCTGTGGCGCCTGCAGCTACAAACATTGCAGCAACTAAAACAGCATGTTTCATCAATAAACTCCTAAACTGGCCAGCTAGGCTGGCCTTCCGTAAACGTCAGTTCTTTTAACGTTATTAATAAACTAAAACACCACGACGGTTTTTAGCAAAACCACTTTCTGAGCGAGAAAAATCTAATGGCTTTTCTTCACCATAGCTCACTACGCTCATTTGGCTTGCTTGAACGCCCATGCTTTGTAAGTACTTAGCAATGGCTTTGGCACGGCGCTCACCTAAAGCGATGTTGTACTCAGGCGTACCACGCTCATCTGCATGACCCTCAATAAGTACTCGAACGTTTGGGTGTTCAACTAAGTAGTTACCGTGTGCTTGGATAATTGCAGCATTTTCGCTTTGCACTTCACTGCGGTCGAAGTCAAAGTAAATAATGTTTTGAGCGCGTAATTCTTCTTGCTCAACACGTTGCTGCTCTTCAGGGGTTAAAATAGGTGCAACGCCACCAGTTTCAACACCACCAGAACCATATTCACCGCCAGTTGTCGTGGTAGTAGTACCACTTGTAGAACCACTCGCGTCAGTTTCAGATTCTGAAGTTGTGCTACATGCACCTAATGCCATAACAGGTACAACAACTAACATAGCTTTAAACAACTTATTCAGATTCATGGGTAATCCTTAATTAATTTTATAGAAATGGAGACCAGGCAGGCGATTTCACTTCGCCTTGGCCCGCTGGTAGTCTTGCTTTAAATCGTCCATCCATAGATACCGCTGCTAACACTTGTTTACCGCGGTAAGTAGTACCATAGATAACCATGGTTCCATTTGGTGCAATACTCGGTGATTCATCAAGTTGAGTCGAAGTCAGCACTTGCATAAAGCGAGTTTTAAGATCCATTCTCGCAATATTGTATTTACCATTAGTACGGTTAACAAAAATCATACTACGACCATCTGGAGTAATAGTACCACCTAGGTTCCACTCTCCTTCAAATGTGACGCGTGATATTTTACCTGTGCTTAATTTTACTTGATATATTTGTGGTTTGCCGCCACGTTCAGACGTAAAAATTAGCGATTGACCATCAGGCATCCAAGAAGCTTCGGTATCAATGGCATAATGATTAGTCACACGTTTTAATGCTCTCGTGGCAATATCAATAACATAGATTTCTGGCTGACCATCTTTAGATAAGGTAACAGCAAGTTTTTTACCATCTGGAGAAAAGCTAGGTGCACCATTAATGCCATTATGAGAGCTAACTTTTACTCGCTCTTGGGTATAAATATCCTGAACAAAAATTTCCGCTTTACGGTTTTCAAAACTCACATAAGCTAAACGACGGCCATCAGGTGACCAAGCAGGTGACATTAAAGGTTCAGGAGAACGTAGCAACATTTGCTCGTGATACCCGTCATAATCAGAAATCATCAAATGATATGGTGATTTTTCACCTTGTTTGACAACAACGTAAGCAACTCGACTTAAGAAAGCACCACGAATGCCTGTGAGTTTCTCATAAACGATGTCGCTGATACGGTGACCATATTGTCTAAACTGTGCTTCACTAATGACAGTTTCACGACTTTCCAGCAATAAATCGCTTGATGGCATTGGACCTTTATCAGTTTGCAGTTGAGCTTTCACTAAATCAATCAGATCGAAGCTAACTAAATATTGATTAGTACCATATGGTTTTATCGAGCCGACTAATAACGCTTCTGATTCAGTATCGCCCCAACCTGTCGCAACAAACTCTTTAACAGTACTAATATTGGCCTGTGGTAACCCACGTGCATCAAGTGGGCTAAAAGTACCACTTCTAGCTAAATCGCTATTAACGACATCACTGATCTGCTCTGGTGCTGGCCCTGTTCCCTGCCAAACAAAAGGCATAATCGCGATGGGTCTTGCGGCGTCAACCCCTTCAGTAATAACAATATCTAATGCTGCGTTAGCGGTAGTACTGGTGAAAAGTACCAATATCGTTAACCATTTTGCCAAAATCTTCATGTGACTCCTTTAATTAAATTCCGGTGATACGGTTAAATTAATTTCTTTCATTTTTTCATAGACATCTGGTTCAGAAGAAACCGGTAAACGTCCAGCGTTGTTAATTGCAGCCTTCGCCGCACGGCAAACCACAGGATCACCGCTTACAGTTTTACTCGAAGTAACAAAGCCATCTTTAGCCAAGCGAACATTGACTACGCAACTTTTTCCTCGCATTGACTCATCAACAATTAATCGTCGCTGTATCGCAGATGTAATCATAGCGGTATATTTATTGACTTCACTTACAACCTGTCTGCTACGAGCAGCTGATACCGCCACTTGCTCGGCAGCCATCGCTTCCGCCATTTCACGCTCTTGACGAGCACGTTCCGCTTCTTCAGCTTTACGCTTTCTTTCAGCTTCTTCTTTACGTTTACGCTCATCTTCACGTTTTTTAGCCGCAGCAGCTTCTTCCGCTTTACGTTTTTCAGCGGCCTTTTTCTCAGCAGCTTGACGTTCAGCTTCTTGCTTTTTACGTAAATCTGCAGCTTTTTGTGCCTTAGCTTTTTCTTCTGCTTCTTTAAGCTTGGCTGCTTTGGCTGCGTTATTCGCTTTGAGTGTTTCTTGCTCTTTTAACTTTCGCTGATTTTCAAGCTGTTTAATACGCTCTTGCTCTTTACGTACTTCATCTTTCGCTTTGCGGGCTTGTCTATCTAGCTCTGCTTGACGCTCTCGCTCCAATTGCTGAGCATCAGCGCGTTGCTTCTTCAATTTTTCGGCATGTTCGTTAATACGTTGCTGATCAACCACCACTGCTTGCACTATTGGCTCAGATTGCTGTGCTTGTGGTAAATGCTTTGGTTTATCATCAAAGCTAATGCCTAATGCTAACGCCACAATCACACCGACATGAACACCAGCAGAAATGGTAATGGGTAAGGTTAATTTAGATTTAGCAGTCACTAAATTACTCCTTAGGTGAATCAGTCATTAAGCCAACAGCTGGCACACCTGCGCCTTGCAAGCTGACCATTAACTGAATCACATTTTCATATGGAATTCGGCGATCTGCTTTAACAACCACAGGTCTTTCAGGTTCAAGCAATATCATTGCCCCAACTTGAATTGATATTTCATCCAATGAAAGTGGATCGTCATTTGAGCCACTGCCCACATTTAAGAAGTACTCACCAAATTCGTCTATCGACGCGACAATCGGTGGCTTACTTTCAGCAGGCAAAGGCTCTGCTTCACCTTGAGGTAATTCAACTTTGACACCTTGAGAAACAATAGGCGCGGTAACCATAAATATGATCAGCAGCACCAACATGACATCAATATAAGGTACAACATTGATTTCGGCGACCGGACGACGGCGCTTACGTTGATACATTACACCGCTTCCTTCTCACTGTAGGCTTGGCGTTGCAATATGTTAGAGAACTCTTCCATAAAGTTAACGTGTGCCATTTCAATCTTTTCAACTTGTGTAGAGAAACGGTTATAACCAATTACTGCAGGAATAGCAGCAAACAAGCCCATGGCTGTCGCAATCAAAGCTTCAGCAATACCTGGAGCAACCATTGTTAAAGTCGCATTTTCAACAGCGCCAAGTGCAATGAATGAGTTCATGATGCCCCATACTGTTCCAAACAAGCCAATGTATGGGCTAGTAGAACCAATGGTAGCGAGTAAAGGAAGGTGGGTTTCTAAGCGCTCAACTTCACGGGATAAACTCACTCGCATAGCGCGCGTTGTTCCGTCCATGACAGCTTCGGGTGACTTACTATTAGCCTGACTTAAACGAGAATACTCTTTAAAGCCTGCGACAAATAAAGCTTCAAGGCCTGAAACCCCTTCATTTCGAGCGGACAATTCTTTATACAATTTATTTAAATCTACACCAGACCAAAACGTATCTTCAAACTTCACTGATTTAGCGCGTGCACTATTAAGTAACTTGCGGCGCTGAATAATCACAGCCCATGAGGCGATAGATAAGCATAATAAAGTTAGCATCACTAACTTAACGAGAACACTTGCCTCTAAAAAAAGACCGATAAAAGAAATTTCAGCTTGCACGATTAAACTCCTGCACAATATTTAATGGGATAGCTCTTGGTCGCATACGTGATAACGCGATACAAGCGACAATAATAGTGCCTTCACAATAACAGTCGCCTTTATCATCAAGCAAACGCTGCTTAAATACCAAAGAGGCTTTTTTCAATTCTATGACCTTAGACTCAACAAATAAGTTCTGTTCAAACCTTGCAGCAATGCGAAAATCTAATTCAGCATGCTTAACAACAAAAGCAATATCTTCTGCTAACAGTTTACTTTGTACGATTCCCATGGACTTAAGCCACTCTGTACGGGCACGTTCAAAGAAATTTAAGTAGTTAGAATGATAAACTACCCCACCAGCATCGGTGTCTTCATAATAAATAGAAATAGGCCATGTAAACATAATAAGCGATTGTGAATTTTGCGTAATAAAAGATGGCTTACTATACCGAGTACCACAACGCTTGTGAACAAAATGACTGTGTAAAGCAGGCTTTATTTTATGGTTCGATGCTTAATTTGCCATTAAAAAACCCCTTTTGCAGGCATAAGCGTAAGAAATGAAGAAACTTTAATGTTAACCCTTGATATATTTACATTCTATTAACTTATATTGAAGCAAGCTTGATTCAAGAATGGACAAATTATCAGCAACACATTAATTAATCTATCGCTCTATCTCAATCTCCTGCGCCATTCAGCCCACCCAAATATCCATGGGTATACTTATAAATACTAATCATGACAACAAGGCTGATCTTTAGACCATGTTTTCGATGGCGATTTATACAGGTTTTCATCCATTAGAAACTGGGGGTTCCAGCAAGCTTGAGCTTTCTGGTGACGTAATCAATATTGGTATTTAGCAAAATCAGCTTCGAGTTCTCTATACTTATATTGAAAGTAGCTTTTTTAAAGTCGCTTTGTATTTAAGTCGCTTTCTTTAAGTAGCTTTCTTTAAGAAGCATTCTATTTAAGAAGCATTCTATTTAACAAGCTTCGAATATAAGCAACTCTGCGTGTAAGTCGCTTGGAGTAGAAGTAACTTTGTATGTACCTAGCTTTGGATATATAGAATATCAGTTTGGATAAGTTAATTTATTGCTTTTATCGATAATAAACTCGTGCTTCCTCGTAAATAGAGATGCTACCAACACAGATAAAATCAGTCCTCTGAATCAAGAATTAACGGCAACTGAATATTTAGTAAGCAAATTCATTGTTAAACAGTCAAAACGAACTGACATTATTCGCTTTGATAACTTATCCAATATCGAACAGCCCAATCAATTAGTGATCTCCATCACCATTTCAACCAACACCCCTAATTACACAGGCTTTTAAAGTAAATTAAATATCAAAAAATATTATCAATCATGCTTGGCATGCTGAGATTTAACAATTGTATATCATAGCTAAAAAGGCAGAATTCGACTAAATATGCACTCAGTACGCTTATAAAGTTTATTTTATTCCATTTTGAACACTTTAATGTGATTACGGTAAAAACCCCCTTTAAAAGTCATATTAGTTTTACTAATGATAAACTGAAATTTTTCTAGTTTGTCAGACTAGAGTAAAATCTCTAATATACATCTTGTTTTCAGGACATAGCTAATTTAGTTATTGAAAACCAAGAACTCCAAGATGATGTACCCCAATACCTCATCTTATCCCTGGTTCTTATGCTTGACTTCCTTCCTTGAATTTGTGAATACAAATTGTTTGGCCCGCTTATTTTAAGCGGGCTTTTTTTTATCTAAAATTTAGCATTTACAAAATCTCAAATAATCACTTTTTGATAGGCATAAAAAATGGCTTAGCTGGGTTTGCTAAACCATGATCAATACGTAGATATTTTATATTTTTTTTTAAGTAAAGTGACTTGGGGTACTTTCAAATAATAAATCAGCCAAATCTCGCCAGCAAGATTAAATGCTTTTTGATATTTTTATCACAACACGGCGATTTCGCGCTCTTTCTTCAACAAGGTTATTTGAAGCGACATGTCGCCTTTCGCCATGGCCTGTTTTATGAATACGGCTTTCTTCAATGCCGCTGGCAACGAGTAAGTCGGCAACAGAGTCTGCACGACGCTCAGATACTCTTTGGTTTATTGAGCGTCCACCATAACTATCTGTATATGCATCAACAAAGATTAATTCAACATCAGAGTCATAGGATAAGTACTCTTGGACACGATTAAGTTGCTGTTTAGAAAAACGGGTTAAGTTAGTTCCGCCTTCCTCGTAATTTAACACGGTAAAAGCAATATCATCAAAACCATAAGGTAATAAGGTTGATAGGCATGAACGAAATTGTCTGTATTGACCACCAAAATTTGCAGCCGACAAGCCAACAGCGACTTTATCATTTTGATTATACCAATCAGCATAGTAAAACGTCGGTTGCATACCTTTACTTAGCTCAGACAACATAGACCAAGCTGCTTGTTTAGGTACTTCACCATTAAACTGCTTTTGATACTTAAGTTTGGTAATAGCTTTCTCATTAACCCCTGGACGCCATTGAGGCGCTTTGCTGATCAATTCAGCATTTGTCACTTGATCAGGCTTGTTCCACATATCGAGGGTAAAGTTAAGGTTTAAGTCTTTACCTGCTCGACTCGTAAACACAGCCTTACCATAATCAGGAATATCATGCTCTAAGCGGCATTCAATTGGGCTGTTTTGGCTGATGCGCCACATTGAGTCATCTAGAGACGCAACATAGTGTTGTAGATCAGCTTGTGCTG
The DNA here is from genome assembly GCF_020806285.1 of Shewanella sp. 10N.7. Classification (NCBI taxonomy): domain Bacteria; kingdom Pseudomonadati; phylum Pseudomonadota; class Gammaproteobacteria; order Alteromonadales; family Shewanellaceae; genus Shewanella; species Shewanella sp. 10N.7. The sequence goes on from NZ_JAJGZS010000002.1 coordinate 95,825, forward strand.
AACATACAAAGCCTAAGCTCGATAAAAGAATTGCTTTACGCCACATAAAAACACCCTGTTTGATGATCACAATTCTATATCGGCATAGTTTTATTATTCTTTAGCAGAGAAATCACACAATCAAACATGACACTTGGCCACAGTTTTAGCATAATAGCCGACATATTAGAGAATGAGGTTTTTAATGAGCGATATCTGCGACGCAAACAAATTCAAACACCGCTTTAGAGGCTACTTTCCAGTTGTTATCGATGTCGAAACAGCCGGGTTCAATGCCGCAACTGATGCGTTGCTAGAAATAGCGGTCACCACCCTTAAAATGAATGCCGATGGCTTTATCGAGTTAGATAAAACCCAGCACTTTCATATTGAGCCATTTGAAGGGGCAAACCTTGAGCCTGAAGCATTAGCATTTAATGGCATAGATCCAACTAACCCATTACGCGGTGCGGTTGATGAAAAACAAGCATTCCTAGAAATCTTCAAAAATGTCAAAAAGGCTCAAAAAGCCGCTGACTGCCACCGCTGTATCATCGTTGCGCATAACGCAGCATTCGATATTGGCTTTATAAATAAAGCGATTGAGCGAAATGATTTGAAACGTTCTCCGTTTCACCCTTTCGCCACTTTCGATACCGCAACGTTAGCAGGTCTCGCTATCGGACATACTGTACTTGCTAAGGCATGTAAAATGGCAGGTATAGATTTCGATAATAAAGAAGCTCACTCAGCTTTATACGATACCGAGCGTACCGCTGAATTATTCTGTTATATCGTCAATAAATGGAAAACATTAGGTGGTTGGCCAATGGTGAGTGAAGAAGCTGACGAAGTTGAAGTAAAAGAAGACTCAGAAAGCTAATCACAATCTAAAGACACAAAAAAAGCTGCCTAGGCAGCTTTTTTGATTTCTAACTCTCGCTATTAAAGCTTGTCAGAATTGTCTTTTAAGTAAGAAGCAACACCTTCAGTTGTTGCAGTCATACCTTTATCGCCTTTTTCCCAACCAGCAGGACAAACTTCACCGTGCTCTTCGTGGAATTGTAGCGCGTCAATCATACGTAGCATTTCATCAACGTTACGACCTAGTGGTAAGTCGTTCACGACTTGGTGACGAACTTGGCCTTCTTTGTCGATTAAGAAAGATGCACGGAAAGCAACACCAGCTTCTGGATGCTCAACATCGTATGCTTTACAAATTTCGTGCTTAACGTCAGCAACTAATGTGTAGTTAACTTCACCGATACCGCCTTTATCTACAGCAGTATTTCTCCAAGCGTGATGCGAGAACTGAGAATCGATTGAAACACCGATAACTTCAACGCCACGTTTAGTGAACTCTTCAATACGATGATCAAATGCGATCAACTCTGAAGGACACACAAAAGTGAAATCTAGTGGGTAGAAGAAAACAACTGCTGACTTACCTTTAATCGCGGTAGATAGATTGAAACTATCAACGATTTCACCAGTACCAAGAACCGCTGCGGCAGTAAAATCTGGGGCCGGACGGCCTACTAATACGCTCATTTTATATCTCCATCTATGGATTGAAAAAAACTTAAAAACAATGCCTGTTAAACTGAGTAGCATTATACCCAAACAAAAGCATTATGCGAGGTTGCTCACACATTTGCTTTTGCCTGATAAAAAAATGTACCTTGCATATTTGCGGTATACCTTACCCCTAATTGCTTAAAGAAATAAGTCTTTTAAGATGAAATTTGGTTTACATGCTGAAAAAACACGCCAGAACGATATTGGCCAGAGACAAAAGATTAATTTCAACATAGTGACAGGCCTTGTTACATCAATGAAAAAACCTCCTTACATGCCTACACTTTTTGTAAACTCATTAGAGATAAACTGGACATGGCCTTTGATACAGACAAGAATAACTTCACTATGTCTATCAAATAACAAAACTTAATAAGAATAAATTAATATGAATGCGGTCGTAATTGCTGTCACCTTAATGCTTGCATTAAGTCTCATGCGTGTGAATGTTGTCATCGCGCTTACTGTAAGTGCACTTGTTGCAGGTCTCGTTGGAGGCTTAGATATCCATCAGACAATCGCAGCTTTTAATGACGGTCTTGGAGGCGGAGCGCAAATTGCGTTAAGTTACGCCTTACTTGGCGCGTTTGCAGCCGCTTTATCACATTCTGGTTTAACAACCTTGATATCGCACAACATCATTAAAAAAGTAGGTAAAGAGCCAAACAGCACAAATACTCTAGTAGTGCGCTGGCTATTACTTGCATCAATATTGTTAATGGCCATTAGTTCTCAAAATATTTTGCCGATTCATATCGCATTCATTCCAATTTTAATTCCGCCATTACTGCATGTATTAAGCAAGCTACAAATAGATAGACGTCTAGTTGCGTGTATTATCACTTTTGGCCTTGTTACAACTTATATGATCCTACCTGTTGGTTTTGGTGGCATTTTCTTAAATGACATCTTACTTGCCAATTTAAACAACAACGGTCTAGATGCGGTTAAAGAACAAATCCCAGCGGCTATGTTACTGCCTGCATTAGGTATGATAACGGGTCTACTTACTGCAGTATTTATTACCTACCGTAAGCCGCGCGTTTATAAAGCCACTGATATTACAGTAGAGCAAGAAGTGGTAGGCATTAATAAAAAGACCATCATTATTTCTTTAATTGCAATTTTGGCTACCTTAGTGGTTCAGTTACAAACAGATTCAATGATTTTTGGTGCACTAACCGGTTTCATCATCTTCCGCTTCTCAGGCATTATAAAACCTGATGTAAGACAAGATATGTTCAACCAAGGTGTATTAATGATGGCCAACATTGGCTTCATTATGATTGCAGCTGCAGGTTTTGCTGCTGTGGTTAAATCAACCGGTGAAGTCAGTACCTTAGTCACCTCGCTTGGCGACATCATTGGTGACAATAAAGCCTTAGCCGCATTACTAATGTTGGTTGTTGGTTTGTTGATTACCATGGGTATTGGTTCTTCATTCTCAACCATTCCAATTATCGCCACGATTTATGTGCCATTAGCACTAACCTTTGGCTTTTCTGTTGCTGCCACTATTGCATTAGTGGGAACAGCTGCAGCATTGGGTGATGCGGGCTCACCAGCGTCAGATTCAACCTTAGGACCAACAGCCGGCCTTAATGCTGACGGCCAGCACGATCATATTCGTGACAGTGTTATCCCGACCTTTATTCACTACAACATTCCGCTAATCGGTTTTGGTTGGATTGCAGCCATGGTGCTGTAGTCGATTAAAAATTAACAACACCCAATAAAAAAGGAGCCATATGGCTCCTTTTTAGTTATTAAATCAAACTTCTTAATAAGTAGAGTGATTTAACACTCTGAGTTACTTAGTACCAAAAATCTTATCACCTGCATCACCTAAGCCCGGTAAAATATAACCTTGCTCGTTTAAGCAGTCATCAATAGATGCAGTGAATAGTTCAATATCAGGATGCGCCGCTTCTAATGCTTTAATTCCTTCAGGGGCTGCAACTAACACAAGTGCTTTAATTGATACACAGCCACGTTTTTTCAATAAGTCGATAGTGGCAATCATTGAACCGCCAGTTGCAAGCATTGGGTCAACTACAATTGCTACACGCTCATCTACATTGCTTACTAACTTATCGAAGTAAGGCACAGGTTCTAACGTTTCTTCGTCGCGGTAAATACCCACAACCGAGATTTTAGCGCTAGGCATATGCTCAAGGACGCCATCCATCATGCCAAGTCCTGCACGAAGAATAGGTACTACAGTAACTTTTTTACCTTTGATCTGTTCAATCTCAACAGGGCCATTCCAGCCATTAATAGTGACGGTTTCTGTTTCAAAGTCTGCAGTTGCTTCGTACGTTAATAAGCTGCCTACTTCTGTAGCCAACTCACGAAAACGCTTAGTACTGATTTCCGCTTCACGCATTAACCCTACTTTATGACGAATTAACGGATGTTTTACTTCAACGACTTTCATTTTTGCACTCCTAATGATGAGATATTTTTCGCAAATTGTTCAAATTCTAGTTTATTTATTCTCTTTATAAAACATAAAGTTTCATAATTGCAGCCAATCTCACGCTAAACAGCTAAAACCATTACAGAAAACTGTTTTCATAATCGGATAAACCTGAAACATGACTTTCGACGCCTATCACAAGCTGATAGAATAGCGCCGCATAAAATCCCATAAAACGATGTACCTTAGAGGATCCTCCGTGAGCACTCCTACACCACTTAGCTATAAAGACGCTGGCGTTGATATCGATGCTGGTAATGCATTAGTCAATAACATTAAATCTGCGGTAAAACGCACTCACCGTCCTGAAGTCATGGGCAACCTAGGTGGTTTTGGCGCTCTTTGCGAATTACCAACGAAGTACAAACACCCAGTATTAGTTTCAGGTACTGACGGTGTTGGAACCAAGTTACGTTTAGCCATTGATTACAAAAAGCATGACACTGTTGGTGTTGATTTAGTTGCTATGTGTGTAAATGACCTAATCGTATCTGGTGCAGAACCTTTGTTCTTCCTAGATTACTACGCAACAGGCAAGTTAGATGTAGAAACGGCAACTTCTGTTGTCAACGGTATTGCTGAAGGTTGTCACCAGTCAGGCTGTGCATTAATCGGTGGTGAAACTGCTGAAATGCCAGGCATGTATGAAGGTGAAGACTATGATTTAGCAGGCTTTTGTGTTGGTGTTGCTGAAAAAGAAGCAATCATCGACGGCACAAAAGTTAAGTCTGGCGATGCATTGATCGCTTTAGGCTCTACAGGTCCTCATTCAAACGGTTACTCTTTAGTACGTAAGGTATTAGAAGTGAGCAAAGCGGATCCTCAACAAGATCTCGCTGGTAAGCCACTAATCGAACACTTATTAGAACCGACTAAAATTTATGTTAAGCCTTTACTAAAGTTACTTGAACAAACTGAAGTTCATGCAATGGCGCACATCACTGGCGGCGGTTTCTGGGAAAACATCCCACGCGTATTGCCAGATGACTGTAAAGCGGTAGTCAAAGGTGACTCTTGGCAGTGGCCTGTTGTATTCGACTGGTTAATGGAAAACGGTAACATCGAACAATTCGAAATGTACCGCACCTTTAACTGTGGTGTCGGCATGATTATCGCCCTTCCTGCTGAAAAAGTAGAATCAGCATTAGCACTGCTAACAGCTGAAGGCGAAAATGCTTGGTTAATCGGCGAAATTGCAAATCGTCAAGGTGACGAAGAGCAAGTGGAGATTAACTAGATGCCTGTATGCTGTCGCGTTCTCGTTCTTATTTCGGGTAACGGTAGTAACTTACAAGCCATTATTGATGGTTGCGATGATAACGTAGACGCTGAAGTTGTTGGCGTTATCAGTAACAAGCCTGATGCCTACGGACTCATCCGTGCTCATCACGCTGAAATCAATACTAGTTGTGTTATCGCTCGCAAGGATGAAAGCCGTCAGCAGTACGACTCTCGCTTACAGCAAGCCATTGAACAGTATCAACCTGATTTAATTGTGCTTGCTGGATTTATGCGTATTTTATCTGATGAATTTGTTAGTCAATATATTGGGCAGATGGTGAACATCCACCCTTCTTTATTGCCTAAATATGCTGGACTGCATACCCATCAAAGAGCATTAGATGCAAAAGATAAAGAACATGGCGCAAGTGTTCACTTTGTTATTCCAGAACTGGATGCTGGACCTGTAATTTTACAGGCTAAAGTACCAGTTTATGAAGACGACACTGTAGAAACATTATCTAGCCGTGTTCATGAGCAAGAGCATGCTATTTACCCTCTTGTGGTTAAATGGTTTAGTTTAAATCGACTTAAAATGTTAGAAAATCAAGCCTATCTTGACGACCAATTGATTGGTATTCATGGCTATGCGCCTGATTAAATCGATTTAGAATAAAGCCATAAACAAAAAATCTCGCAAATGCGAGATTTTTTATTATTTGATATTTGGCTTTTTCAAAAGCTTACCTAACAGGTAAGTCCATCCCTGCGAACATTTCATCAATTAATTGTTGGTCACGCAGTGCCACCGCTTTTTCAACCACATCACGAGTTAAATGCGGTGCAAAATTATACATGAAGTCATACATATAACTACGTAAGAAACTACCACGTCTAAAACCAATTTTTGTTGTACTGTGAGCAAACAAATGTCTTGCATCAATTGCCACTAAATCTTTATCTATCACAGGATCGATTGCCATCGATGCTATCACGCCAACACCCAGTCCTAATCTAACATAGGTTTTTAACACGTCAGCACTCGTGGCGCTGAATACCACTCTTGGTTCAAGTTCAGCTTTTTTGAATGATTTTTCAATTTCAGAGGCTTTATCAAAACCGAACACATAAGTGACTAATGGAAACTCAGCTAAATCTTCAATAGTTAACGTTTTACGATTGGCCAAAGGGTGATCGCGTGTAACGACTATAGAGCGATTCCAGTGATAACACGGCAGCATAATCAAATCGGAATACAAGTGCATCGCTTCAGTGGCAATCGCAAAGTCAGCATCACCACGGGCTGCTTGTTCACTAATTTGCGAAGGCGTTCCTTGGTGCATGTGTAAATTAACTTTTGGGTAGCGTTTAATGAAAGGCTTAATCACTTGTGGCAAAGCGTAACGAGCTTGGGTATCAGTTGTAGCAATATTCAACTCACCTTGATTTGGCTGAGTATATTCTTCTGAGACTTTTTTTATGCTTTCAACTTTGCCTAAAATATCGTTTGAAATATCAATCACTAATTGGCCAGCGGGTGTCACATGAGTTAAGTGCTTACCGCTACGACCAAAGATTTGAATGCCAAGTTCATCTTCAAGCATTCGAACCTGTTTACTGATCCCAGGTTGCGAAGTGTAAAGGTCTTCAGCCGTAGCTGAGACATTCAAATTGTGTTTCACCACTTCTGCAATATATCTTAGTTGCTGTAATTTCATGCTACGACCTTTACTTTATGCCAAACAGAGTTTGAATTTGGTTTTTTAAGACTTCTAATAAAACTAATCAATTTACAAATTATAGAACTAAAACTGTTTATAAAAAGACTCGTTATAGCTAAATGTTATATACGATCTAAAATATTAATGCAAACAGTAATAAAGAGATTGAGAATTTTGCATGTTCTAAGGCTCTAATGGTAACCTTGCGGACTCAGTCCAAAGTTATAGTAATTCTTAACAAATTGAATAACTTTTTTACGACACTCGCTGTGTCTTGCGCTAAGATATAACTACAAATAAGATAAAAGTGGTACTCAACCACTCTGCTATTAATTATTGAACGGAAACCATATGACCTTTACCTTGGTATTGATCCTGTTAGGTGCACTTTTTATCCTGATCATTGGTATCAGTGTTATTCAGCAACAAAAAGAACGCGCTGAAGCTGAACGCAGAATGGAATTAAAGCGCCATAGAGCAATCATCAACGAAACTGAAGCTGTTTTATCTAACACTGGATTAGCATCATTTCCCAGCAGCGTTATTTTAGTGCTCTATAAGCGAATCAATGAAGCACTGGAATTGTCGTTAACTCACCTAGAAAACCAGCCGCAACAAGCTGACTATCAACGCCGTTTAGCTGATATTCAAAACCAAATAACGACACTCAGTTCTAGTCCATCTCAAGCATTAGCTATTGAAAATTTTCGTTTGCCTGACAATGACAAACAAATTTTAGAACTAGTGCAAATGCTTAAAAAGCTTAAGGCGATTATTCGAGCTGAGAACAACAAAGGTAAGCTGGACCCACAAGTCTTCGGTGAAGCTGAAAATCGAATTGATAGCTACCAACTACGTATTAACGTCGAGTCGATGCTTTCGCGTTCTCGCGCCGCTAACTCACTTAAACAGTTTGGTTCTTCTAAACAAATGGTGTCAAAAGCATTGGCAACATTGCAAGCCATTAAAGCTAAAACACCTAACGACCCATTTATTAGCCGCAAAGTGGATGAGGCAAAAGAGTTATTAGAAGAAATTAATTCTCAGCAAAAACAACTGAACCCAGATATTGCTAAAGCGCCTAAAGAGGATGAAGACGATATCGATATGCTGTTTCAGCCTAAAAAGAAGTGGTAATAGCAGCATCCATTATTCATGTAAAAAGCCTCGAAAGAGGCTTTTTTATTGCGTAAATTAAAAGCTTGTTGAGCTACGCAAGAACTTACATTATCTAGGCATCTCAAATTGAATACATATGTAGCCAAACACTTAACTTCTAGCTTATAAAGCGCACTCCTCAATCCCTAGTGCTATGATTACTTCTAGTACAGTTTCCTATAATGACATACAAAATCCGCTGACATCTTAAGCACAAAAAATGGGACCCAAAGGTCCCATTTTAAAATACTAACTAAACTAGCTTCAGTTCAGATAAATTAAGAGGCTTTTTTCTTAGCCGCTTTTTTAGCAGGTTTTTTCTTTGCCGACTCGCTTACCCACTTACCGCCGATAAACTTCGAAGACCAACCTGTTGCCTTGCCATCAACTTCAGTCGCAACGTATTGCTCCTTAGTTTTTCGGCTAAACTTAACAGCGGCTTTGTTACCATTATCATCAGTCACAGGCGCGTCAGCTAAAAATTGATACTTTGGCCATAATTGGTCACGGTAAGTAACAAGTTCTTCAACTAAAGGCGCTCTTGTCTCGCGAGATTTAGGGAACGTACTTGCAGCAAGGAAAATACCTGCAGCGCCATCACGCAATACAAAGTGCGCATCTGATTTAGTACATTTTAAATCTGGTAAGAAAATTGGGTCTTCTTTCGGTGGCGCCGCTTCACCGCTTCTCAGCAGTTTACGGGTATTCTTACACTCAGTATTAGTGCAACCAAAATACTTACCGAAGCGACCATTTTTAAGTTCCATATCATTGCCGCACTTATCGCACTCAATGATAGGCCCTTCATAGCCTTTAATTTTAAACTGACCAGCTTCAATCTCATAACCTTCACATGTCGGGTTGTTACCACAAACATGTAACTTACGAGATTCATCGATTAAATAGCTGTCCATTGCTGTGCCACATTTGCCACAACGATGTTTTGCACGTAATGCATCAGTTTCAGCATCTTCGTTATCGCTAACAGCCTCTTCACCAGGCGTTAAGTTCATGGTGGTTTTACAGCGCTCTTTTGGCGGCAATGCATAACCTGAACAGCCTAAGAAAACACCTGTTGTGCCTGTACGGATCCCCATTGGGCGACCACAAGTCGGACACTTGATATCTTCAGCTAGTACCATCTCGTTAAGACGCATACCGCCTTCTTCAGGATCTAGTTCAGCATTTTTTAGTTGCTTAGTTAAATCACCGTAGAAACCATCAAGAACAGTTTTCCACTCCAACTTACCTTGCGCAACATCATCGAGTGTTTGCTCCATGCTCGCAGTAAAGTCAAAGTTCATAATGTCACTGAAACTTTCGACTAAGCGGTCACTGACAATTTCACCCATTTTTTCAGCAAAGAAACGACGATTTTCAACTTTGACATAACCACGATCTTGAATCGTCGAAATAATCGTTGCATACGTTGATGGACGACCAATACCACGCTTTTCAAGCTCTTTAACTAAAGACGCTTCACTAAATCGTGCAGGCGGCTTAGTAAAGTGTTGCTTTGGCAATAAATCTTTAAGATCTAATACATCGCCTTTATCTAGTGCTGGCAGCGTATTGTCTTCTTCGTTTTTCTTGCCCATTGGCGGCTGAACTTTCGTCCAACCATCAAATCGCAGCGTACGACCACTCGCTTTAAGCTCGTATTCGCCTGCAGTCACAGTTAAACGCGTCGCATCATATTTAGCTGGCATCATTTGACAGGCGACGAATTGACGCCAAATCAACTCATAAAGACGCTGAGCGTCTCTTTCCATATCAGTTAGAGATGCTGACTGAACGATGACGTTCGACGGTCTGATAGCCTCATGCGCCTCTTGAGCGCCTTCTTTACTTCCATAACGAAGTGGCTGTTCAGGTAAATACTTCTTACCGAACTCAGAACCAATCATATCTCGCACGCCTTCAACTGCTTCTTTACTCAAGTTTGTTGAATCGGTACGCATATAAGTAATATGACCCGCTTCATACAAACGTTGTGCCATCATCATGGTCTTCTTAACACCAAAACCAAGACGCGTACTCGCTGCTTGTTGCAAAGTAGAAGTAATGTATGGAGCTGAAGGTTTACTTGAAGTGGCTTTATCATCACGACCTGTGACAACAAACTTCGCATCTTTCAATGCATCAAGTGCAACTTGTGCTTGCGCTTCATTAATTGGGCTGAAAGCGGCTGACTGAAACTTAGCCACTTGCATTTTTAACTTGTGCTGCTCAGGTGTGGCTAAATCGGCATGAACATCCCAAAATTCTTCAGGAACAAAAGCTTTAATTTCGCCTTCACGTTCTACCACTAGTCGCACAGCAACAGATTGCACACGACCTGCTGATAAACCACGCGCTACTTTTTTCCAAAGTAACGGAGATACCATGAAGCCCACAACACGGTCGAGGAATCGACGCGCTTGTTGAGCATTCACCATATTAGTATCTAGTACTGATGGTTCACTAAATGCATCTTGAATAGCTGACTTGGTAATTTCATTAAAGACAACACGTTGATAACGAGATTCGTCACCACCAATGATTTCTTGTAGATGCCAAGCAATTGCCTCTCCCTCTCTATCCAAATCGGTTGCGAGATAGATATGGTCAGCATTTTCTGCAAGTGCTTTTAATTCTTTAACGACTTTTTCTTTGCCAGGTAATATTTGATATTTGGCTGCCCAGCCTTTTTCAGGATTAATCCCCATACGGGCTACTAATGCGCGTTTATCGCGTTGTAGCTTGTACTTGGCTTTTTCTTCAGGGGCCATTTTCCTAACTTCAGCAGGGGTTTTAGTCGCAACCTTGCTGTCAGGCGATGATGATGTAGGCAAATCACGGATGTGCCCTACACTCGATTTAACGATGAATTCTTTACCAAGGTATTTATTAATAGTCTTGGCTTTGGCCGGCGATTCGACAATAACTAGCGATTTACCCATAGTTTAATTTGCGCCAAAAAGTCTCTGATAGATTAAATTGGTTCCATATATAGAGTGTTGAGACGAATGTTTCAAGTAAATACCTCTATTATGTGCCCAGCGAGCCATTTTTTAATCAATTATAAAAAATGACAAAAAATAATATTGCGTTAATTAAAAGTAATATTTCATTATTTATGGTCTAGCAAGTAAAAGTTGTGCATGTTTAGTCACTTTTTCGATTTTTGCGACCAAAGTCACCGCTTGTTAAGGCCTATTTCATCAGTATACTGGCTGTATTCTTGCATTGCCTAGCAGCAAATGAACTCATTTTCACAACAATTTTTATAACAATAATAAATAAATTTAAGGATAATAAATGAAGCACTTCGAAGCGAACTTTGATGGACTTGTCGGACCAACCCATAATTATGCAGGGTTATCTTTTGGTAATGTAGCCTCATATAGCAACGCTGCGCAAGCTTCAAATCCAAAGTCAGCTGCCAAACAGGGACTGAAAAAAGCCAAATCTCTTGCTGACTTAGGCATGATTCAAGGTGTTTTAGCTCCTCAAGAACGCCCAGATTTATATTCACTTCGCCGTATGGGGTTCTCAGGTTCTGATGCTGAGGTGCTTAATCAAGCCGCTAAGCATGCTCCTGCGTTACTTAATGCATGTTGTAGTGCATCATCTATGTGGACCGCAAATGCAGCGACAGTGTCTCCTAGTGCTGATACTCGTGATGGTAAAGTTCACTTCACACCTGCAAACTTAGTCGACAAGTTACACCGCAGTATTGAACCTATCACTACTGGTAATATCCTCAAAGCGACTTTTAAAGACGAGCGTTTCTTCAAACATCATCAACATTTACCAGAACACGCAAGTTTTGGTGATGAAGGCGCGGCTAATCATACTCGCCTGTGTAATGATTACGGTCACTCAGGTGTTGAGTTATTTGTATACGGCCAAGAAGCCACAAATCCGAATGCGATAAAACCGACAAAGTTTCCAGCTAGACAAACATTAGAAGCATCGCAAGCTGTTGCACGTTTGCATCAATTGGATGACGAAAGCAGTGTTTTTATCCAACAAAACCCTCATGTAATCGATCAAGGTGTTTTCCATAACGATGTTATTTCAGTAGGTAACCAGAATGTGTTGTTCTATCACGAACAGGCTTTTTTAAATACTGATGCGAAATTTGAAGAAATTCGACGCAAAATGAATGCTGATGTTCACTTTGTTAAAGTTTCTACTGAACAAGTCTCGATAAATGATGCAGTTAAGAGCTACTTATTTAATACCCAAATTATCACCCTACCCAATGGCGAAATGGCAATCATTGCCCCAACTAACTGCCAAGAAAATCCTGCAGTATTTGCCTACCTAAATGAATTAGTTACGTTAGGTACTCCTATCAAACAAGTTCAATATTATGATGTAAAGCAAAGCATGCAAAATGGTGGCGGCCCAGCTTGTTTACGTCTACGTGTTGCTATGAGTGAATTAGAAGTATCAGCAGTAAATCAACATACACTTATGAATGATGCGTTATTCAATAAGCTCAATGTTTGGGTAGATAAGCATTACCGTGACAGCTTAGAAGTAAAAGATTTAGCAGATCCACAACTTATTATTGAATCACGTACAGCATTGGATGAACTCACTCAAATCTTGAAACTTGGTAGTGTTTATCAGTTCCAAAAGTAATATCAATATATTTCACATATAATCATCAATAATGATTAACTAAATATCTAGAAATAAAAATGCCGCTCATTGAGCGGCATTTTTTGTCGATTAAAGTATATTAATAGGTATGGAAATAACTTCAGTTACTGTCCCAAGAGGTGTTTCAACAGTCACACTGAAAGTACCATTATTTGGCTCATCCTCACCTTTGAGTGAAACCGAGAATGAACGACCACCATTATAGTTTGAACTTGGCCAAGTATATTCAGACGTACTTGAAACTGAACCAGCAGAAGCAGCAAATGTTACAGTACTACCTGCCGGCATTTGCTGATTATGAAGATCTGAAAGTGTAAATTGAACACTTGCTGCACCTTTACCTATAATTTGAATTGGGAATGCTACGAGTTCACCATCAGTATCGTAATAGGCAGCAACATGCTCCCGGATAACTTTGATTGGTTCGCCATTTTCGTCCTCTCCCATAATTTCATCTTCTATTTGAATCTCTGTAGGTAAAGTAGAAACAGCATTACTGCCAGACATTACAATGACAATGCTTCTGCGCACAAATAAAGACTTAGAATCAGTGACTCCATCAGCACATCCTGCATGCACTGGATCAGAACATAAAACCCCGTTATACAAACTATCTGCAGTATCGAAAACTCCATTTACATTAAAGTCAATTAACTTTTCCAGAGAGCCACCATCTAGACCTTTCAATGAATCAGAAGCTTGTGGGTTAAATACAGTATCTTCGTTATAATCATTAAACGCATCATCTAAATCAAATTTCTCACCGCTTACATCTGTACCAGTTAAAAACTCATTCATTTCATCAGCATCAAAACGACCATTACCATTTAAATCAGGGAAAGACTCTTCACCAATTGCTGTAGCAGTAATCGTTGCACGACCACCATATGGCTGACCATAAAAATTGCCATAAACGATATTATCTTCTTCACAAGTTGGGTCTTCGGACTTGTCAGTCAGTCTATAGCATTTTAATTTAGCTTGTGGGCTTAATATTTGATTACCAAGCGCATCAAAAAAGCTCTTACCCTCAGGTCTTGGTAATTGAGAGGTCCACATAACTGAACAAGCACCATTGATAGTTTGACATGCATCTTCAATAGAACCGCCTTCAGTGGTAAATGATACAGTTGTTCCATCTGGTACAGGGTTATTAAATGCATCTGCCATTCTAGCTGTTACTTCTACCTCAGTACTTTCTTTATTCCATCCTTCAGCATTGCGAATAGTTGAAGATAATGAAAAACTATCCTGGTCAGGAATACCTGTTGAAACAATAAGCTGTTTCGATTGGCTTGATATAGCTGGAACTGCATCACTGTCAACCGTTGCAGTCACACGTACAGAAGTCGCTACCGTACCTGTCGTTACTACACTCTGAACGATACCGTCATTATTAGTAGTTGCATTAGGTGGTTCAATTGAGATGCCACCAATGTCTGTATTTAATGCAAAATCTACCTTTTGATTCGCGACAACGTTACTATTTTTGTCTAGAACTTGAAATTTAACCACTGAAGATTCAATACCACCTGTGCCTAATATGCCAATACTTTCTGGCTCAGCTGATACGAACACAATACTGCCTATTTCAGATGGTAAAACATTAATAGTGGCCACAGCTGATAAACTAATACCGCCAGCGTTAGCTGTGACATTAATTTGATCTTCGCCAACACAACCTTGAGCAAGGTATGTCGAAGTGGCAATTCCGTTAGACGATGATACAGGTGAGCTTAACTCTGCCTGAGCAGGATTTTTTGTCGCACAAGTAGAAGAAAAGTTCACATCAATTGGTTGTGTGAATGGGTTACCATCTTCATCCTGAATAAGCACATTTATAGTCGCTGTTCCCCCAGCAGTTAAACCATCTGGAGAGTCGTCAGCAAGAATAACTTCAGCTTGACCTTCAACAAATGGTGAACCACTTCCCATAACAACGTTAGTTGCACCGACAATGACAATTGCCTCACCTTTTTCACCTGAAGTAAGCGAAGCAGTAACAATACCTGCACCTAATGAACTTCCAGCATATATATCAACAGATGCTTTTCCTTCATCATTTGTAACGGCTGAAGTTATTGGTAAGTCACCAATTTCTGATACAAAAGATACAATAGTGGGTTTATTGATACCCGTAACAGTTGCAACTAAAACACCAGGAACCAGTGTACTAATAGTATCAACTTCATCTCCTGTAGAATTGAGTAATTGAAGGGTAACAAGTGCTCCACCTCCAGCTTCGCCGCCATCACCCACCATAGTGAAAGCCGAACTATCTGATTCGCCAGATTCTATTGTTGCAGAAACAGAGCCAGAACCTGCAATTTCTGCAGAAAACAATTTAATAGTTGCAATACCATCAGTATCCGTAACAGCAGTCGCTGTTGTAACATCGAAACTACCTAAATCAGAATCATTTAACGCAAAAGTAACAAGCTCGCCTTCTATAGCTCCATTAATAGAGTTCGAAACAAGCGCAGTAAGAGTTGAACCATCAATAGCATTAATAGTGGTTGTTGAAAGCGAAAGCTCCACTGTCGTGACATTGACTCCGCCACCGTCATTTCCATCACCCTTCATTGTTAATGCAATAGAGGTAGACTCACCACTTTCAATGGTTGCACTAACACTTCCTGAACCAGCAATATTGGCTGACAGTATATTAATAGTTGCGATACCTGATGAATTAGTTACAGCTGTCGCAGTTTCATTACTGAAAGTACCTAATTCAGCATTGTTTAATGCAAAAGTGACTAATTCCCCACTTACCGCTCCATTTGTAGAGCTCGTAACTGTTGCTGTTAATACTGCCCCAGTTGTTGCATCAACTTCTACATCAGATGCAACCGATGACGATAACTCTATTGAAATTGTTTCTGTTGGAGTCGTCCCTCCTCCACCATCATCAGAAATGCTTCCCCCACCACTACAAGCAAAAAGAAAAATTGAACTTAAAAGCGCTAAAAATAGTCTTTGTGCTGACCTCATTGTCAGTCTCCCTGTTACATTAAAATCGTACTTAAGATTTATAATAGTTACTTATCTCGTCATATTACACAAAATTCTGGCAACTTTTTTGTTACTCTACTGTTTTCTTCGGCATTTTTCCTTAAAAACTTTAACTTTTATGCCGTTTCATAAGATTTATTTTCCTGCTACGCTTTAAAAGATAAAAAATATAAATCATCAAAAATCGATGAATGAGATTGGAAGGAAGTAGTTTTGAATAAAAATAGTAAGCTTGGTTTAACAAGCAAGATCTTGATAGGTATGGGTGCGGGTATTCTTCTCGGATTGATTTTGAGAAACGTATTTCCAGATAGCCTATTTGTAAAAGATTATATTACTGAAGGTGTTCTACACGTTGTTGGGACCATCTTTATCTCAAGTTTGAAAATGTTAGTTGTGCCATTAGTTTTTGTTTCATTAGTTTGTGGTACTTCTTCCCTAAGTGACCCTTCAAAGTTAGGACGTTTAGGAGGCAAGACCATTGCCTTTTATATGTTCACGACAGCCATTGCACTCACCGTTGCGATTTCATTAGCTATCTTAGTTCATCCAGGTAACGCCTCGTTGGCAAGTTCAGCGATGGAATTCAGCGCTAAAGATGCACCAAGTCTTGCTGAAGTTGTGATTAACATCGTCCCAACAAACCCAATTGAAGCGATGAGCCAAGGTAACATGCTGCAGATTATTATTTTCGCAGTCATCTTTGGTTTTGCTATATCTCACATTGGGGAACGTGGTGCTCGAGTGTCTGCTTTATTTAATGATTTAAATGAAGTGATCATGCGCGTTGTGACATTAATCATGCAACTGGCTCCTTACGGTGTATTTGCGTTAATGGCCAAGCTAAGTTTGACCTTAGGCTTAGAAACATTAGGCAGTGTGGTTCAATACTTCTTCCTAGTTATTTTTGTATTGCTGGTACAAGCACTTGTCGTTTACCCAACATTACTGAAAACATTTACGGGTCTAAACCCATTCATGTTCTTGCGTAAGATGCGTGATGTACAATTATTTGCATTCAGTACAGCAAGTTCAAATGCAACCTTACCGGTTACGATTGAAACCTGTGAACATCGCTTAGGTGCTGATAATAAAGTCGCTTCATTTACCTTGCCTTTAGGTGCAACTATCAACATGGATGGCACAGCCATCATGCAAGGGGTTGCGACGGTATTCATCGCGCAAGTCTTTGGTATTGAATTAAGCCTAATGGATTATGTTACTGTTGTCGTAACAGCCACATTAGCATCAATTGGTACTGCGGGTGTTCCAGGTGTTGGATTAATCATGCTTGCCATGGTACTAAACCAAGTAGGCTTACCCGTTGAAGGGATTGCACTTATTATTGGTGTTGATCGCTTACTCGACATGATCCGTACTGCTGTTAACGTAACCGGTGATTCTGTAGCAACAGTTGTTATTGCCAAATCTGAAGGTGAATTCAACGAAGAAACTTTCAATGACTCACAAGCAGGTAAAGTTGGTTCAAGCTTTGAAGAGCAAGTTAAAAATGCCTAATGGCAATTAACGAATACTAATAAGTTTATAATCAAAACGTTATTACAACCAAAGGCGCCGTATGGCGCCTTTTTAGTTTTTAAGATAACCTAGCCTGAGCCTATATTTTCAATACTTATATTTAAGTATATTTATTACACTTTAATTCGGATATAAAATGGATTTTGCTCTTCTATCAACGCTCGCTGTTATTCACTGTCTTGCACTCGTTAGTCCTGGTCCTGATTTTGCGATTATTGTAAAAACCTCAACCCAACAAACTCGACAAACAGCATTAATGTGCGCTTTTGGTATCAGCATCGCAATTTTAGTCCACAGTTTGCTGTCGCTTTTAGGGATTAGTTTAATGATCCAACAGTCAGAAATGGCTTATCTTGCAGTACAGATAATTGGCATTAGTTACCTTGCTTACATGGGATTTGGTGCATTAAGTTCAGTATTAAAATCATTTAAAACACATTCAAACCCTTCTTCAGCAAATAACAATGCTGTAGGAGAAGACGTTGCGGACGCGAATCTTGAGCCTGACATAGCAAATAATGTAAAAAGTAATATTGAAACGGCTAATACTGAAACGGCTAATACTAAAAATAGTAAAGATTCAACAGAAAACTTAAATGTACTCACTCCAGCAAAAGGGTTTCGTTTAGGCTTATACACCAACATGCTTAACCCTAAAGCACTGATTTTCTTTATCACTATTTTCACCGTTTTGGTGACCCCTCAAGTCACGACCGAAACAAAAGTCGCTGCCGCGAGCCTACTATTTATCTTGTCTTTATTTTGGTTTAGCTTTCTTGCGATAGTATTAACAAAGCCCGTGATTCAGCATAAAATGGCAAAAGGTAGCAGATTAATCGACGCGATAACTGGTGTGATATTCATGGGCGTTGCTATCACGATTTTGGTTAGTTTACTAAATGACTATCTCGCTTAGTCGATCCGTTTACATTAACCCCTGCTAAAAATAGCTGCTTGTCGAACTAGTTATTAACAATTACAGTCAGTAATGGTTAAGTAAAGATAAGTTAATATTTTTATCAAATTCATCGTAAGCAAACCGTTATTTAAGATTAACTTACTAATAGCTAAACATTGCAAAATCGTTTTTTGTTCCTGAGCTAAATATGGAGTTCACACATTTATTTCTAAGAGTATTAATATGAGAATTTTAGTCATTGAAGACGATCCAATCTTATCCCATCATCTAAACGTACAGCTGTCTGAATTAGGTAACCAAGTACAAGTTGCACTGACTGCCAAAGAAGGCTTTTATCAAGCGACTAATTACCCTATTGATATCGCCATTGTGGATTTAGGCTTACCTGACAAAGACGGAATAACCCTGATATCTGAAATCCGTAATGCGGATGTTAAGGCCCCTATTTTGATTTTGACTGCCAGAGTGAACTGGCAAGATAAAGTCGAAGGATTAAATGCAGGCGCTGACGATTACTTAGTCAAACCATTCCAAAAAGAGGAACTAGTGGCACGTTTAGATGCTTTAGTTAGACGTAGCGCTGGTTTTGTAAAACCGACAATCAGTAGTGGTACTTTACAGCTCGATTTAGCGGCAAAACAAGTTAGTCTGAATGATGAAAACATGGAAGTGACCGCATTTGAATACCTCATTTTAGAATACTTGATGCGACATTGTCATGAGGTGGTGGCGAAACAACGCTTATTAGACGTGGTCTATGGCGACAAAGAAGGTGACCCTAATACCATTGAAGTTATGGTAAGTAGAATTCGTAAAAAGCTCAATAAAGGTGGGATTGAAAACCCAATTGCCACTATTCGCGGCCAAGGATATAAATTTAATTTACCATGCAGCTAAATTTTATGCCCAAAAAGCGTCTACTCACACGGATGTTTATTACTTCGTTAACCATCATTGCATTGGTGGGCTTTGGGCTTGCATGGTCTGTGACCATTTTACATGCTCAAAATAGCTATAATAAAGAAACCTCACAACTGATTGCTGAAATGCCTCAAATTGCGGCAGAGCTCAGAGAGCACGATCTCATTCCTGCTGACAATAATTGGCTCAATGAAAATAATAAACAAAAAAGCTATATGATGGCCAGTTGTACACAAACCTTTGACGAAGTTTGGGTTTCCACACTGGCAAGAAAGAGTGGTCTTAACAATATATGTCAGCGATTTGAGTCAATAGCAGACACAAGCCCTCCCTATTACCTCACCATGTCAGATAAAAAGTCCTACTTTGCCTACCTTTTACCCGTTGAGTTAAATCAAACTCAATACAATATGGTGGTATTAAAAGATGCTGATTCTGTTGAAAACGAATTCAAACGCTTCAAAAAACTCACCTACCTTCGTTTGACTGTCGTGATGATGCTCGCATTTATATTACTGATTAGTGCCGCTTATTGGGGAATGCGCCCTATGGCAAGACTAAAAAGTGAATTACAAGCCATTGGTGATGGCAAAAAGGAGGCACTTTCTGACGGTTACCCCCATGAACTAGAAGGCGTAACCCAAGCACTAAACCAATTATTAGTCCAGTCAAGCGATCAGCAGGAACGCTACCAAAATGCGATGAATGATTTGGCCCATAGTCTCAAAACACGATTAGCAGCTGTGCATGCCATTACTGATGATCATTCTTTGAGTAAAGCTGATGCCAGTGACAAGATTATGCAGCAAGTAGGTCAAATGGATCAGCTGGTAAAATATCAATTAAAGCGCGCACTGGTTGGACGCCAAGGCCTAGTTCACGAACAAACACTCGTTCGTCCAATGGTTGAGCAACTTTCGCAAATGCTATTTAAGATTTACCGTGACAAAGGTGTGAAGTTTACGGTTAATGTTGACCCTGAAGTTAGCTTTCCGATTAATAAAGGCGATCTAATGGAACTTTGCGGTAATTTGATGGAAAACGCTTTCAGACTGTCCATTAGCGAAGTGATAATTTCAGCAAGAATCGACCTTGACGGCAATGCAACACTCATCGTCGAGGATGATGGGCCTGGAGTTGACGATGCAATAAAAGAGCGAATTTTACAACGCGGCGTAAGAGCAGATACCCAATCACCAGGACAAGGGATTGGGCTAGCTGTCTGTAATGAGATTGTAAGCAGTTATCATGGCTTACTGTCTATTACCGAAAGTCATTTACTAGGCGCAAAATTCACCATAAAAATTCCACCACAATAATAAAGTAACGAGGGTTTATCTCTTCGTTATCATTTTATTTATTATTTGATTGGCGCATATAAATGCTCTGCTTTGTTAAACATAATCCATGAAGTCGCAATATACTTATCACTGCTGATAGGTGTATTACCTTTATGGGTATGAGTAAATCCAGCAGGCGCTATTACCATGGTTCCTTTTTGAGGTTTAATCGACTTGTTTTGATAATAAAACTCAGTTTCACCGCCGTCTTCTACATCATTAAGGTAAAACATATATAGCAGCACGCGATGCAGTGCTTCATGTGAACCTGTTTGTGGGAAATGTTCTGAATGCCAATGCGGGTATCCGCCGACACCTTGATTGTATTTCTGTAAATTGATGACACCACTTCGATATAAATACTTAGTTAAAGCTTCAGCTCTTGGCTCCCCCAATAAAGCAAAGTTATCAGGCGATAAAGTCGCAGGTTTTCCTTGTTCGTCAGCAACAGACACAGATACAGCTCCCATTAGAGCCATTGGGTATTGTTTAAAGTAATCTGCAGTATGTTTTAAGGTATTTTGTAACAGCTCATTTTTAAGCTGTGTCATATCCTTATGATTATCTAGAGTTAAATCAAAACTTCGTTTCTTATCTCTATCGACTCCTTGACCAGTTTTACCTTCAATAACACCATCATGTTGTTCAAATGCATTGATTAACCTGTCACAGAGATCATCAGTTAATGCATTTGGAATGACTTCAATAAAATCCATATTAAATCAGCACTTTTTATAATGTAATGATAATATGCTGCCATGGAATTGATAAATTGGCAAAACAGTCAGCTCATCATTGGCAATTCAAATTATAAAAGATGGCTTCGGGTACTTGCTTTAACCTATGAAAAACTCTGTAAAAGTTTCTATTAATCAAATTCAAGTGGGTAACTTTATTCGCTTACCTGTCTCGTGGAAAGATCACCCCTTTCTGTTCAGCAATTTTAAAGTCAAAACCCAATCTCAAATTGAATTAATCAAAAGCCTCGGGATTGAACAAGTCTATTTTGATACCGAACGCAGTGATGTGAAGCTACTTGATAAAGAAGAAGCTAAGTCAAAAGCCGGATTGATTAAAGAAGATGGCTTAGATGAACTCAAGCTTGAGATGGATCAATACAAGCAAGATCAAATTGAATCGCAAAAAAAACTTCGTCGCAGTATCAAGAAAACTGAACAACAATTTGACCGTTCTTTGTCTATGATGCGATCGACAGTTTCAAAGTTAGGAAGCCGTCCCTTAAACTCTGTTAATGATGCGAAAGACATGGTTAGCTCAATGACAAATATGTTACTGAGCTCTGATGATTTAGTTTTACATTTAATGGGCGATGCTAAGCCCGGTGACTTGATTTACCATCACTCTTTAAACGTTTCCGTTATGTGTATGATGTTGGCTAAAAGCTTAAATTGGAATCGAGAAGATATAGAATTAATCGGTTTAGGTGCCTTATTTCATGATGTTGGCAAACTCAAAATACCCAGTAATATTCTCAATAAGCAAGTGCCGCTAACTAAACCAGAACAAAACCTGATTAAGCAGCATCCATTAATGAGTCTGAACTTTCTCAAATTAGCAGATACCTTCCCTGAGCAAGCTAAACCTATGATTGCTAACCATCATGAATTTATTGACGGTTCAGGCTACCCTAAAGGCTTAAAGGGTGATGATTTAGACAAATTCTCTCAGTTAATCGCTGTGGTCAATGAATACGATGATTTATGTAATGGCACCAAAACCTCAAAAGCCAAAACCCCATACGCATCACTTGGCTTAATTTATAAAAACTACCAAAAAAAGCTTAATACTGAATATGTTGGCAAACTAATCAAAACTATCGGCATTTATCCACCGGGCAGTGTAATTGAGTTATCCAGTGGTCAGTTTGGTATGGTGATGTCGGTTAATCTGAATAAAATCTTATTTCCGCAAATCATGCTGTACGATCCTTTAGTACCAAAAGAGCAAGCACCGATAATTGATTTAGAGCGTGAAGAAATCAGTATCGTACGCTGCTTACCAGTATCAGCCTTGCCTGAAAATATTTTTAAATATCTAAACCCACGAGAGCGAATTAGCTACGGTATCGGTAAGCCATAGTCTGTATATAACAAGCACAAAAAAACCATTAATAACTCAGTTATTAATGGTTTTTTATCTTAAAGACCAAACCGTTAAATGGCTTTATAACCAACCTTTACGTTTAAAAAATAAATAAGTACCACTGGCACTGGCAAGCATTAACCCAATCGCCATAGGGTAACCAAAGCGCCAATCTAGTTCTGGCATATTGGCAAAATTCATTCCATAACTACTGGCAATCACGGTCGGAGGTAAAAATACCACCGCAGCAACCGAGAATATTTTAATAATTTTGGTTTGTTGAATACCACTAAAGCCCATTGCAGCATCCAGTAAGAAATTCAATTTATCAAAAATGAACTGACTGTGAGGCATTAAGGATTCAATATCAGATAACATCTCACGTAAGTCTTTAATGTTCTCTTCAGATAAATGCTCACGATAATAACGCTGAATGTATCTTAACGAACGCTGCGTATCGAGCAAGCTCAAACGAATTTTGCCGTTCGAATCTTCTTGCAAGGTGATCATCTTGAAAACTTCATCTAATTCTTCATCATTAAACACTTTCGAGCTGACATTATCTAAGACCGCATACACGTCTTCGATTAAATCTGATAAATAATCAACTTTCAGATGGAATAACTCCAGCATTAAACCTTGAGGTGTCGTGGCATCTAAACGACCTAATCGTAAATAGTTACGCAGCAGGCGAATAAGACCGACATCTTCTTCACGAATGGTCAGTAAAAAATCTTTACGTAAGTTAAATGACACGTTAATTGCACGCACATCAGACCCAGAACGCTGCGGGAACAAAGAATTAATATGCAGACCATCTTTACTCTGAAAAAAACGTGCTGAAGCTTCAATTTCATTGATATCTTCTTCGTCAGGTACTTCCTCTACCGAAAAACGACTCAACCATTCCCTTTCATCATCATTGGGCTTGAACATATCTAACCATAATGTTTGTTCGGGTATACTGTCGTGAACATTGAGTTCGTGGACCGTTAACTCTCGCTGATTATAAACATAGGCTGTTATCATGCTTCCCCCCTAGTAACCACTTAAAAAGCAATCACCGTCAATAGGTTAAATTTTTGGCTAGTGTACTAAAATAATCTAAAAATAAAACTGATAAATGTCATAACAAGCAAATAACATCGAATATTAACTGAAAACCTTAATTTCACATATTAAAAGCAAAAAAAAGCGTCCAAATGGACGCTTTAATTTAAATTTGATGTTTTATTCACCTTTAAGGCGACGATCTAACTGATCTTTTAAGTTTGCTGGTACACCTTTAATCAATAAGGTATCTGAAATAGGATCATATATAACTCGCTCACCTAAATGGCAGCCATCAAAACTTAGTGTCACGCCGCCGCCAGTACCTGAAAACTTCTTCAAGGTGCGTAAGCTAGCTTTATCGGCAGGAAACTCTTCATCTAATTCATAAGTTCCACCACAGGCAAAGTCATAAAAAGAATCCATACCCGAGTCAGCAAGTTCATCAGCTAAATCTTTTACTTCAATGTCAGCACCTTCATCAGCGCGTTCACTGCAGTAATCAAACACTTTATCACGGCATTGTTGGCGTTCATCTTTAGTCAATTCACTGCTGGCAACAAAATCCTCAACTGCGTGCATTAAGGTTTTATTCTGTGCTTTAGTGTTAACACCTTCAACACAACCCATGAAATCTAAGAAGAAATCAGCCACTTTACGGCCTGCACGACCGCGAACAAATGAAATATATTTGCGCGATTCTTTATCTGCTTGCCATTCTGTTAAATCAATACGTGCAGCTAACTGAACATTAGTTAGATCCAAATGATTATTCTGCGATAGCTCCATATCATCTAAAACAGTCATCGATGGTTTAGCATTCAATAAGGCAACAAATAAATAGTCACTTGTCATGCTGGTATAACATGACATCAATAAGAAGCCACCTTGGCTAAAGTCATATTTTGCGAGTTCCTCTTGGAGTAATTTACTCGCCGCACTACTGAACTCAACAAAGCCTAACTCGCCGCTACGATATTCATTTAATGCATTAGAAAAAGCCGGATTTGCTTCACCATCTTCGCCATGAGTACCAAAGAAACCAAAGCCTTTACCCGCTTTTCCAGTGTAAGTTTGATGTAATTCTTCCAACATAGACTCAACAGCATTGCTATTTAATAGCGGCTGCGGTCTAAGACGACAACTTAACTGTCCCTGACTGTCTTGGGAAATTTCGTGGATAATTGCTTGCTCGATATTGATGCTCATAAGCCCTGACTGATCTCTATTAATGGAAGCGAAATAGCGTTCAATATCATAACAGACCAGAGTAAAAAGTCTTAAAAAAATCTTCGCAAAAATGCGCAATTACAAATCAGTTAAGCTAAATAAACTTCAGCAAAGCGATAAGAGCCAAAGGGGTTAATAAACTCAGATAAACCGCTGAGATTTGATGTAATTTTGAACATTAGAAACTTGCAGCAACAGCGGATGAAATCCGATATAATAATGGGCTAATTCATTACTTTTTGAACTTTTCTGATTATGGCTATCCAATCTAAATATACCAACACCCAAGTTGAAGCATTAATAACTGAGCTTTTAGCAGTACTTAATAAGCACCAAGCACCAACTGATTTAAGCCTGATGGTATTAGGCAATTGCGTTTCACACTTACTTGAAAACAAAGTACCGAGTGAATCTCGTCAAGCGGTAGCTGAACAGTTCGCTAAAGCATTAGCACAATCAGTTAAAGCTGACTAAGTAAAACTCAAGACCCAAAGATAGGTCTAAGTTAAAGATCAAACTAAACGCCATTTAAATTGTTCAAAGATATGCTATTTTTATACTTTGCATCAGGGCTAATAGATTTTGATTCCAGATAGGATTAGGAAAACGATACCGCATGGTTGAGCGTAAAAAACAGATGACCCGTGACAAAGTGTCACGCCTTGTAAATTGGGGCCATTGGTTTGCCTTCTTTAATGGCTTTTTAGCTATGATAATTGGCGCCCGCTATTTAAGCAGTGTAGGTTACCCAGAAACCATTATTGGTTGGGGCTACCTAGCTATTAGCACCATTGGTCATTTCAGTTTTTTAGCCTTCATTGTCTATGTCGTCTTTCTATTCCCTATTACCCTTTTACTACCTTATTCAAAAATATTACGCGGTTATGCCGCACTCGTTGCGACAATAGGCCTGTGTATTTTGCTTTATGACACCATTGTCTTTGATGATTATGGTATTCATTTAAGTCCTTTTGCGTTCGATCTTGCTTGGACAGATCTCAATGCTCTGTTAAAAAGTACCTCCTATATCGCTACCCCGACAGCGATTATATTAATTGAACTGACCGCTGCTAATTTTATTTGGAAACGAATTGAAAAATTAGAGAAAAAGCAGTTTGGTAATAAAGCAATAGCCTTCGTCGGCATATGCTTTATCAGTAGCCATTTAGTCCATATTTGGGCAGATGCCTCTGATGTAACTCAAATTACCCGTTTTGATGACACTTATCCGCTATCTTATCCTGCTACGGCCCGCTCTTTCATGGAGAGCCACGGCATTGAAGGAACCAATAGTGACGATAGCCGATATCAAACCAAATCAAGAAACCTCAGCTACCCAATACTGCCTTTGCAATGCAAAGATCCTGCACTGCTTTCACAACAAACTAATGTGCTAATTATTTCTGTTGATGGTTTAAGAGCTGATATGGTCAATGAACTCACCATGCCATTCTTAACCCAGTATCAGAATGACAATAAACAATTTACTGACCATTTCAGTGGCGGAAATCAATTTAAAACCGGCATATTTGCCATGTTTTATGGCTTACAGGGTAACTATGGTGATAGAAAAGAGTTTTATCACACGCCGCCAGTTATGACTGTGGCGATGGATCAAGCGGGTTACCAGCAAGCTATTTTTCTATCTGAAGAAAATGAAAAAGTATTCGACAATCGCTCAATATTTGACGGACTCTCTGTCATAACTAACGAGAGTGAAGAAGGCAGCGCGCAAACAGACATGAAAAATGTTCAGGCGTTTATTGATTGGAGCGCAAGTCAGCAATCTCATTGGTTCTCGCTAGTCAATTTATCTGCCCCAAAACATTATGACACTCCAATTGGCTTTTTAGGGATTGAAACGATTAAGCCGCACATTGATGTAAAGCCAGCACAAAAAGTATTGTATAACCAATATCGACAGTCTTTGTACTTTATTGATCAACAACTTAAAGAGTTACTTAATCATGTTGGTGATGACACTCTCATCATGATTACTGGTACCCATGGACAAATATTTAGCAGTAATCCATCTGAGGTTAACCAAGATCTTTCCCCTGGTAATGTTAAAGTGCCGTTTGTCATGCATTGGCCAAAAGTATCTGCTGATACTGTCAGCTATCGCACCAGTCATTTTGGTATTGTACCGACAATAATGAGCCAAGTATTACATTGTAATAACTCAACTACGGACTACAGTTCTGGCTATAGCCTGCTACAACCTAGTCAGCAAAAATGGGTTTATATTGGTGATAGCCGCACCTTTGCTATATATCAAAAATCTGAGATTACTGTTTTAGACCGCCATGGGAAATATCGTATTTATGATATTAATTACCAGAAACAACTTAAACAAAAACTGAGTGCTCCCGAGCTTATTCAAGTGATGCGTGAAGGACGAAGACTTTACAATCAATAATATTAAATTGATTTATCGTTTACTTAACAATCGATTGAAAGTATTTTTCACCAAACAGGTTGCCTGAAAAATACCTTATTGATAGTCTATACAGCGAAACAGAATGCTCGGGATATGGCCTAGTCCGGTAAGGCGCTTGTCTGGGGGACAAGAGATCACAGGTTCAAATCCTGTTATCCCGACCACTTTTTTTCACCTCTGTAATTTCCCTTGTTTTTATTCTCAGTTAATTCGATTAAACCTAGACTATTAGACCTTTGTCACCTAAAGCACACTTCAAAACGTCGTTTTGTGATTTACGCATGAGAATATATTCTCCTTTGCCGCTATATTGCCGCCTCTTAGCCTAATTTCACTTAAATTTGTAGAAGGAAACTACCATGTGGTGGCGCCTTGTTTTTATCACTTTAGCTTATATATTACTGGCAGCGCATTTCATGCGTTACGGTCAAATAAATCTAGCAGTGTTGTGCACCATGCTGCCGTTGCTGGCATTACTCAAAAATAACCTCATAAATCGAATCCTTCAATTAGGTCTCCTCGCTGGCACATTTGGCGTCTGGGGCGTTGTTACTTTCCAATATATTGACCTTAGAATTTCCATGCAGCAAGACTGGTACTTGCTCGCCGTAATTATGGGCAGTGTTATTGGCTTCAGCTTATTCTCAAGTTACTGTATAAATGGCTTAGTTAACCCTCCAAAACATAAAAATTGTTTATTTAGATAGCCAGAATTAGACACAAAAAAGCCGAGTTCAACTCGGCTTTTTTGTGTCTGGTTAGTGGTATTTTGCCAAATAATTTTGTTAGCTAATGCCTAAGAACGCATTCACAATACTGAAGTAAATCCACATACCAGAAATATCGACAATCGACGCCAGTAATGGGCTAACAAGTACTGCGGGATCTAATTTACATGCTCTAGCAATAATCGGTAACACACCACCAAGTGTTGTTGATATGCTGATTTGAATAAACAGTGCCACAGCAACTGCACTGGCAATAAGCTCTAACTCAAAGCCTCCCGTTGACATACCATCACTGAAAAACATCACCCTTGCGACAATAACAAGCGCAATCACCAAACCAATAATTAACGCCACTCTGCTTTCTTTCCAAAGTACCGACAACCACTGACGCTTTTTAAGCTCTCCAGTGGCGAGTGCTCTAATCACTAAGGTTGCCGCTTGAGCCCCAGTGTTACCACCAGCAGCTGCAATAACAGGCATATAAATCGCTAACAGCATTAATTGGCTCAGGGTATCTTCATAACTGGTAATAATTAACCCTGATACAATCCCTAACAACGCTAAACCTATAATCCAGCCTATTCGCTGCTGAACGTGGGCGAAAACCCCTGTGTTTAAATAGCCTTTGTGGGGTTCAACCTCTGAGAGAATGATCCCTAACTGATGAGCAAAATGCCTTGCTCTAACATCTTCACCAACAATATCTAATTCAGCAATCAACTTTTGCACATGCACAACAGAGCACCCACCAAGAATATTAACTGCGTCTTCAATAGGCATTGAGGTCAACAACGCTATTTGTTCATCTTGAGTGTATTGAGTAAATATTTTGGTATTTGGGGTAGACTCTTCATTCGTTAATGACACTGAATCATAAGCTAAGGCTTTATTCATTAGCTTCATGGTATATCTCTCTATCATGTATAGCTTAACCAACCAATTGATAAACGGCAGGTATTATCCATTAGCCACCTTTAAAAGATGCTAATCATTTTAAATACAAATGTATTTGTGGTGTCGAGTAGAGATTTGGGAGAAAAAATAAAAAGATAACAGCATATTGAATGTGTTCTAAGCCACTGAAGGGCTGAACAAAATTGACAGGCCGACAGGTGTTATTTTTCTCCCTTTCTACTAGGAGGATAGTCGGTCGTTTTCATTCTCGTCTCCAATTATGACTGGCTATTCCAGCGCCACGTAATATATCAAAGAGATACGGAAAGTAACAAGAAACCAAGATGTGAAAAAGCCAAAAATAACAAAGGTATGACACAAAATCAAAGTCAGTAAACAGAAGCGGTTTAGCCTCCCTTTATTGATAACAAAAAATCAATCAAGGTTTCAGCGGGAGCACTAAACCAAACTGTCTCTGGCTTTAATTAAAATCTATTGTAAAAGTCTAGTTAAGGACTAATTCAATGAGCTTATGTAAAGAGCTTATGTAAAGAGCTTATGTAAAACGTTTAGGAAAAAACTATGCTCTACCAAATAGCCACTGTTTGATAGATTTTCGTCTGTACCAAAGTAACAAAGCGAAGATGCCAAAATAAATACTGGGTTCGATAATTTCAGATTTAACTGACCAGTAAAAATGGATCGGCGCGAGTATTGCCATAACATAAATCCAATTATGCAAAGACTGCCAGCGTTTTCCCAGTTTACGCTTTACCGCTTGAAAAGACGTTAAAGCTAACAGCGTAGCAATAATCAAACTGGCAGCGCCGACTAAAATATACGGACGTTTAACAATCTCTTCAAACAAAAATCCCCAAGCAAAAAGCAAATCTAAACTAATAAAGGCGGCAATATGTAAACAAGCATAAGCAAACACATATAAGCCCACTAACCTTCTAGTTTGTAGTAGCAAGCCTTGCTTAAATCGCTTAGCAAGCGGTGAAATTAGTAAGGTTACCACTAAAGCATTCAGCGCGCCCATGCCAGTATAATGAATAATATACTGCACTGGATCACCACCAGCATTATCAGTTAACACCATCAAAACTAGATAAATTATTGGGCTTAAAAAACTAATATGCAGGCATACTTTAAGCCAAAATAATCCTCTTTGAGTTAAGCGCTTCAATAGAACTTCCTTAAATCTAAACCTTTATACAGATCGGCTACTTGTTCACCATAGCCATTAAACATTTGTGTCGGAATTCGTTTCGCTGAAAATAATCCACCCTCACCAATACTTCGCTCAGAGGCTTGTGACCACCTTGGATGATCGACTTGCGGGTTTACATTGGCATAAAAGCCATACTCATGTGGTGCCAATTGGTTCCAACTGGTTGGTGGCTGTTTATCTGTTACGCGAATTTTAACCACTGATTTAATGCTTTTGAAACCATACTTCCACGGTAGAACTAAACGTACTGGCGCTCCATTTTGTGGCGGTAAGGTTTTGCCGTAGAGTCCAACGGCTAAGAATGGTAATTCATTCATCGCCTCAGCAATCGTTAATCCTTCAACATAAGGGTAATGAATCCCCCCGCCCATTAAACGATTCCTTTGACCTGGCATCTGATCTGGGTCGAATAGAGTTTCAAATGCAACATGAGTCGCTTTATTCGACACTCCTGCCATCTTAAGTAATTCAGCTAATGAAAACCCTACCCAAGGAACAACCATCGACCATGCCTCTACGCAGCGTAAACGATAAATCCGTTCTTCAAGATCAAATTTGGTGGTTAAGTCATTCAAATCGAGCGTTAACGGCTTATCCACTAACCCCTCAATCCTGAGCTCCCATGGATTAA
This sequence comes from Shewanella sp. 10N.7, assembly GCF_020806285.1. NCBI lineage: Bacteria > Pseudomonadati > Pseudomonadota > Gammaproteobacteria > Alteromonadales > Shewanellaceae > Shewanella > Shewanella sp. 10N.7. The sequence goes on from NZ_JAJGZS010000002.1 coordinate 126,658, forward strand.
CTTCAAACTGCTGCGCATTGTCAAACGGATCTTGTTTGCTGGTACCGAACTCATAAAAGTTATTATGGCGAGTGATTTTATCTTCAGGGGTTAAACGATCAACTATTTGGAATTGATTAGGCTTACTGTAATCAAGTCCCTGTACAGCAAAAGGAGGCTTTTCTTCGCCGCCAAACAAATCAAATAATCCTGCTTGAACTTGCCCTGGTAAACTTGCCCCTAAAGCGCCAAGCCCAAGTGCTTTAATGATGTTACGTCTATCACTAAATACACTTTCAGGTGTCACTTCATTTTCCTTAAGAGACCAAGAAGGCGTATTGCCAACGCCCTTAGTAAAACCTTTTTTAGACACCATAAACTACTCCTTACTATTCCCGAAAAACGAGATTATTCACTGCGATTAACTATAAGACAGTTTAATACGAATATAAATTTCAAAAAGTTTAGCTTTTGAGTTTATTAATTAAGCGCTTAAGTATTAAATCCACTTTAACTCCCTTGCGCCCATACTAGCGGCATGAGAATCTTAAGCATCATTTTTATCTGGTCGACATCATGACGCTTCCTACTTCTTTATCTATCGCTGAAATCATCGCATTATCCGCAGCGGCCTTTTTAGGTTTACTCATAGGCGCATTACTTAATCAACGGTTAACTCGTCAACGTTGGGAACAACATCGAGACAAAATTGCGGCTGAGATGACTCAGCAACAATCCGATTTTGAGATAAAACAGCAGCTATTAGCGCAACAGATTGAAGACAAAGAACAAGCACTGGCTCAAACAAGAGAAAGATCAGAATTACTCATTGCCCAATTATCAAAATTAGAAGCTCAAGCCGAGCGTATTCCTCAATTAGAACAAACCTTAGCTGACGGCCAGCGTAAGTTCATGGAGACTCAACTGGCGCTTTCCAAATCAAATGCGATGCAACAAAGTATTCAAACCCAAGCGAATACCGAAAAAGCCGCATTGAATGACAAAATATCTTTACTAGAAAATGCAGAAGAAAGATTAAAGCTACAATTTGAAAACCTTGCTAATCGTATTTTTGAAGAAAGAAGCGAAAACTTTAAACAGCAAAATGTCACTCAAATTGATGGCGTTCTAGGGCCGCTTAAACAACAACTTGAAGGGTTCAGACAACAAATCCGCGAATCATATACTCAAGAGCAAACTGAGCGAAGTGCTTTAAAGCACCAACTTGATCACCTTAAAGATCTCAACCTTAAAATGAGCCAAGATGCGATTAACCTCACCAAAGCGCTTAAAGGTGACAATAAGCAGCAAGGTAATTGGGGTGAAGTTATCCTTGAACGTGTACTACAAGAAAGTGGTTTGCGTGAAGGTCATGAATATGACACCCAGCAAGATTTAAAAGATGAGCAAGGCAAACGCTTTAAACCTGATGTCATTGTTCACCTTCCAGAGCAAAAAGATGTGGTCATTGACGCAAAAATGTCACTGGTAGCCTACGAGCGATTCTTTAATAGTGATGATGAAATCGTTCAACAGCAAGCGATTAAAGAACTGGCCTTATCGATTCGCCAGCACATTAAGGGCTTAAGCCAAAAGGATTATCACAAACTACACGGTCTTAAGAGCCTTGATTATGTGTTGATGTTTATTCCAATCGAACCTGCATTTTTATTAGCACTTGAGTCAGACCCTGCTTTGGTAAGCTTTGCCCTTGATCATAATATTATGCTTGTCAGTCCAACAAACTTATTAGTTGCTCTGCGCACCATTAACAATATTTGGCGTTATGAATATCAAAATCAAAATGCTCAAAGCATTGCCGCTCAAGCAGCTAAGATTTACGACAAGTTATGCGGTTATGTTGAAGACATGGACAAATTAGGCCGCGCGTTAGAAACCGCAGACAAAACATATCAGCAAGCAATGAGTAAATTGTCACAAGGTAAAGGCAACCTAATAAGGCAAGCACATATCATGCAAAACCTAGGGGTCGAAACCAGTAAAAATTTAGATCCACAACTCATTAATAAAGCATTAGATGATTCAAAAGAGCACTAAAGCGTAAATTAAAACGATTAAAGCCGATTTAGCAGCGCATAAGTGAGCATTTGCACTATTATTTTTGTTGAGCTTACCTGAAACACAGGGTAGAAATACCTAAGCCGTATTACTCCAACTGGCGAATAATACCAATACTATAAATACTAAAGTTGAGTTTTCGCAACGAAGTCGTACTGAGACGGAGATCTCATTATTATGCGTAACATGGTGTATTTTTCAATTGTCACAGTTGCTCTGCTATTTTTGCAGGGCTTTAGTCATTGCGTTAGCGCTAAAGAAATCATTTATAGCGCTCAACAGCAGCTTTATCTGGATGCACGTATAGCACTGGATAAAAAACAAATGAAAACTTACCAAAAATTACGCCAGCAGCTTGGTGATTACCCACTTAATGTATACCTTGATTATCATGAAAAAAGTGCCAGTATATCAAACCTTAATGGCAAGCAAGCCCATCAAGCCATAGAAGCATTCAATCAAACCCCGCTATACAATACTCTGCGCTATCGGTATCTGAAAAATGCAGGTAATCGAAAACAGTGGGACAACTTTCTTGCTATCTCACCGACTGTCCCTAACGATACTGCTTTGCAGTGTTATTACTTTCGCGCCCAATTGTCCCAAGGTAATGAAAAAATTGCCTACGACGGCGCAGAAAGGTTATGGCAGTATGGCCGTTCTCGTCCAAAAGAGTGTGATGTTTTATTTAGCGAATGGACTAAAGCAGGTAAGCGAACTCAAGCATTAATATGGTCAAGAATGCTATTAAGCTTTAATGAAAGCCAATACGGTTTAACTCAATATCTGGCTAGAAAGATTACTAAGAATAAAGCTGAAGCAGATCTGCTTATTTCGGTTTATCGCGACCCGAATAGCTTGCGCCATACTCGTAAGTTCTCGTCTAAATCTCCCATGGTTGGCGACATTGTCACTGTAGGGCTGCGCAAACTGGCACGCAAAGATTTAAAACAAGCAGTCAAACTTTACAAAAAGTATGACAAAGCGAATCGCTTTAATGCCATTAAAGGACAACAACTTAATCGTTATATTGTCCGCCGTGCTTTAATTTACAAAGAAGCTGATTTACTTGAACATATCGACGCGAGCTTACCTATATTAGACTCAGATGACTTGTTTCAAATTCGTCTGCGTTGGGCCATTAGCGAACAAGACACTGCCACCATCAAACATTATCTTGCATTACTAAGTGACGACGTGATTGATGATTCCCGCTGGCAATATTGGCAAGCACGCTATCTTGAAGAAAACGCTAAAAATTATGCCGATAAACAAACATCAGCACAGATTGCCAAACAGTTAAGTCAAGCGCGTAACTTTTACGGTTTTCACACCGCACAAACCATCAAAGCGCCCTTGGCAATGAACGATGACAACTTACAGTCAAACCCTGTTCTTGCCGCGAGATTAAATGATGATCCAGCCATGGCGAGAATTATTGAACTGATTGCCATGGATAAAACCCGTGATGCTCGCAATGAGTGGGTGCACATGCTTCGCAGGCAGAGCAATCCAATGCGTGCAGAGTATGGACTGTATGCCCTTGAGCAAGGCTGGTTTGACTATAGTGTTGAAGCCAGTATTCAAGCAAAGCAATGGAACAGTTTACAGCTACGTTTTCCACCTGCTGCCCAAGCTGAATTTGAAAAGGCCAGTAAAAAATATAAGGTCAACATTGACGAAGTGCGCGCTATCGCACGGCGTGAAAGCGCATTTTACCCCTATGCTACATCAGGTGTCGGCGCCCGTGGTTTAATGCAACTAATGCCAGCAACCGCTAAAGAAACCGCGCGAAAAAACAAACTTACATTTAAACGTAAAACTGATTTATATCAGGTTGAATACAACGTACAACTGGGCAGTGCCTATTATGCTGAACTACTTAAACAATTCGATAATAACCGCGTATTAGCCTCTGCTGCCTATAATGCTGGGCCACATCGCGTGAAGCGTTGGCTTAAAGAATCAGACGGTAAGTTAGACGTAATGAGCTTTATCGAAACGATTCCTTATAAAGAAACCCGAGAATACGTCCAGGCGGTACTCAGTTACCGTTTGATATACCAACAATCCCATAGCCCTGAAAGCAGTATGTTTAGCACTAAAGAGCTTAATTTTATGTATTAAATGTTTTGTACAAAATTAACGCAAGATTTAATAAACATTTACAGCTTAATGCCGTTAAGTGCTTTCCTTCTAATTAATGACAAGGTAACGTTATAGTTTCGATGTATTTGTTAACAAATATGGCCAAACCATTTGTTAACTAACGGAGTCCTGAGTGCCAGCGTCAAAACTAAAACAATTATTATCGCAATTAGAAAGTGTATTACTGGGTAAACCTGAACAAATTAAACTGGCGGTTGCCTGTATTTTGGCAAAAGGTCATTTATTAATTGAAGATTTACCCGGCATGGGTAAAACCAGTTTATCCCAAGCGCTTGCCACCTCTTTAGGCATGAGCTATCAACGCATCCAGTTCACCAGTGATATGTTACCTGCCGATATTCTTGGGGTATCAATTTACCAACAGGAGCAGCAAGAATTTACTTTCCATCCTGGTCCCATTTTCAATCAGATGTTGCTAGCTGATGAGATCAATCGTGCAAGCCCTAAAACCCAAAGTGCATTGCTTGAAGCCATGGCTGAGCGCCAAATCACCTTAGACAGCACCACTCACCCATTACCAAAACCTTTCTTTGTTATCGCAACACAAAACCCTATCGAGCAATCAGGTACTTTCCCCTTACCTGAGTCACAATTAGACCGCTTCATGATGCGTATTTCGATTGGTTACCCAAATGAGCAAGCAGAACTGGAAATGCTCAAAGGACTCACTTCACGAAATACTGCTGAGCCTTTAGCACAATGTTTTACACCCAATGAACTCATCAGCTTACAAAATCAGGTACAAAAGGTCAGTGCTTCTGATGCTGTGCTTAAATACCTTATTCATTTAGCCCAGTTCTCTCGCCAGCAAGCCGATGGCAATGGCCTGTCACCTCGAGCGAGTATTGCCTTATTGGACGCAGCTAAAGCATGGGCATTTATTCATCACCGCAATTATGTAGTGCCTGAAGATATCCAAGCGGTATTTCACTGCGTGGCTGAACACCGTATTCGCACTAATAATCAGTTACAAGGCCAAGCCTTGTCAGATCATATTCTTGCCAGTGTTAACCCAATTAGTTAACTAGCATGAAAAAATCAGTAAATACTGAAGCCCATTATCAGCCTAAGCCCAAATGGTATACACGCTTTATCCCCCAAAGAATTAAGCAACGTTGGGGCCGCTGGCTGAATAAGCGGATCCCTCCCAATAAACAGGTTACCCTGACTCATAAGAGTATATTTATTTTACCCAGTGGCTTTGGCATAGCGTGGTTTATGCTTATTGGCGTGCTGTACCTTTTTGGCACTAACTATCAAAATAACTTAGTTATCGGTTTAAGCTTATTACTGGCGAGCCTGCTGCATACCTGCATTATTTACAGTTATAAAAATCTCGCAGGGTTAACTTTAACCTCGCAAACGCCACCAGAAACCCAAGCTAACCAAAGCATTGCTTTTCCTGTGACCTTAACCAGTAAAGCAAAACCAGATAACAAACATACCAGCCATCAACAAATCTGCCTTAACTTTGCAGAGCAGCGACATGTGCGCCTGACTGATATTGGTGAGTCTAGTCAATCAAGTATCACATTCACACCTCAAGAACGAGGTCGTTTCAACCCCGGGCGCATTAAGGTGTCATCTAATTTTCCATTGGGTCTGTTTCGTACTTGGTCTTATGTTGATTTAGATGTTCACCATATTATTTATGCCGAGCCAAAAACTAGCCAGGTCTCGTTAACCGGTCTCGATGACGATAACAGCAGCGAGTTTGAGCATGGGAAATTACAATCTGGTGTCGATGATTACAAAGGCTTAAAAACTTATATAGAAGGTGAATCGTTAAAACAAGTCGCTTGGAAACAATGGGCTCAAGGTCGAGGAATGCTCACCAAAGAATTTGCTCAGCCAGAAGGAAAACCTGTGTGGTTAAGCCTGGACGATACCGATGGTAATAGCCTTGAACAAAAACTCAGCAAATTGGCATGGCAAGTTAATGTGCTATCTCAAGGGCAACAAGTATTTGGTTTAGCCCTTAAGCAACAAGTGATTGAACAAAATAGTGGTGAAATACACCGTAAACAATGCCAGCAATTAATCGCCTTATATGGCAAAAAAATCACTGATGCAACGGTAGAAACAGGAGTCAATGATGAAAAGTAATGACTCATTTTCTCAAACAGCTCAGGCGAAAAATGATAAAAAGCAATTTATCGAGCAAGATAACTTTAACGAAAACATAGGCCGAAATACCCTATTTTGGTTGTTGATGACTAATGCATTAGTGCTATTTCCCCTTTATCAAGATGCCACCTTATGGAGCATTGGCATTTGCGGTATTTGTTTTGTTTGGCGTGTCGGTATTTATTTCGGCAAAGTCGCCGCACCGCCCAAATTACTGGTTACCAGTCTTGCTGTTGGCGCCGCAGCCACCTTGGCATTGGTGGCTAAAGAAATCGGTATGCTTAATGCGCTAGTTAACTTACTTTTACTTGGGTATGCACTTAAATACATAGAAATGCGTCAAATACGCGATGTAAAAGTCGTCGTGCTAGTGGGTTATTTTCTTATAGCGTTTGCCTTGCTTGAACGACAAAGCATTTTAGACACCATTCAATTGTTGTTTGTTTGTCTTGTTAATACCTGTGTACTAATCAGCGTGTATCAACATAGTAGCCGCAAAATAAACTTAAGTTTTGGATTCAAACTTTTTTTGCAAAGTTTGCCGCTGGCGCTATTACTGTTTGTGGTATTTCCAAGGCTGCCACCTTTGTGGCTTGCACCAAGCATGAAAAACGCAACAACGGGCCTTTCGGATGAAGTCTCACTGGGCGATATCAGCAAGCTAACTCGCTCACCTAGTCTCGCATTTCGCGTCGGCTTTGATAACGAAACTAATAACACCGATAAATTACAATTAGTTCCCAATGAGCAACTATATTGGCGCGCGCTCGTGATGGAAAATTACGACGGAACAACCTGGAAGCAATCAAATTTCAGAAAGAATGAACAGCGGATTTCATATGGGCCTTTACCTAAACGTAAATTGCCGCATACCATTGAGCAGTCGAATCCATATAATTACCAAGTTATCACTGAGCCAACTTATCAAAAATGGCTGTTTGGATTAGATCAATCCTTTACCAACACAGAACAAGTGGCTGAACTTAATGACTTTCGACTGTTTTCATTACGTAATATCGACCAACGCTTTAGCTACCGCGTCACGTCTTACCCTAATAGTTCACTTGAATTGTCATTACCACCGATAGCCAAGCGGATAAATTTGACTTTACCAAAAGAAACGAACCCTAAGACACAAGCATTAGCCCAACAATTTGCCAAAGATTACCCTCTCCCACGTGATCGTATCAACGCGATGATGGGCTATTTTGCAGAGCAACCTTATTTCTATACCTTAAGTCCACCGCCCATCGGTGCTAACCAAGTGGATGATTTTCTATTTGATAACAAAGCTGGTTTTTGCTCTCACTATGCTTCAGCATTAGTGTTTATGGCGCGCTCAAGTGGCATACCAGCACGTATGGTGGCAGGTTATCAAGGCGGCGAATACAACCCTAAAGCCGGTTATTACAGTATTTACCAATATATGGCACATGCTTGGACTGAAGTCTGGTTAGAAGGACAAGGCTGGGTCCGTTTTGACCCAACTGCGATGATTGCCCCAAATCGAATTTTAGATGGCTTTGATGCCATGTTTGCTGGCCAAGATAGCTATTTACAAGACAGCCCATTTACCAGTTTACGCTTTAAAGAAATCCCTTGGCTTAACAACATCCGCTTGCAATTGGCCAGCTTAGATTTTTATTGGAGTGTTTGGGTTTTAAGCTTTGATGAAGAGCGCCAGCAACAGGTATTAAGTGAGCTGTTAGGCGAAGTAAACAGCAGTAAAATTATTGTTTTAATGATTATTAGCTTTAGCATTATTGCTTTAATCATTGCCTATTTTGCTGGCGTATTTAATGTTCGCCCTAAACAAGACCCGATCATTAAACCTTATAACCTGATTTGCACTAAGTTAGCCAAAAAAGGTTACTCACGGAACACCATGCCCCCCCAAGCCTTTGCTACTTTTATGCATCAAACAGTGAGTGAGCAACAACCACAATTAGCAGAAGATTTTAACAAGATGACAGAGCACTTTATTGCACTGCAATATCAGCAGTTGAGTGATAAGCAGATAGAACAACATCAAATCTTGTTTAAACGCTACTTTAGAAAGGTAAAAATGGGCTTGTGAGTTTAATTTGGGAATTCATGATGCAAACGCTTGCCATTAGATCATATATACAATTAATCCATAAGGTTATGAAATGAAAAAAGTACTAATATTACCGCTATTATTTATGACGTTTAGCGCACCTGTAATGGCCGAAGAAGCGGCAATAGACAAAATGTTCAAAGTCATGAATATGGACACTCAGATGAATGGCGGTTTCGAGGCAATGCTCCCTGTCATTGACCAAATGTCTGCCCAATTTCAATTAAATGAAGCAGGTAAAGCAGAACTTAAACAAATCTTCCGCACCTGGTTTAATGAAGATATTGATCGCGCCAAAATAATCAATGAAATTAAAGCACTGTATTCAGAGTCTTTCACAGACGATGAACTTAAAGCAGTCACTGAGTTTTACCAAACTCCTGTTGGTCAAAAATTCTTAGAGAAATCCCCTCAGTTGATGCAATCGGGCGCACAAATTGGCATGCAAGAAGCACAATCTAAACAAACTCAACTGATGGAACGAGTTCAGCCATTTCTAGAAAAACAAAGAATAGCGCATTAATGATGGTTTAGCCGCCAAAGTATCATTAGAGGCTATTTCTAATTAAAAGGATAAAGTCGTGGTGCTCCGTCCTAACTTTATGAACAGCAAACGAAAGGGAGCGAATAACAACTCCCTCTTGGCCCCCCGAAGTCATAACATGAACAAATTAACTGCATAACCTTTATTCATATTGACAATTACAAATAAGCGCAGTGTATTAATTTAACCCATTGCTTGCCACAGTCGATGTATCGGATATAAAAATTTGCGTTGACATTAATGTGAAAGAGTTATTTTATGTTTAGATATAAGAAGGCTTTAGGTGTGTGAAAACAGGTCTAAAAATGAATGACAGAGCAAAGACTCGAAGAAGTCAGACAGATTAAGAGTACTCCTACTCACCGCTTGCCTATCAAAATATATTTTATTCCTGTTTCCTTTAGCTGTCAAAGCAGCAAATAGACAAAGGTAATATCAAGCTAACTCAATAAAACACCGAAACGTGCTCTTAAACCAATTTATTGACTTAAGAGCTTACAAAAAAAGGAATTTGAAATGTTCACAATCTTATTGAACCAAACAGAATATTAAATAAAAACCAACAACCGAAGCTGAAAAATAATAAAAAAATTAATTGCAATCACTTTAATAATGACATATCACAACATTTAGATTGCACCACCAAATATAATTACTGATTTAAATTACCCTGAAAAGAAATCAATAATTTTCTGACCAGTAAACCTAAAAGTAAATGTAACAGCAAAATCATCTTTATCATCAGGACCTAAATTTGCTTTAATACCTACTAAAAAGGGGATTTTCTCAACAAGTTGGTATTGGGCGTGAATAGAAAAAACATTAGGATCTTTTATTTCCGCATATTCTTCTGGCCTCATCCAATATATACTTAGATTACCTCTAGGAAGCTGATTTGGTTCCTTTGTAGCATCTTTGTCATACATATTAAAATCAATACCGACTCCCCAGTACCTAGTTAACTCATTCCCTTTACTTGCTTCATCTCTATTATTAAATCCTATAACTCCACCTAGAGATAAAACGGAATCACCATTCTGGGAAACTAAAAAACCTCCAGGGGAATATAAAATTTTAATGTAGCCGTCAATAGAGTCTGAAACATCATTAAAACCTGATGGAGTAGTTTGGGATTTAGTTTCATCAATAGTTGTAGGAGTTTGCCCTAATTTCATTCCCGCTTCTGCAGAAACTATAGCTCTAGTATCAAATCTAAAGTAGTCAGGTCTCCATCTACCATTCACATTTAAATCTGCAATAAAACCAGATTGGTCAAGCCCTGTAGAATCTTTAAACTCATCATATCCAGTTAATTGTTGATAGCCAAATGTCAAAGAACTTAACCACCTAGAACTATCTTTATCTTTATCTTTAATACCAATATATGAATATTGAGTTATTTGTTCATACAGTTTTTTCGCATTTACTGCATCTAATGAAGAACTATTATCTTTCAACTGTCTTAACTCTTTAACCAAACAAACAGATAAAGTATTAGTAACATCAATTTCTAATTCAGATTTTACTTTTGTTAACTCTTCATAATCAGACTCGACAATTTTATCTATAGGACACTCAACAACTAACCTATTAGGAATTGAAGTATAATCAGTACACTGTCCAAAAGTAACTTCAGGTAAAGTTCTTAACTTTACTTGCTCATTTTTAACTAGGCATTTATTAATAATTACTCTATCACTATCACTATCAGGCAACTCATAAACAGTTTCCGCCCAAGAAAAATTTGCACAGATAATTAATAGCCCCCCCATATATTTAATGTTCATATCATCCCCTGATTTATATCCCTAAATTGAACATATAACAAGAAAGGCTATATCGCCAACGAAAGTAGGCATTAAGTATAAATATTAAGCTAAAGTATGACCTTTAATTATACTTAATGATTAGATTTTTTTAGTCATTAAAACTCAGTTTATAATACTAAGTTACTAACCCAGGGTAACCGCATGAGTGTTCATTAATTTGCCACACCACTGAATCCAGCATTTAATACTCCTTCTAAGTATGCTGTTTTCATCCAGGCTCGTTTTTGTTTAGCTGGTATACTTCCTTTTGAAGGCTCGCTTCTAAGCATATTCAATGCGACTTGGCGTAACATAGCCCAATTTTCAGCACCATGGTCTTGATAAATTTGGCAAGCATCTTCAGCCATACAGACATCTAACACCCAATGCAGGCTATTTTCTACAGCCCAATGAGCACGCACAGCTTCAGCGAGTTACTGCTCTGTCAGTTCAGCGGAACTGATATGGTAACGATACATGAGCTCAGGCGCTTTTCCTTTGTGCTGTCGAAAACTCATACTCATGCCAAGCGTTTGTAATTTAGGCCATTTTGAGAATTCTTCTTTAAACTGTTTGGCACTTTAGACATGGTAAACTCGCGCTTCGATACGACCATGTTGTTGCTCAAAGCTTAAGCCGCTTAGCGGGGGTTTGCGTGTCTCAGAAAATGCTGCTTCTACAGCTTTATGTAGATTGCCCTGATTACTTTTTAGTGTAAATAAGTAATCGCCACCTTGCTCGACAATGTGTTCTGCAATGTTAACTTGGCAGCACATGGCGTCAATCGAAACCAAAATTCCTTCAATATCAAGAAACTTTATGAGCTCTGGGATTGCAGTGATTTCATTGGACTTTTCAGAAGTCTTGATTTGCCCAAGAACGAGTTTGTTTTTACATGCAAACGCATTCACCATATGAATTGTTGATTGTCGGTTTCCACGTTGATAGGAGCTTCTCAATGTCTTGCCGTCAATCGCGATAAGTTGACCTTGCGTTATTTCATGTACGGCTTGCATCCACTTTTTGAAACACAGCCTAAATTGCTCGGGGTCAATGCGTGAGATTGTCCTCGCGATGGTGTCATCGACAGGGACACCATCTCTTAAATATCCATGCTGTTGAAACCAATCAAGATGACCATCAGCGTAATCACGGATTTCGCTCCAGCGCTCGGCTCCAGCGATAACACCACAGAGAGTAACAAATAAAATATCTTCGAGAGGATAAGTGATTTTAGCCGATTGACTAGTGTCGGTAAGCTCACTGAAAAAGGTTGTGAAGGCTTCAAGGTATATAATTTACTCTCCTAAAAGAGAGTAGAAGTTCACAGCTAAGCCAAGGCGTCAAACAGATTGTGTATCAATATCAGCAGTTCAAAAAACGTTCACGTTCTCACCCTGGTTACTAACCTGTCCTTAAAGATTGCACACGCACAACCATCCATTAATATTTTTAATTAGACCTATTCTTAATTAAATCGTCATGAGGCATGCACAACCCTCACAATGTCAAATACATACCACAACTCTTAAGTAATAAAACATTTGTTCCCTCTCATTTATAGAGTGTACTTAATGTGTACTTTAATAATTTTTCCATATTAATTAAGAAAAATAATCGCTATTACACCACACAACAATATTTGCTTGCTATTTTAGCGTTTAATCTCACTATCCAATAAAAGCCTTTCAAACCTAATCACAACCTCTTAAAATAGTTTTAATCATCAGTTGCCGAGTCAGTAATGCTTAGATTAATTCAATCGAATCAGATGGAAGTCTTGTCTGAACAGCTTTCCAAGATGTTAGCCATTCCCCTTGATAATGCTAACTTACTGGCCAACGAGCATGTGTTAGTTCAAAGCCCAGGGATGTCGACTTGGCTGCGCTTAGAAGTGGCAAAATACAATGGTATCGCTGCTGCTCTTTCGTTCCCTTTACCGTCCAGTTTTACTTGGCAGTTATGCCATGAACTCTTACCTAACGTCCCTAAAGACAATGCTTTTACCAAAGCGGCAATGACGTGGAAGTTAATGGATTTATTGCCAAGATTATTAACTGATGAAGATTTTGCTCCACTACAAGCTTACCTAACACCCGAAGTCGCAAACACAGCTTCAAATGTAAGTGATATTAAAAGTGCTGGTTTAAGCTCTGACACAAATGAATCCATCCCTAGTAGCAATAGTTTGACTAGACTTGCTAATCAACATCAACATCAACAGCATTTTGATGCGATGAAGCTGTATCAACTTTGTGGCCGCATTGCCGATATTTTTGACCAATACTTAGTTTATCGTCCGAGCTGGATTTTAGGTTGGGAAAGTAACGAGCAGCCAATCAAGCTTGAACAAAATCAGCTATGGCAGCCCAAATTGTGGCGTGCGCTAATCGAATATAACCAAGTTGAAATTAACGGCAGTCATTATCACCGCGCCAACTTGCATCAAGAATTAATTAATGCGCTCAAACAGCCGCAAACCGTTATCAGCTCTTTGCCTGAACGCTTATTCGTATTTGGCATTTCATCAATGCCGCCGCAAACTCTTGAGGTGCTTTATCACCTTGCTGAGCGCATTGAAGTCATTATGTTTTCCCTTAGCCCCTGTCAGCATTACTGGGGCGATATTGTTGACCCTAAAGCGCGAGCGCGAATGGCACTGCAATATGCCGATAAAAAGCAACTCGGTGAGTCATGGGAAGATAAGCTCGAAGTCGGTAACCCGATTTTAGCCAATAACGGTAAAATGGGCCGCGAGCTGTTAGATTTAATGCTCGAGTTACCCGCTGAACATACTGACTTTAGTTACGATTGCTACATCGAACCTGAACAATCCGCCGATGAGCTAAACCTGTTGCAAGGATTACAATTTGATATCTTGCAAATGGAAACGTTAGGTCAAGCATTAGGCCCTGATGCCCACTTTTATCAAAATACTCAAGCAAGAAGAAGCTTACTGCCAACGGATGATTCAATCACTTTACGCAGCTGTCATAGCCCACTGCGCGAAATTGAAACCTTACACGATCACTTATTAGCATTGCTGTCCAATGATCAGCAATCAGCGGGCCTGCTACCTAAAGATATCGTAGTAATGATGCCTGATGTTGCCGCTTATGCACCGTATATTGATGCGGTATTTGGCACCAGTAACAGCCAATCACACCAGCAGCAAAGTAATTATTATATCCCTTACGCCATTGCTGATAGAGGCGCTGCGCAAGAGTCGCCACTCATCAACAGTTTCTTAAATTTATTGGATATAAATCAAAGCCGTTTTGGTTTAACCGATATTTTAAGCATTCTTGAAGTCCCTGCTATTTTACGCAAATTCCAGTTAGATGATGATGGCCTTCAGCTTATTAGGCGCTGGTTAGATGATGCCAATGTTCGTTGGGGGCGAGATGAACACACCCGATTGCAACAAGGTGTGCCTGGGTTTAAGCAAAACTCATGGGCATTTGGGATCAGTCGCCTTATTCAAGGATATGCTTTTAATGATGAATCTTCGATTTATCATGACACCCTGCTCGTCAAAGGCGTTGAAGGACAATCGGCGCAAACATTAGGTCACTTGCTCAACTTTTTAGAGTCCATTGATGACTATCAGCAGCAACTTGCTAGCACTTGCCCAACGCTTGAGCGCATCGAACAGTTATATCAATTATTAGAGGTATTTTTTGAAGCTGACGATGATGAGCGTGAACAAGTGCAAACCATCCGTGAAGCGTTAACAGCGTTAAAAGAGGAACTTGAAGGTGCGGGGCATCAAGGTGAACTCGACATTGAAGTGCTTAAGCAATGGTTTAATCAACGCTTAAATGAATCCCGCGTGGGCCAGCGCTACCTTGCTGGTAGTGTTAACTTTTGTACTCTGATGCCAATGCGCTCTATTCCCTTTAAAGTCGTTTGCTTACTGGGGATGAATGATGGCGTTTACCCACGAGTTCAACACCCTGTAGGGTTTGATTTAATGGCACACAATGGTGCCATTAAAGGCGACCGTTCAAGACGGTTAGATGACCGTTACTTATTTTTAGAAGCCCTACTTTCTGCAAGGCAACAATTATACATCAGCTATATCGGTCATTCTGAACGTGATAATGCTGAGCGTATTCCGTCGATGTTAGTCTCTGAGCTGATTGAGTATTATCAACTGTGTTATTTTGCCGACTATTGCTTTAATAGCTGTAATATAAGCAATAGCGACTTAAACAATAGCCATTTAAACAAAAACACAGCACGCGAAAACATATCAAATGAAGCTGCAGATCAAGCCATTATTGATCATTTAATTATCCAGCAACCGCTGCAACCATTCGATGTGAAACTATTCCAGCCCGAGGTATCTCACTCACCGTCGCAGCAACAATCTATTTTACAACAGAGCTTTAGCCACCAATGGTGTCCGCCTAAGTTTAATGACCCGGTAACAGCACAATGGCAGTCCACATTTATTAACGCATCGCAGCCTATTGCTATAGATTTACAATCAGAGTTAACTGATGCAGCAAAAGATCATCAACATACACTTGAGCTATCTGCATTACTGCGATTCTTTAGAAGCCCTGCGCAATTCTTTTTAAATCGAAGCCTAAAAGTGGATTTTAATCTGCGTATTCAAGCTGATGATAATGATGAACCTTTTGGCTTAGATTCACTTGAGCGTTATAAACTGCAATCAGCCTTATTAGATAGCGCTATTTCAAACCAACTTGAGCATGCTGATATGGAGTTTGTTGCCAATCTAAAAGTCAGCGGCTCACTCCCCATGAAGCCATTTGATGATTTACTCCTCAACCAATATCAAAAAGATATTGCTCCTCTTATTGGCAGAGTATTGTATTTAACTGGAGAAGTGCAAAAGACTTCCGAATTAGATGTTGCTCTTAGGTTTGATGACATCTGTTTTAGTAGCAGCAATTTTAACAACAGTACTCTTAATAGCAGCATTACTCGACAAACCATTGCAGTCAATTTGGTTGGTCGCATTGATGACATTTACGCGAAAGGCCAAGTCAATTATCGCCCAGGTACAGCCCATGGCCGAGACTTTTTACGCGTCTATTTACGCCATTTATGCTTAAACGCATCAGGAGTAGAGAAAAACAGTTACCTGCTGGATATCGGTCATTTTCATGCTTTCACAGCGATAAAACCAGAGGCAGCGCAGCAATTACTGCAACAATTTGTTCAGGGCTATTTTAATGGCCAAGCGCAGCCATTGTGCTTTATGCCGCGCACCGCACTCGCCTATGTTGAAGCTGAAGGTTCACATTCAGAAAAACTACATGAAGCGCAAAGCCAGTGGCTTGACGAGCAGACAGAGTTTGGTGAAGGAAACGACCCGCATAACAAACGCTTATTTAATTTCCCGAATGACTTTACGGAACAAGAATTTGGTTATACAGCCATGCAATTACTTAAGCCAATGCTGAGCGTATATCACAAAGGCACCTTGGCTGATTTAGACGAGTACATCAATGAAACAACATCGGTGAATAACATCGATGCTATCAGTACAGAGGGGCTAGCATAATGACCAAGGTCACTACACTCAATCCCCTCACCTTAGCATTCACTGGCAGCAGCTTAATTGAAGCCAGTGCAGGTACTGGTAAAACCTATACCATTTCGGGTTTATATTTACGTCTATTACTGGGTGGTAAAGACGGAGAAATCGAAAGAGCGCCATTAACCTGCGAGCAAATCTTAGTGGTGACCTTTACCAATGCCGCCACAGAAGAGCTGCGCGATAGGATCAGAAAACGTATCCAGGTTGCGTTTAAGTGTTTTATTGGGCTTGATACTGATGATGAATTTGTCTCTCAACTTTACCAGCAAATACCTGAGTCAGAACGCTCAATAGCCCTAAGACGATTAGATTTAGCATTAAAATCGTTAGATGAAGCCGCGATTTTTACCATTCATGGTTTTTGTCAGCGGATATTATCTGACATGGCATTCGAGTCATCATTGCTATTTGAATCAGAATTTACTCTCGATGACAGCGAGTTTTTACACCATGCAGTAAGGGACTTTTGGCGTGAAACCTGTTATCCATTGCCAGCGGTCTTAGCCCAAGTCATCGCCAATGAGTTTGGTAGCCCTGATCAGTTAGCTAAACAATTAAGGCAGCTATTAGGCGCAACCCAGGCTAAAACACCGTTTATTGCTAAAGACTTTAATCAACTGACTGACGAACTCACCCAAAGCCTGTCACGCTTTAAAATGCGCTGGGCAGCAGACAGTGAAGCAGAATTAACGCTGCTGCACAGTTTGCCGCTAAATGGCGCCCGCTTTGGCAAAAAAGCTGATGAATACCCGAAGCTTGCGGCTATGTTTGATAATTTGACGAACTGGGTTAGCTCAGGCACTGGTTTACCGCCAGTAAAAACACTTGAAATGCTGGCGTTATCGGGGTTAAAACTGAATAAAGGTGGCACAGTTCCTACGCCACAAGAAGCGCCTTTATTGGATCACATTGAGCGCTTATTTGATCTCATTAGCCAAATAAAACCGGCATTCTTGGTGCGCGCAAAAGACGGGATTAAACTTCGATTCGCGCTGCAAAAAGCTCAACGTAATTTAATGACCCCAGATGACTTGCTGATCACTTTAGCGGGCGCGCTAAACTCAACTGATACTGATACTGAAACTGAAACTGAAACTGAAACTAGCCAATCACAAGAGCAGTTAATTTCAAAACAGCTCGCTAATGCGATTGCTGCGCGTTTTCCTGTTGCGTTAATCGATGAGTTCCAAGATACCGATCCACTACAGTTCGCTATTTTCTCGGCAATTTATCAACAACAAGCACAGTGGGATAAACTGAGCTTATTAATGATTGGCGATCCTAAACAAGCAATTTATGCCTTTCGCGGCGCTGATATTCACACTTATATTCAGGCCCGTAAACAAACCAAGGCGCACTATAACCTCGAAACAAACTACCGCTCATCGACTGCGTTAGTGAATGGGGTAAACCAATTATTTAGCCAACACGATGACCCATTTATCAGTGATGCGATCCCTTATGACGTGGTCAATACGCCTAAAAGCGCTGATAGAAAAATCCTCAATGAAGCCACAGAAAATAGCGCAGCCTTACGAATTAAGTTACTGGCAGAAGATGACTCTGGCCTCAACAAAGCCACAGGCCGTAAGATATTGGCTGCCGATGCCGCCAGTGAGATCAAACGTCTATTAACTGAGTCGCAAAATGGCCAGTGCTACATGGCAGGTAAATCAAACACTCAAACGGGTAAGCCACTCATCGCCAAAGACATCGCCATTTTGGTTCGTGACCGTAATGAAGCTGCGGTAATGAAACAAGCCTTGAGCGAGCGACAAATTGGCGCAGTATTTTTGAGCCGAGATAGTGTATTTAAAACCCAAGAAGCGTTTGAAATTGCAATCATTTTACGTGCCTTAGCCAATCCTAAAGATGAACGTTGTTTACGCTCCGCTATGGCTACAGAACTTATGGGCTATAGCGCACAGCAAATCCATCAGTTCAATCAAGATGAAGAGCAGCGCCAAGACTTATTAGATAAATTTGCTCAGTGGCACCAACTGTGGAATCGCCATGGCATCATGCCGTCGCTACTATCCCTTGCCAGTGAAACAGAATTGATTAAGCGATTTTTAGCTAAAGGCGATCTCAATATATCGACGTCAAAACTAACATCAGCTTCAACAGATGAGACAAGTGCCACCGAGAGCGGAGAGCGCCGGTTAACCGATTTCCGCCATTTATCTGAATTATTGCAGCAAAAAGCTACCGAGTTAGATGGCAGCAGTGCATTAATTAATTGGTTTGAGCAACAGCTTATTGATGGCCAAGGTAGTGATGAGCAGCAACTTAGGCTTGAAAGCGAACAAAACCTTGTGCAAATCGTCACGATTCATAAGAGTAAAGGCCTTGAATACCCTGTGTGTTTTGTGCCTTTCATTAGTTTAGCCCGTGACAATCGCCGCAAGCCGACGCCAATGCTGTATCACCAAAATGATGAACTCATATGGGATGTTGAAGCCAGTAAGGAAGGTTGGGAGCAATATAAACAGGAAAATCTTGCTGAAGATTTACGCCTTTTATATGTGGCACTCACCCGTCCTGTTTATGTGTGTTACCTATATATTGCCAACCATAGCCGTATGCTAAAAGCGGGCATCAGCAGTCAGTTATTTGAAACCGCTATCGGTTATTTACTGGGTATTACCACTAAAGAGTGCGATTTTGAGCAGCTTAAATTGGCTGCAACAAAGCTTACTAACGATAAACACGGTCATCCTGTCGATGCGATTAGCATCCGTGAAATCGATGCGATTGATGATTCAGCATTATTGAGCGTAGAAAACAACGACCAGGAACCACTACCAAAAACCTTAAGCCGTGATTACCAAACACCATGGCGAGTAGGCAGTTACTCAGGGCTTGTGAAACATTTAGCCCATGAAAAAGTCGCTCCTGGCGCCGATGACGAAGATTTCAGCCAAGAAACCCAAGCGCAATTTGAACCCAGCAGTGATATCAACCCCTTTGATACTGAAGCCGCTGAAAACGCAATTAACCGTTTCACTTTCGAACGTGGCGCCAATGCCGGTAGCTTTATGCATTTAGTGTTGGAGTTATTTGATTTCACTCAGGCAGATAGCGAATTGCCTGAAGCGTTAGCCAAAGCGATGGACCAATATGGTTTTGACAAAGAAGTTTGGACCGAGACTTTAATCCACTGGTACCAACAAATTTTGCACACCCCGCTATTAACCGGTTATCAGCAGTGCGACCAGCAATTACTTAACTCAAGCGGCATGCCATTAACCTTGAGTGAATTAACGGAAAAACAAAAACTGGTGGAAATGGAGTTTTATCTTCCCATTAGCCAATTAAAATCAGAGCAATTGAATCAATTACTCAGTCAATACGGCTATGATGCTGGGCTAGAGTTTGATGAATTACAGGGTATGCTGAAGGGATTTATCGATTTAACCTTTGAATTTAACGGTCAATTTTATATTGCCGATTATAAGTCTAACCATTTAGGCGATGACTATTCAGATTACAACTTTGAAGCCATGGGCAATGCGATTAGCAGTCACCGTTATAACCTGCAATATATCTTGTATACCCTCGCGCTGCATCGATACTTGTCTCTACGTATGCCACATTACCAATACCAACAACATATTGGTGGCAGCTTTTACTTGTTCTTGCGTGGTATGAGCCCGCAAACACCACAATCTGGGGTATTTTTCGACAAACCGCCGCAAGCATTAATTGAGCAATTGGATATATTATTTAGTCAATCGAATGAGGCATCAGCTGCAGTGAGTCGCACGCCTTTGAATAATACGACAGTGGAGTCAACATCATGAGTCAATTACTCCAGCTGCAAGCGCCCATACATCAGCTACTAAAGCATTGGCAGCAACAAGGGCTTATTACCCCACTTGATCGCCATTTCGCTTTAGAAATGGCCAAGATACAGTCCAGTAAAAGTGATGAGTTTTTATTGTTCATCTGCACCCTACTAAGTCAGCAGTTATCCAGTCAGCACAGCTGTTTGGTCATCAGTGGGATAGATTTAGCTAATCCGTTTTGTGAGCAACAAGCCCTATGTAAGCTTAACGTCGATCATCAGCAGTTAACTGACTCAATTACCAAATTAGATTGTGTGGGAGAGCCTAGTGAAAATACTCCGATGATTTTCGAACATGGCCGTTTATACCTAAACAAGTATTATCATTTCGAAACCGAAGTGGCGAGTCGTTTAAATCAGATGGCGAATATTGACTTAACTGTCGATACCAATCTGTTACCCGCTTACCTTAACGACTTATTTGATGAGGTTAAGCCAGCGGCAGCACAAACCATTAATTGGCAAAAAGTGGCTACTGCAACGGCCTTAACCAAAGCCCTAGCGGTGATTACCGGTGGCCCTGGTACTGGTAAAACGACCACTGTCACTAAACTATTATTATTACTACTCACCCAGTCTGAGCTCAACATAAAGTTAGTCGCCCCAACCGGCAAAGCGGCAGCGCGATTAAGTGAGTCAATCAAAGCCTCTAAAGCCCGTTTGTTTACCCAAGTGAGTCAAACAGGTAAACCAGAACTTCTCAAGGCGCTCAAAAATATCCCTGAAGAAGCTGCGACTTTACACCGATTACTTGGGGTTATTCCAAACTCCCATGCTTTTCGCCATAACAAAGACAACCCGTTACGATTAGATTTATTGGTGGTCGATGAAGCCTCAATGGTCGATTTACCCATGATGCATAAACTGCTCAATGCCTTACCCAGTCAAACAAGGTTGATATTGCTAGGCGATCAAGACCAGCTCGCTTCAGTTGAAGCTGGCGCAGTCTTAGCTGATATCTGCTCTGGGCTTGCAAATACGGACTCATCGTCTGTGCAGCCGTGGAAAATGCGCTATTCCGCTAAACAAGCTGATTTACTTGAACAACTCACAGGTGAAGCCACCAGCGAGTTTATTCATCAATCGCCCATGATTGGTGACAACCTGTGTATGTTAATGCACAGTCACCGCTTTAAAGGTGATGCAGGGATTGGCTTATTAGCTAGTTCAGTAAACTATGTCGATATTCAAGGAGTCCGCCGAGAATGGCAGCATGGCCATCAAGAACTTACTTGGATTGAGCATCAAGCTGAAGGTCAAAGCTTGCCGTTAATGCAACTTTCGGTGGCAGCTTACAGTGAATATCTGCAGATGATCCTCGATAATCAGCATGTTTATGAACAAGCTAAACTGCTCAATGGTGAACAAGGTCATGAGCTAGGTTCCGTACAAGACAGTGATTACAATTCCCAGCGTCATCAGGCTGCAGATATTATCGAAAGCTTTAACAAATTCCGGATTTTGTGCGCCATGCGATCAGGTGAATTTGGCGTTGATGGTATTAACCTCGCCATCACCAATGTGCTTAAGCAAAATCATTGGATTAAGCCTAACCAGGAGTTTTATCTTGGCCGTCCAATCATTATCCAAAGTAACGATTACAACTTAGGTTTATTTAATGGCGATATTGGTTTGATTTTGCAGGACGAACAAAAACCTGAACGGCTTATGGCTTACTTTGTCAAAGCAGATGGTAGCTTATTGAAAGTACAACCCGCGCGATTACCTCATCACGACAGTTGCTTTGCGATGACCGTACATAAAAGCCAAGGCAGTGAATTTGAACAAGTGGCGTTTGTGCTGCCGCAAAAGCCCAGTAATGCGCAATGGCAACTACTGACTAAAGAGCTGGTGTATACAGCAATTACCCGAGCTAAAGAACACTTTATCTGCTTAGGCTCGCCTTATGTATTTGAACGCGCCTGTAAACAAGTGACCTCACGAGCATCAGGGTTGGCGCTGAGGTTATGGGGCAAGTCATAAACAGAATTGCCAAGTTTTAACGATATAATCGAAACTTAAGATATCAGTTTAGGATGTAAGATTTAGTACTGAGAAATAAATCCTAAGCTATTTCGCTAAGGCCGCTGTTAGCGGCTTTACTTTTTACTCTGACTCTTCCCCTGCACTACCATTAACATCCCCGTCAACACCACAATCGATGCAATCATTAAACGGCTAGTTAGGGTTTCAGCAACAAATATCACCCCACCAAAAGCGGCAATAACGGGTACAGAAAGTTGCACGACGGCAGCTTTAGTGGCGCTAAGTCCATTAAGCGCGACATACCAAATACTGTAACCCATTGCAGAGGTCACGCTGCCCGCGATAATCGCTAGCCATACACCTTTGTCACTTAATTCAAGCTGCCCTAAACTGACTAGAAATAATACCAGAACTAAAGGTATAGACCTGACGAAATTGGCACAAGTATCGCGTAGCGGCTGAGTTGTTTGTTTACCTTTTAGGGTATAAACACCCCAAGCAATACCTGAAATGGTCATAAATAATAAACCATCCATCGAAGGTGAGTTGATATCGGGAACAACTAAATACACAAACCCTACAAATGCCGTAATAACCCCAAGCCATTCAATCAGCTTGAGCCGCGCCCCCTTAATGATTGCAAGCAGGATCATGGTTAATTGCACTGCGGCAAACAAAATCAATGCCCCTGTGGCGGTATCAAGTAGTGTGTAGGCATATGAAAAGCTGGCAGCGTAAACAAACAGCATCACACCACCTAACCAACTCCCAGCTGATTGATGTTGCTTTAGCATTAACTGTTGCTGGTTAATTAAAGATTGTTGATTATTCTTGTCCGTAACTTGAGCATCTGGATATCGAGGTTTTGTTAAAACCCCATTGATTTTTAAAATCAGTAATAAGGTTAACGCCCCGGATAATAAACGTATAACCGTAAAGCTCACCCAGTCAATGCTACCATCGCCCAGTGCTAAACGGCACAAAACAGAGTTCGCCGCAAAAGCTATCAATGCCAATATTGTCATCGATAAGGTTTTTAAACTGGATTGCTGGATAAGGTAAACCTTCTAAGTGTTAATGGATGATTGTTGTGACTGATTGCAATAACTCGCTGCACATATTTAGATGCACTTACTTAGTTGCACTTACTTAGTTGCACTTACTTAGTTGCAATTACTTAGTTGCAATTACTTAGTTGCACTTACTTAGTTGCACTTACTTAGATGCACTTACTTAGTTGCACTTACTTAGTTGCACTTACTTAGTTGCACTTACTTAGATGCACTTACTTAGATGCACTTACTTAGTTGCACGTACTTAGTTGCACTTGCTTAGTTGCACTTGCTTAGTTGCACTTGCTTAGATGCACTTGCTTAGATGCACTTACTTAGTTGCACTTACTTAGATGCAATAGCTGAGTGAAAGCTCGACTTATATTAAACAAGATAACTTGAATCCCCCAATCCACATAATGTCCTGTCGTCATAAGCTGTGACAAATCGTGATAACGGGTTAACTTGGCAAGCTAAACACCAAAGAAACTAACACAGTAATAACTAATAAGATCGCAAATACTAATCGAATAGCTTTAGCATGCTTTGGCGAAGAAAAAACTGGCTTTAATAAACTGCCAAACACCAACCAAAGACTATCGACCAATGCTGCAACAACAATGCATATCACTGCTGTCATCAAATAACTGATGGAGGTGTGTGAAAGCGGTAGTAGAAACTGAGAGAAAATCGCGATAAAAGCGGCATAGGCTTTAGGGTTAAGTACATTCAACACTAAGCCATCTCTATATTTAGGTGCTGACTGTTCTGCAATGTTTGGCACTACTGAAGCTGTGGCAATTTTAAAGGCAATATGAACCATATACAGCGAAGCAATAATTTGACAGATAATTCTAAAGTTTGGATAAGCAGTAAATAAGGCTGACAAGCCAAGTACCGTAGCCAGGATAACCAACAATAATCCTGACAATATGCCACACAAAAATGGCAGACCTTGTTTAACACCAAATGTAGCCCCTATTGCAGCGAGCGCAATGGGCACAGGGCCTGGTGAGCCTAATAATAAGCTTGTGGCAATAACTAACGTCATTAAGGATTCGATCAAAATAACATTCCCTATAAAAAAGGCTTATAACGTTATCGTTATAAGCCTTGAAAAATCGATATTTAACATTGTCTCTGATGATTAGGCCGCTTTAAATAATTAAAAGCTATCGCCCGGAACTCTAACCCAGCCTTCCATTAATACTCTTGCACTGCGACTCATACTGGCCTTGTTAACTTGCCAGTTGCCATCAGTTAATGTCGCTTCTGCGCCCACTTTAAGAGTGCCTGAAGGATGACCAAATATCACTTGAGTGCGAGACGTGCCACCAGCAGCTATATTTACCAATGAACCTTTAACCGCAGCGGCAGTGCCAATTGCCACTGCCGCCGTCCCCATCATCGCATGATGCAGTTTACCCATAGATAACGCTCTCACTTGCAAATCGATATCAGTTCGAGCAATGGCTTTACCACTTGATGATGTGTAATCACTGGGGACAGATACAAATGCAATTTTCGGCGTATGTTGACGGGCTTTAGCCTCATCAATGTGCTCAACTAACCCCATTTTCACTGCACCATGAGCACGTAACATTTCAAAAAAAGCTAATGCATTTTCATCATTGTTAATGTCATCTTGCAGCTCATTCCCCTGGTAGCCAATATCAGTAGCGTTGACAAAAATGGTAGGAATACCCGCATTGATCATTGTCGCCTTTACCGATGAAATACCTTTAGCTTTAAACTCAGGGATAGATTGTGGCAGAATCAACTCATCAACCACATTACCCGTTGGAAACATAGCAGCATTCGCATCTGCTGGCGCCATGAACTCAACTAAAACTTCAGCGGCTGGAAATGTCACCCCATCAAGTTCAAAATCACCGGTTTCTTGCACTTCACCATTCACAATTGGCACATGGGCGATAATGGTTTTATTAATGTTAGCTTGCCAAATACGAACAACAGCAATGCCATTTGGTGGAATACGGCTCGTATCCACTAAACCATTTGAAATGGCAAATGAGCCCACTGCAGCCGTTAAATTACCGCAGTTGCCACTCCAATCAACAAAGGGTTTATCAATCGCCACTTGGCCAAATAGGTAGTCAACATCATGATCAGCTTGAGTACTTTTAGATAAAATAACCGTTTTACTGGTACTTGAGGTTGCCCCGCCCATACCATCAGTTTGCTTGCCATAAGGGTCTGGGCTACCAATCACTCTTAGCAATAACGTATCTCGCGCCGCGCCCGCAATTTGAGCGGTTTCAGGTAAATCAGTTAACTTGAAAAACACCCCTTTACTGGTGCCGCCACGCATATAGGTTGCAGGGATTTTAATTTGTGGAATATGAGACATATTATTTCCTAGACTATCGATAAGAACCGACAAAATCGGTAAAAACCGATACAAAATCAATACGAAAAGGACGACGCTTAACTTACTAAAGCGCCGCCTTTTGTTATGAATTTAACACCAATAATTAATGGTTCGCTTCTAAAAAGTCTTGAGCAAAACGCTGTAAAATGCCGCCCGCTTCATAAACCGACAACTCCTCAGCAGTATCTAAACGACACTTCACCGTCACTTCAGTCTGTGAACCATCACGGCGATGGATAACTAAGGTCATCATTGCACCAGGCGTGCGCTCACCAATAATATCGAAAGTTTCAGTGCCATCAATTTGATAAGTCTGACGCGTTTCACCATTAATAAATTCAACCGGTAACACGCCCATTCCCACAAGGTTTGTGCGGTGAATACGCTCAAAGCCTTCAGCGACAATCACTTCAACGCCCGCTAGGCGAACCCCTTTGGCTGCCCAGTCACGACTTGAACCTTGGCCGTAATCTTTACCAGCAATAATCACCAATGGCTGTTTACGTTCCATATAGGTTTCAATTGCTTCCCACATGCGGCTTTCTTGCCCTTCTGGCTCAATGCGAGCATAAGAGCCTTGTTTGGTTTGGCCGTTGTGTTGCACCATTTCATTAAGCAATCTAGGGTTGGCAAACGTCGCACGTTGAGCGGTTAAGTGATCGCCTCGATGGGTCGCATATGAGTTAAAGTCTTCTTCTGGCAAGCCCATTTTATCAAGGTAAGCACCGGCGGCACTATCAAGCATAATCGCGTTTGATGGTGATAAATGATCGGTAGTGATGTTGTCACCTAATACCGCTAATGGACGCATACCTTTCATGGTGCGGTCACCCGCTAATGCGCCTTCCCAATAAGGAGGGCGACGGATATAGGTGCTCTGAGGACGCCAATCATACTGTGGATCAATCTTTGCTGAAGAGCCATCTTGTAAAGAGCCATAGTCCACTTTAATATCAAACATAGGCTCATACACTTTGCGAAATTGCTCAGGTTTAACGCTTTGAGCTATCACTGCATCGATTTCAGCATCAGATGGCCACAAATCTTTTAAGCGAATGTCATTACCCTCGTTATCTTGACCAAGCACATCTTTTTCAATATCAAAACGAATGGTGCCAGCAATAGCATAGGCAACAACCAGTGGCGGTGATGCTAAAAACGCTTGTTTAGCGTAAGGGTGAATACGACCATCAAAATTTCGGTTACCCGATAACACTGCAGTGGTGTATAAGTCGCGTTCAATCACTTCTTTTTGAATAACTGGGTCAAGTGCGCCACTCATACCATTACAAGTGGTACAGGCAAAACCGACAATACCAAAGCCTAGGGCTTCAAGTTCAGTTAATAAGTTGGCATCTTCAAGATAGAGCTGAACCGCTTTAGAGCCAGGCGCCAGTGACGTTTTAACCCAAGGTTTACGAGTCAGGCCTTTAGCATTAGCGTTACGGGCTAATAAACCAGCAGCAATGACATTGCGTGGGTTTGAAGTATTAGTACAACTGGTAATAGCGGCAATAATACAAGCACCATCAGGCATCAAACCCGCTTCATTTTCAACTTTGCCACTAATCCCTTGCTTAGCCAAATCACTCGTAGACACACGGCGATGCGGGTTAGAAGGTCCTGCGATATTGCGGCCAACGCTTGATAAATCAAAACGTAAAACACGCTCGTATTCAGCATTTTCTAGTGAGTCTGCCCATAAACCATTGGCTTTAGCATAGGTTTCCACCAATTTAACTTGGCTATCTTCACGACCTGTTAATGTCAGATAGTCTAAGGTTTTGTCATCTATGTAGAACATCGCTGCAGTCGCACCAAACTCTGGGGTCATGTTTGAAATTGTTGCACGATCGCCCAATGTCAGATTAGCAGCACCTTCACCGTAAAACTCAAGATAAGTTGAAACCACTTTTTGTTCACGTAAAAACTCAGTGATAGCTAAAACGATATCGGTGGCGGTTATACCAGCTTGGCGTTTGCCAACTAACTCAACGCCAACGATATCAGGCAGACGCATCCATGATGGACGGCCAAGCATTACGCTTTCAGCTTCTAATCCACCAACACCGATTGCAATGACACCAAGTGCATCTACGTGTGGTGTATGACTGTCGGTACCCACTAAGGTATCAGGAAATGCCACGCCTTCACGTGCTTGTATCACTGGTGACATTTTCTCAAGATTGATTTGATGCATGATGCCGTTACCCGGCTGGATCACATCAATATTTTCAAAGGCCGTCTTAGTCCAATTAATAAAATGGAAACGATCATCGTTACGTCTATCTTCAATGGCGCGGTTTTTCTCAAAAGCATCTTTCTCAAAACCTGCGTGTTCCACTGCCAAAGAGTGATCGACAATAAGTTGGGTTGGTACTACAGGGTTAACTTTTGCAGGATCCCCACCTTTTTTGGCAATCGCATCACGTAGACCGGCTAAATCGACTAACGCAGTTTGGCCTAAAATATCATGACAGACCACACGTGCAGGATACCAAGGAAAATCTAAATCGCGTTTGCGATGAATAATTTGTTTGAGTGAATCAGTAAGTGTTTCAGGTGAGCAGCGACGTACTAAATTCTCGGCATAAACACGAGAAGTATAAGGCAGTTTTTCAAACGCCCCTGGCTCAATATCGTTGATTGCAGCTTGTGTATCAAAGTAATCAAGCGATGAACCTGCAAGCGGTTTTCTATAGTTAGCGTTCATAACTACATCCATTGTTATTTGTTTTATGTAGGCAAATCTTAAGTGACAAAGCTGAGCTAAAGGTTAGCGAAAAGATTTGCTAAAAGACTCACGAAAAAGGCTAACGTAGTGTCGTTAGCCTTTAAGGTTTATCTTTCGCTAATTGGCGTTACTGTACGAGGCTCAGAACCTGTGTAATCAGCACTTGGTCTGATAATACGGTTATTAGTACGCTGCTCCATCACATGCGCAGCCCAGCCTGTTAAGCGTGAACAAACAAAAATAGGCGTAAATAACTTAGTTGGAATACCCATGAAGTGATACGCCGATGCATGGAAGAAATCTGCATTACAGAATAACTTTTTGCTATCCCACATGAACTCTTCACATGCAACAGAAATATCATAAAGGCTGGTATTGCCAAATTCATCTGCAAGCTTTTCAGACCAGGCTTTAATGATCACATTACGCGGATCTGAGGTGCGGTAAATCGCATGACCAAAGCCCATAATTTTTTCTTTACGCTCAAGCATGCCAGCCATTTGTGTTTTAGCATCGCTTGGTGAAGTAAATTTTTGAATCATATCCATAGCCGCTTCATTCGCGCCGCCATGAAGAGGTCCACGCAGGGTACCGATAGCACCCGTAATACAAGAGTACATATCTGATAAAGTTGATGCACAAACACGAGCGGTAAAGGTAGAAGCATTA
Source organism: Shewanella sp. 10N.7 (assembly GCF_020806285.1). NCBI lineage: Bacteria > Pseudomonadati > Pseudomonadota > Gammaproteobacteria > Alteromonadales > Shewanellaceae > Shewanella > Shewanella sp. 10N.7. The sequence continues at coordinate 155,717 of NZ_JAJGZS010000002.1, forward strand.
AATTCATGCTCAGCATATAGAATAAGTGACACGTCCATCACTTTACGATGCTGCTCAGAAGGCGTTTCACCGCGTAATAGCTTTAAGAAATGGCCACCTATTGAATCTTCATCGGTCACACAATCAATTTCTACGCCTTCATGGCTGAATTTATACCAGTAGCACATGATGGCAGGGAAAGCGGCAAGCAGACGATTGGCAGCTGTATTTTGCTCTGTAAAATCAACTTCTGGCTCAAGGTTACCTAGGAATGAACAACCCGTACGCATCACATCCATTGGGTGTGCATCAGCAGGAATACGCTGCAACACTTCTTTAAGTGCTTGCGGTAAATCACGCTGTGCTTTTAGGCCTGCTTTGTATGTTGCTAACTGGTCTAGGTTAGGTAATTCACCGTTAAATAATAAATATGCGACTTCCTCGAAGGTGGCATTTTCAGATAAATCAGCCACATCATAACCACAATACGTTAAACCAGAACCTGATTTACCCACTGTACATAATGCTGTTTCACCTGCGCTTTGACCGCGAAGGCCTGCGCCACTTAATTTCTTGTCTACCATAATGATGTCCTATTCTTTTATGTTCTATTTCTTATGATCAATTTCTTATGATCTGAGCTTTGTAGGGGGCGGTTAAACCACACTATTTAACCTATCCATTTGCGAGTAACTTACCTTGTCCCAAAACAAGATTTGTGCACTTTTTATACAAACACACTCACAATTGGAGATATTTTATAAATAACTCACGTTTACTTGTTTTTGCCTTCAGCAAATAAGCTATCTAGCTTTTGCTCGTAATCGTGGTAACCCAAGTAATCGTACAAATCCATGCGGGTTTGCATCGTGTCGACAACGGCTTTTTGATCGCCATCTTTTAATATTGCGCTGTAAACATGTTCAGCGGCTTTATTCATCGCACGAAATGCACTTAATGGGTAAAGCACCATGTCAGCGCCCCACTCGCCTAGCTGCTCTTTGTTCCAAAGTTCTGTTTGACCAAACTCAGTGATATTGGCCAAAATCGGCACATCTAATGCTTCAGAAAATGCACGATAATGTTCTTCAGTTTTAACCGCTTCAGCAAAAATGCCGTCAGCACCCGCTGCAACATAAGCTTTAGCACGAGCGATTGCAGCTTCTAAGCCTTCTTGAGCAAATGAGTCTGTACGTGCCATGATGAAAAAGTCTGGGTCAATACGCGCATCAACTGCTGCTTTAATGCGATCAACCATTTCATCAGTTGACACGATTTCTTTATTCGGGCGATGACCGCAACGTTTTTGCGCCACTTGATCTTCCATGTGCACTGCTGCTGCGCCTGCTTTTTCCATATCGCGAATGGTTTTAGCGATATTGAAAGCACCGCCCCAACCAGTATCAATATCAACCATCAAAGGCAAATCACATGCTGATGTAATACGTTGTACATCAACAATGACATCATTGAGTGACGTCATTCCTAGATCTGGTAAACCGTATGATGCATTTGCAACGCCGCCACCCGAAAGATAAATGGCTTGATGACCAATTTGCTTTGCCATCATTGCTGAATAAGCATTGATAGTACCGACAATTTGTAATGGTTTATTGTCAGCTAGTGCTTGACGAAATTTTTTGCCTGCGCTCATGACTTCCCTCTCTTTTTTATGCTTTAAGCAGTATGAATTGCTAACTGGTTGATTATTCTTTTTACTATTTACTGTTCGTATTATATTTATTAGTTGTTACTTCTAGTAGATAGCTACTTTCTAGTTGATAACTAATTTGGTTTCTAACTTGGTTTCGATATTTGCTTTCGAATACATGATATGACGACGCATTAGCATTTCTGCCAGCTCTTCATCACGATTCGAAATCGCTTTAACGATATGTTTATGCTCATCAAATGCGGTTGTGACTCTTGGCCCCGCCATACCGAGTTGTACGCGATACATACGAATAAGGTGATACATACCTTCAAGAAGAACTGTAATGAGGTGTTTGTTTTTGCTGCCAATTATGATGCGGTAATGAAAATCGACATCACCCGCTTCTTGGTAATAGGACTCGCCTGTTTGAACTTCATCAAAATGGCGGTTAAGTAATCCATTTAAATCTGCAATCTCAGACTCTGTCATATTCTTAGCTGCCAGTCTTGCTGCCATGCCTTCTAAAGATTCTCGAACTTGATACAGTTCAATTAAGCCTTCAGGCGTTAACGCCACGACTCTAGCGCCAACATTAGCTTTACGTTCCACCAAATGGCATGACTCTAAGCGATTGATCGCCTCACGAATGATAGCTCTACTGACTTGATACTTTGTCGACAGCTCAGTTTCACTAAGCTTTGAACCCGCTTGAATCTCACCTTCAACAATATCTTTGCGTAATTCAAAGAAAGTCTTATCTGCTGCAGTTATTGGCTGTTCGTTAAAGAATGTCATTGGAATATGATTGAACTCTACTTCGAATAATTGTCGACAATATAGGCTTATTAATGAGTATAGTCAATATAAAACCTGCACATTGTCGACAAAGGTCTAACGTGCACGTCAAGATTTCAATACATTTCGAATGAGCATAAGAGGATTCAAACAAGCAAGGTTAATAGTTGTTATTTATTAACAATAAAAGCACAATGGAGCAACACTGATATTTCTAACTAAATAATAATAGAATCAAGGCTTAATATGTCAGATAGCGCTGAGTCACCAAGGGTAAATCCTGCTGAAAAAAAAGGCTTTTTAAACAGCATTAATCATTTTCGTGGTATAGCGATTATTTTTATCGTTATGGCTCATTGTTATAGGCCTGCAGGTTGGGAAGTTGAAACCCTTGCAGATAAAGCTTGGTTCAACTTAATGATGAATGGCACAGTATTTTTTGTGTTTATTTCTGGTTTTTTATTCCATCACGTGTTTTATCACCGTTGGGACTATAAAAAATATATGAAGAACAAAACCAAATTTGTCTTTTTGCCATACATACTGTTATCGCTACCTTGGATATTCTGGCATTTGACGGTAGGTACTGATCCAGCGCTACATGTGATGTATGCCGACATTGAAAAGCCTGCAGTCGCAGCAAGCTGGTATGTCATCACAGGTAGGACCCTAACAGCTTACTGGTATATCCCAATGGGAATGATGTTATTTGCCCTTTCGCCTTGGGTCATGCATTTAATTAAACGCCAGCACCTTCTGATAGTTGCTGTACCACTGTTTATTATTGCGATGTTAATTCACCGACCTGAATCAAACCTCAATGCTATACAATCACTTTTTTATTTTTTACCTGTTTATTTATTGGGTGTTTGGGGTTCAGCTCATCGAGACAAACTTTTCCCATTCATCGATAAGTACTGGGCAGTCATGCTGCTGTTAGCCATTGGATTAGCTGTTGCACAAGCTTATTGGTTTGGTGCCGGCACCCTTAATAAAACGGCGCTAGAGTTCACTGTTCCGGATTTAATGTTGCCACAAAAAATGTTGCTCACATTTGTGATATTGGCCATTTTGAATAAGTTTGAACATATCAGTATTAAACCCCTACAAAAATTAGCAGAAGTCAGCTTTGCCATATATTTCATCCACCCTTGGATAACAACGCCTTGGTGGATGATATATAACAGTCCAGATATTTTCGGTTTTGAAGGAAGTGGCAACTTGCTTACGACATTAGTCGTTACGATGGGAGTAATAATCGTTTCATACTTTATCGCTACCGCGATTAAGACAATATTGAGCAAGAAAAGTCGCTATATTATCGGTTGGTAAGTGTCATCAATCGCAGTTTCATGACGTGTATTAGTCTAATAAAAAGCACCTATTAACGAGCATTTCATAAAAAGTATCTCGTAAAGACAGCTAGCGCAAAAACTAAGCCTTGTTACGAATAATAAGGCTTTTTATTTTACTCTTTGAAGCGCACTGAATCCCGTATAACAATTTATGACCCCTGTGTCAGAATTAATGACTGCGATTGTTGATTTGATAAGCAGTTATCTAAAACCTTGCTTGCACTAAACCTTCTCAGTTCATTATCATGAGTACACAACAAACCAGTTTTACACGGTCAACTTCTCTCGGGGCTTTATGACAATTATCAATGTACTTCTAATCTGCGGCGGCGGCAGCGCTGAACATGACGTTTCAGTATTGTCAGCAAACTATTTTGAATCGTCATTAGCTAAGTCAGATAGAATAAACCTACTGAGACTAGAGCTTGATGGTAATGGCCATTACTTTGATCAAGATGGTCACCGCTGCGAGTTAACCAGTCGCCGTGAAGTGCGTTTTGATGACCAAAACAAACCCGCTTGGCCTGTTGATTATGCTATTCCTTGTATTCATGGTTTCCCAGGTGAAACCGGTGATATTCAATCGTATTTTAATCTTATTCAACTGCCTTATTTTGGCTGTGAATCTGAAGCATCAAGCAACTGCTTTAATAAAATCACCGCCAAAATGTGGTTCACAGCGCTCGGTATTCCTAACACGCCATATATCTTCCTAAATGATATGAACCAAGATGCCATTGAGCAGACTCAAACGGCACTCAATGAGTGGGGTTCGGTATTTGTAAAAGCCGCATCTCAAGGTTCATCTGTTGGCTGCTACAAAGTTGATAATGTGTCGCAAGTTGAGCAAGTTTTAAAAGACGCATTCAGTTTCGCACCCTCAGTGGTGGTTGAAAAAACCATTGTTGCTCGAGAATTAGAAGTTGCGGTGTATGAGTATCAAGGAAAAGTGATTGCCACACTGCCAGGGGAAATTATTTGCGCCAGCAATACGTTTTACACTTTTGAAGAAAAGTATAATGCCAGTAGCAAAGCCAGAACCGATGTTGTAGCCCAAAACTTATCTAAAGAAGTGGCAGAGCAAATCAGAGAGTATGCGATTAAAGCATTTAAAGGGATGAAGTTAAGGCATTTATCGAGAATTGATTTCTTTTTGACTGATAAAAATGAGATTTTGTTAAACGAAATTAATACCTTCCCTGGCTCTACTCCTATTTCGATGTTCCCAAAAATGCTCCAAAATCACGGTGAGGATTTTACCGCTTACCTTGTAGATAACATCGAAAGTCAGCTTTAGCGCGACATATTAATAGAAATGATATTGGAAAATGTTTGCTGATGGCCAGCATTTTCTAATTCATCTCGCCAAGGGTTATCCTGCACTTTTACCATATAAAAATGCTGCCTGTATGTGTCTGTCACAAACGCAATACCGTGCTGCATCAACTCATAATGAATATCATTGATAAACACCAACGAGAAGCCTTGTCTTCCAGTTAATTGATTAATATCTTCTCTTGTTAAACTGACACCAGACTCTAATTGATCAAATTGCAGCTTAAGCCAATTAGCAAAATCTTTAGAACTCACCATAGACATAATACCCCTCCAAACAAAGCTCATTTTGTTATCAGCGGATATCTCATCCGTTGAGAGCTGGCTGAATATGATAAGTATAGCTTGTTATAAAATAGTCAAAGCTAGTGAAGACTATTTATAGACTAAACCAATAGTGAATTAGTACTTTTGAACTACCTTAAGGGAGGTTTTTAGATGAATTTTTTAAGACATTCATCGTTTTAATTAAAAACCCAGAAGCTCCAACACTTACCAATAACAATATTATCAACAACTTAAAATAAAAAGTAGCAAGCAATGTCACAGTAGCGTCAATATCACACTATTTGTCAAAAAAATGACTTAACACTTGATTTTAACATTAAATCAATAGAGTATTCAGTTACAACGAAAGTGCCACATAAAATTGACATAATGCATAAGCTCAATTTTAAATTGTTCAAAAATTAGGAAATAAAATGTATAAGCAATTTTGTTTAATTCTGATGCTTAGTTTAATTGGGTGTAGTAGTTTCCAATCTTCAGATAATCGTCAAGAAATAGACACATCTATGGTCAGCGGGAAATATTTTAACAACGATGGATTTGGTAATAACATTCATTTAATTCTACATGAAGATGGACGTTACGAGTCAAATCTTGAAGGTCCGATTGGGATCGCTAGTTATTCTAACGGTGCTTGGTCAAAAGTAGATGATAAGATATCATTTTTACCAGAAGGAGATTCCGGATTCTTAAGAAGAGCATTATCACCAATGACTATTCTTAAAAATGACAATGATGTGTTATTAGTACCTTCAAAAAAAGTAGAAATGCATCAACAACTAATGGCAGATTTTGGAAAATCTACTTATAAATACTCACGTATAACGTTCTAGAGTAATACCCCCATGGCCTACCTACAGGGAAGCTCCGTAGGCTAAATTGATTTTCGCCATAAAGCCATCTTGATACATTTCATTTAGTGCATTGACCAACGCCTGATGTTTAGATACATCTAAAGCCTCATTACACGCCATCGCCCGTAAAGATGTGTGGAATATAAGTTCAGGTTCACCTAATTGCGTTTTTGATTGCGTCATTAATGCCTTAGCACTAATCAACTCCGCTGCCCATAGGTCAATTCGGCCTCTATCAAGTTTCTTAATATTTAATCCATCTTCGTTTGTTAGCTGAACCTGATAGCGAAACGAATCTAAATATTCACTAATGCCACTGCCTAAATAAGTGCCGATAGACAAATGCTTAGCATCTTGAAGCGTTACCAAAGGCATTGATTTACTTTTCGCACTGAATAAACCATATCTTGAAACTAAAATAGGTCCAACCCAGCGATATTCACTTTCTATCTGTTGGGTGCGAACTATAGGTAACACACAAACATTTTGGTCTCTTGCGGTCATCGTTAAACCACGTTTAAGTGGGTTAAATATCACTTTGTATTCCATATTTGCACGAGTAAATAACTCATCAATGATGTCAATAATCATGCCTTGATGATGAGCATCAGTTTGCTCTGCAAAAGGTACGTGCTGATAGGTATATACTGTGATTTCAGAAGCAGATACAGAAGTGACAGCATTGATTGATAAATACCAAACACACAACAATAAATAAGCTAGCTTTTTACCAAGCATTTATTGCCTCCTCAAAAGGTAAGGTTTTCCCTTTTACTTCTTCTGGCATTAACTGCTTTGGCGAGCCAGGTTTATTTAACCAAATAGAAGGTTTTACCTGCTTATTCACTTTTGGCCCGCAAATTAAATCTTGATCTTGCAAACGAATTAAATGCTGATCTATTTGCTCAGCTAAAGCATTCATTCCATCAGTAACAGATAACTCACCTTCAATAATACGACTAATAGCTTGCCACCAATAACCAGCCATACCGGGATAGTCTGGTACATTGGTGCCTGTTGGTGTCCAAACATCCCTTGCATGGCTTCGATAAAACTCTACTAGCCCACCAAGATATGGAGCTTGTTCAGTCATAATATCTGATGCGATGTCCGATTGACGTATTGGCGTTGCGCCGACTAACGTTTTCTTTAATGAAACCGTTTTAGATACAACAAACTGTGCATATAGCCAAGCTGCAATTTGATTTTCTTCTGGAGTATGATTTAGAAAAGTCCAAGCACCAGTATCTTGATAACCTGATTTCATGCCTTTTTGCCAATACTTACCTACAGGTGAAGGCGCAACACGCCATTTAGGGGTGCCATCAATATTCATCACCGATAAACCCTTTTTTGTGTAATCAGGCACAAAGGCGGTATACCAAAATATTTGTTGGGCAATATTGCCTTTGGCAGCCCAACCCCCAGACTCAGAGAACGTTAACTGTTGTGCTTCAGGAGGCGCGTATTTTATTAGCCAATCTTTATACTTCTCTATGGCATAAATCGCTGCTGGACTATTTAGTGCTCCACCTCGTTCAATACTGGCGCCTACTGGACGGCAATCTTCAACACGGATGCCCCACTCATCTACAGGAAGTCCATTAGGTAAGCCTTTGTCACCTACTCCAGCCATAGACAACCATGCATCCGAAATACGCCAGCCTAAAGAAGGATCAGATTTAGCGTAATCCATATGACCATATACTTTGGTACCTGCGATTTCGCCAATATCATTGGTAAAAAAGTTGGCAATATCTTCATAGGCTTGCCAGTTCTGAGGAATTCCTAATGGGTAACCATATTTTGATTCAAATCGCTTTTGATAATCTGAATTAGCAAACCAATCACTCCTATACCAATATAAGTTTGCAAACTGCTGATCAGGTAGTTGATAAATTTTCCCGTCAGGTCCTGTAGTAAATGCAAGCCCAATGAAGTCACTTAAATCTAGCGTTGGTAAGGTGTAATCTTTTGCGTGATGATTGATTAGATCAGTAATCGACATTACATGCTGCTGTCTAAAGTGACTACCAATTAAATCACTATCACTGATATAAGCATCATAAAGTCGCTGACCGGTCATCAATTGTGCTGAAAACTTTTTAATCACATCATCTTCATTCGTCAACTCATGAATAACGTGAATACCTGTAATGTCGAAGAAAGCTTTAGCTAGCACATTGGCTTCGTATTGATGAGTATTTATTCGCTCCGACACCACCCGAATTTCCATTCCCTTAAAAGCTTGTGCTTTATGCTGAAACCACAGCATCTCTTTTTTCTGTTCAGCTAAAGATAAAGTGGATTGTTGAAATTCAGATTTTAGCCATTGAAGCTGCAGAGGATTAAGCTGCTGTTCATAGGTATCTTGTTGAGTATGCTCAAGCTGTGAGTTTACGAGAAGGTTGTTTTGAGGATGATTTTTATCATTTAATTGAGGTTCGACAGCGATAACAGTAGTAGCGACAACAGCCGTACTAAGCGTGACTGAGACTACAACTCTCAGTAAAGCTCTAGTGATGTTTAAAATGCTAGTGTTTAATAATGGTATCAATTTCTGCATGCATCCAGCTTCAGTGTTCGATTCAAGATAAGTTAGCCAAATTAAGTCTTTATTACTACAGAATAATTTATCTATTTAATATAGCCCTATATGTATGAAAAAGGCCAGCTAATGCTGGCCTTTTATTGTTAATTTAAAATCTAGTTAACATAAAATTTAAACGTTAAATTTATTTAAAAACCTTCTACGCCTGCCATGTCAGGTAATTGATGTGCAATACCTTTATGACAATCAATACAGGTTTTCTCACCACTGGCGAGTGAAGTTGAATGCATTTGTGATGCACGTTTAGATTGACGCGTAAAATCCATGTAGTCGAAGTTATGACAATTACGACACTCTAATGAATCATTTGCTTTTAATCTATTCCACTCATTCTCGGCCAGGTGACGACGTTTAGCTTCAAACTTTTCACGAGTATTAATGGTGCCAAATACCTTACCCCAAACCTCTTTAGATGCTTGCATTTTACGGGCAATTTTATCAGTCCAGTTATGGGGAACATGACAATCAGGACACGTAGCGCGCACACCACTTCGGTTAGTGAAATGAATGGTCGTTTTCAACTCTTCGTAAACGTTATTTTCCATCTCATGGCAACCAATACAAAACTGTTCTTGGTTAGTTACTTCTAAGGCAGTGTTAAAGCCCCCCCAGAAAATCACACCAGCAACAAAGCCACCAAGAGTTAGAAAACCTAGACTGTAGTGAACACTTGGACGATTAAGTACCTTCCAAATTAACTTCAGGTTTTCTAGTAATTTTGAAATCATAAACGCTCCTAGTGCTCAGTTGTTGAAGAATGTTTCATTAACTCTTTAACATCAACGAAATCATTCTCGACAAGTATCTTGGCATCTAATTGAGATACATGGCATTGAGTACAGTAATAACGACGCGGCGATAAAGATGCCAAGAAGTTATTTTCTCTATCCATATAATGCGTCACACTCACCATAGGTGCTTGTGAGTGCCCAGTACTATTACGCGCATGGCACTGCATACATTTGTTTACTTTCAAATCAATCTGGTAACCATCAATGCGATGCGGAATAACCGGTGGTTGCATTGGATAATTGCGCACCTGTTTTACATCAGAATTAATCACCTTTTGCATCGCTGGCGGTGTTGGCTCAACTTCAATTGGTGCTAAACGCAACGTGGCAATTTTTTCTTCAGGTACTGATGCAGCCATCAAACTAAAAGAGAAGCCCAATAACGCAATCATTGATAAAATTTTACCTGCTTTCATGGTCGTTCTCCTTAGGCTTTGACAATCTTAACCGCACACTTTTTAAAGTCAGTTTGTTTCGACAATGGATCTGTCGCATCAAGTGTAACTTTATTAATCAGCTGGCTAGCATCAAACCATGGTACGAAAACCAATCCAACAGGCGGCTTGTTACGACCTCTAGTTTCAACGCGGGTTTTAATCTCACCACGACGTGAAATGACTTTAACTTCATCACCTCGACGTAAACCACGCTTTTTAGCATCATCTGGATGCATGAAACACACAGCATCAGGGAAGGCTTTATAAAGCTCAGGAACACGTTGAGTCATTGAACCTGAGTGCCAATGTTCTAATACGCGCCCTGTGGATAACCAAATATCAAACTCTTCATCTGGCATTTCAGGCGCTGGCTCATATGGCAAGGCAAAAATCACTGCTTTTCCATCTGGCTTACCGTAGAACTCGAATCCTTTACCGGCTTTAACATAAGGATCAGCACCTTCACGGAAACGCCATTTAGTTTCTTTACCATCAACCACAGGCCAGCGAAGACCATGCTCAGTATGATAGCGATCAAAGTCAGCTAAATCATGACCATGACCACGGCCAAATTCAGCATATTCTTCAAATAACCCTTTTTGAACATAGAAGCCAAAGTGCTTAGCTTCGTTATTCATAAACTTAGGATCAGTGTCACTTAACGGGAATTTCTCTACGTTGCCATTTTGGTAAAGGACTTCAAATAACGTTTTTCCTTTAAATTCAGGGTTAGCATCAAGCACATCTTTTGACCACACTTCGTCAGTCGTAAAACGCTTAGAAAATTCCATCAACTGCCATAAGTCAGACATTGACTCGCCTGGAGCTTGAACCATTTGATGCCAGAACTGAGTACGACGTTCAGCGTTACCGTATGCACCCTCTTTTTCTACCCACATGGCAGAAGGAAGAATCAAATCGCCCGCTTGAGTCGTGACTGTTGGGTATGCATCTGACACCACAATGAAGTTGTCAGGGTTACGGTAGCCCGGTAAGCCTTCTTCATTCATGTTCGCAGCAGCCTGCATATTGTTATTCACTTGCACCCAATAACAGTTTAAATCTCCATCTTTAAGACGTCGATTTTGCTCAACAGCGTGATAGCCCGGTTTAGGTGGGATAATGCCACTTGGAATATTCCAAATATCTTCCGCAAGCTTACGGTGCTTAGGATTAGTCACAACCATATCTGCAGGTAAACGATGTGAGAATGTACCCACTTCACGAGCAGTACCACATGCAGAAGGCTGACCAGTTAACGAGAAAGGACTGTTACCTGGAGTCGAAATCTTACCGACTAACAAGTGAATGTTATAAATCAGGTTGTTACACCAAACACCACGTGTGTGCTGATTAAAGCCCATGGTCCAGAATGAAGTGACTTTCTTCTTAGGATCAGCGTATAACTCAGCAAGTTCAATCAGTTTATGCTCTGGCACACCCGATAATTTACTGACACTTTCAACATCGTAATCTGCAACAAATTTTTTGAATTCTTCAAAATCGATTGGGGTTGAATCACCAGCAGTATCAACATTCTTGGCTTTTTTCTGCAACGGGTGTGAGGCACGTAAACCGTAACCAATATCCGTTTCGCCTTTACGGAAATTAACATGCTTACTGATAAAGTCTTTATCGACTTTGTCATTTTGAATAATGTAATTCGCAATAAAGTTAAGCATTGCTAAATCTGTTTGCGGGGTAAATACAATCGGTAAATCAGCCAAATCAAATGAACGATGTTGGAAGGTCGACAGTACTGCCACTTTTACATGTGGTGCACTTAAACGGCGGTCAGTCACGCGAGTCCAAAGAATGGGATGCATTTCAGCCATGTTTGAGCCCCATAATACAAATGCGTCAGCCGCTTCCATATCATCGTAACAGCCCATTGGCTCATCAATACCAAAGGTACGCATGAACCCACCTACCGCTGATGCCATACAGTGACGCGCATTAGGGTCAATATTATTTGAACCAAAACCGGCCTTCATCAGCTTAACAGCTGCATAACCTTCCCAAACGGTCCATTGGCCCGAACCAAACATACCTACTGCAGTCGGCCCTTTAGCTTTAATGGTCTTTTTCCATTTTTCAGCCATGGTGTCGAACGCCATATCCCAGCTAACTGGGGTAAATTCACCATTTTTGTCGTATTTGCCGTCAGTCATACGTAACATCGGGGTTTGCAGGCGATCACGGCCGTACATAATTTTTGAAAGGAAGTAACCTTTGACGCAGTTAAGGCCTTTGTTAACTTCACTTTTTGCATCGCCATGAGTAGCAACCACTTTACCGTCTCTGGTGGCTACGATAACTGAACAGCCCGTACCACAAAAACGACAAGGCGCTTTATTCCACTCTAATTTTGTCTGCTCTGAACTCGTAATCAGGTTACTTGCTGTTGCAGGTAATGCCATACCGGCTACGCCAGCTGCTGCTATAGCAGCATTGGCTTTCATAAATTCACGTCTGTTCATACTCATTCTTCACCCTCTTCTAGCTCTTCGCTTTGGTGATAAACCATAGTGGCTGTTAGCACACCAGGGATAGCATTTATGGTAGAGATGTCATCCATTAAAGAACGCTGAGTCGGTCCTTCAATCACCACTACAATCTTCATTTCGTTGTTTACTGATAGTTCAGCATTTTCCATCGCCATAATCTTTTCACGCACATCACCCATTTGATCAGGATGGACTTGGACGATTAGGCTGGTTACATGAATTTCTTTTTTGCTCATCAAGAATACTTCTCTTTTATTTTTGTTATTAATTAATGGCTAACCAGCACCCGGTGGGCCTGAAAGGATTTGACTGAACCATATGGTAAAACCGAGTGCACTGACTAATAGTGCCGATAAGATTGGCGCTAAAAAAACCGTCAAGAAGATAAAAATCTTAAATTCCAGGCTTTTTTCGCTTTGCGGATCTGTACTCATGGAGCCTCCAGTAGAGGTTTAGAATAAAAGTGATGTAACTTAGTTGTTACATACTAAGATTTGCGAGAATTTTATCTTTAATCAAAGACTAAACTATATACTCACAAATTGGTAAAACGTGTCTTTGTTGATCTAGATCATAAAAACAGATTAAACACTTGCAATACAAAGGTATCTTTTTGACTTATTCAACTAGAACTGATGGAAGGGAAAAGCATTAGCATACTTACAACAATCACAAAGGTTTGTTCAAATCAGAATATAATACTTAAGTATATATAGTCGCTTCCAGAGAAGTTATCAACTTGTTAAGTTATAATTTGCTAATATAGGAGAGTAAAAAGAGTTATTTTGAGTGTTTAAAGCTTCAGCGATTTCCATTTACGCAGCTTGAACTCGCTTGCTTTGGTTCAATTACTTTGGTTCAAAATTAAACGACAAGCAACGCATTTCATAAAAAAGCACAACTGAATATATATTCAATTGTGCTGTTAAATTTCCAGTTTATTGATAATTATAATTACGGATTAACACGATATCGAAGTACTTTTAGCGACTTCTGCTCATCGATATCAGCAAAGACTGGTGGATTTTCAATACGCTCAACAAATGTCAAACTTGGCGCGGTTTCAGCAACCTGTTGCATCAAAAAATCACAACCCAATTCAGGCGCATTCAAACACAGCAGCACCTCACCATCTACAGCAAGTAACTCAGGTAGCCTACGTAAAAGTCTTACATAGTCTTTAGTTGCAACAAAACTGCCTTTTTGATTACTCGGTGGATCGGCAACAATTAAATCATAAGGGCCTAATTTAGTTAGCTTGCCCCATGACCTAAAAATATCATGACCTAAAAATCTGGCCCCTGATTCAAATCCGTTAAGCAAATGATTTTGTTTGCCAATGCTCAGTGCGCCTTTACTCATATCCATGTTAACAACTTCGGTAGCGCCGCCTTGTAAACCAACCACTGAGAATGCGCAAGTATATGCAAAAAGGTTTAATACTTTTTTATCTTTTGCATGCTCCTTAACCCAGCGACGTCCATTCGCCATATCAAGAAAAATACCGTGGTTTTGTCCACGCAACAGATGCACTAAAAAATCTGCGCCATTTTCTGAGACAATGTGCTTTTCAGGCACTTCACCTGCCACAATTTCAGTAACCGTTTTACCTGCATTACGGTATTGGAATACCAAATTAAAGCTCAATTCACTATGATGTTGTTGCCAAACAGCTGCAACGGCATCAGTCAACATTAAGCGCTCACCTTCAGATAGCTCTTTAAAGCTGGTTAATAACAGTACAGGCTTAAACCAATCCAAACATAGGTGCTCTAAACCTGCAAAACGACCGCCTCGGCCATGGAAAATGCGGCTAAGTTCATCAGTTAATTGTACTTGGGCAAGTGCTTGGCCAAGTGGAAATTCATCACTATCAAAATTCATTTTTTACTTTCACAATATTCAATTATTTAATTAATTTATCGACGTTTTGCTGTTTAAGGTTTTTCAGCCGTCTTAACAGCTTCTGCTTGTTGCAATTCGGATGAGTCAGAGTTTAAATCTATGCCATCAGCTGAGTCGTTTTTATCAGTCTGGCTTTCACTTGCTACATAATCACTTGCCACTGTATCAGTAGACACTTCATCAGAAAGCAAAATAGCAAACCATTTACCGTCTTCACTGGACTCAAGTGCAATTTTGACAACCATGGTTAACGGTACAGATAGCAGCATACCAACAGAGCCTAGTAACCAGCCCCAAAAGATCAACGACAGGAATACCACTAACGTCGATAAACCTAGGCCTCTCCCCATGAATCTCGGTTCGACAGCGTTGCCCATAACCGTATTAGTCCCAAGATATAAAAGTGCAGTTACCCCTGCAGCACCTGGACCCATTTGAATAAACGCTAATAATACCGCAGGAATAGCCGCAATGATTGAGCCGATATTCGGAATATAGTTGAATAAGAAAGCCACTACAGCCCACAACAAAGCGTAATCAACACCAATAATAGATAAGCCAATGCCAATGATAATACCCGTAGCGATACTCACTAACGTTTTTATCACCATGTATTGATTTACAGAATGTAAAAATTTATCGATTTGCTTTAGACGCATATCTGGATCATCTAACGCAAAATGCAGCTTCTTCGGTAAAGACTGAGCTTCAAATAACATAAAGATAATAGTCAGTATGATTAAGAATAAGTTGGCCATCACATTGCCAACACCAGACAACATATTAGTTGTCATGCTCAACGCCATACCAGGGTCAAAATATTCAAGAACTTTGTCTTTCGAAATATTGATATTCATTGAATTGAGTTTTTCTAACACCCAAGAAAACTGCTCAATTAATTGTTGACGATAGAATGGCATTTGTTGAGAGAACTCGTTTATCGAACTCCCAACTAAACTCGCAAGCCATAGCCCCATCATGACAATAAACATCATCAATAAAATAACAGAAAGCCATTTAGGTACACGATAGCGTGTCATGAATTGAATCGCTGGATTACAGATTACGGCTAAAAATGCAGATAATACAAACGGCACGACAATGGGGCTTGCTGTTTTAATTCCCGCTAAAATCACCACTAAACACGCCATGATAGCGAATCCACGAAACGCCATCGATGAAGAATTGCCGCCACTCATATTTAAACCCTTTGGTATTATTGGAATATCACATAGAAGTGCGCATGTATTTATAAGCTCGATTTAGAAGCATGATGGAAAACACAAGACACTAAATGTTGTTTTAAAATGGATTAAAAGACGTTTGCATTAATCCTGATGATTAAATCTACTATTAAACTAGCACAATAATAATAACTTACGCATTATACTCATATATCATTAGTCTATGAATGACTATATTACGGCTATTTTATTAAATGTGCTTCACAAAGAATAATCTCATTACAGCGACACTTCTGTCGTGAGTTTAACTTAGATTAACTGAACCAATACTAAATACGAACCCAATGAGGTAGAAATGCGTTTAGTAAACCTTATTACCCTTAAAGGTTTATAAGTAGAGGTTTATAAGTAGAGTTTTATAAGATTTGCATGACAGCTGATCTACTGATGCTTTTATATCGTATCAAACTGTGTAAAAGAGTAAGTTTTATTGATTTTTAACAACTGAGCTGTAGTTTCAACTGACAATTTAAAGTGGTGAGAATATGAAAATATTAATAACAGGTGCAACTGGGTTTGTCGGTAAACAGCTAGTCGCATTATTAAGTCAACAATCGCATCAGCTCACCATTGTGACTCGAAATATCACCCAAGCAACACAGACTTTAGGTGCTGAACATCAGTATTTAGATGACCTCAATCAACTAAAAAACTTAAATGATTTTGATAGCGTGATAAATCTTGCTGGCGAGCCTATTGTAGGTAAAAGATGGAGTAACCAACAAAAACAGCAAATTTGCGACAGTCGCTGGAATATCACCGCATTGCTAACTCAGTTAATTAAACAAAGTGACACGCCACCAGCAAGCTTTATTAGTGCATCTGCGATTGGATTTTACGGACGACAAGGTAATACACCTGTAGATGAAGATAGCCAAGCTCACGATGAATTTAGCCATCAAGTTTGCAGTGAATGGGAGCACCTTGCCTTAAAAGCACAATCTGAGAAAACGCGAGTTTGTGTGCTCAGAATTGGGATTGTGCTGGGTAAAAATGGCGGCGCATTAGCTAAGATGTTACCGCCATTTAAGTTGGGTTTGGGCGGTCCTATTGGCAAAGGGGTACATGGTGTTAGTTGGATACACATTGACGATTTAACTCAATTAATTTTGCATTTGCTGACAACAGAACAAGCCCATGGTGTATTTAATGCAACGGCGCCTAATCCAGTAAACCATAAGCAATTCGCCGAATCCATTGGCTCAAGCTTGAACCGTCCTGCCTGCATTCCGACTCCAGTCATTGCACTAAGACTTGCTATGGGTGAAATGGCTGATTTAATTGTAGAAGGTCAATTTGTACTGCCTAAAAGAACATTGGCATCAGGTTTTAACTATAAATACCCAGATATCTCACCCGCACTAGATTCGATACTTAAAGCTTAAGGTCGATAAACGCTTTAAAGAGTTCGCTATAACGCTAAGGCAATCAATGGTTATTAAACCCATTGATTGCGCTTTCCATTATCTTACTAAGCCAATAACTTTTCGTTTGCCCCTTCGGATATCAGCAGCCATACCAAATCATATCAATAAATCAATAAATCAATAAATCACTTGTTCACTAACGCTGTCGTGGTTTCAATAAACCAATCATAACGTTTAGGTAATGGACGAAATTTTTTGCGGATCATAAACAGTGGCTCTTTAACTTGATGAGTTAACTTGGCCACAAAAATACATTCTGGTTGACTAAAACTGTTTACCGCAAACTCTGGTAATACGGTAAATCCAAGCCCTTTTGCAACCGGAAGTAAAATTTGATTTAACTGATTGACATAGCTTGCAATTGGAATGCTACCAGCTTGCTCAGTTTTAAAATTACTGTTGATCAATAACTGTAGGTAATGCTTGGCATCTGGGTGAGAAATCAGCCCCAGTGAGGTGAGTTGTTCAAATGAAATTTCCTTGTCTTTATAAGCTGCCGGCACAATTAAACAAAAGTTATCATCACCTATTGGCGTCACTTCCAACTCAGGGTTAGAGACAAACTGAGTCACAATACCAATGTCGATATCGTTATTAAATACTTGCTCAATCACTCTTTTATTCGGCCCAGCTTCTATTGACACAGATAACTCAGGATGCAATATCTGGTAATCGATAAAGTGTGGATACAGCCACAAAGCAAGAGAGCCTGAACAACCAAAGCGACATTCTCCTATAAAAGGTGAATCCTGTTGAATATCACTGAGAAACTGCTCTTGTTGTTTTAACGCTTGCTCGCCATATTGCTGTAGTTGCATGCCAGCATCTGTAAGCTCAAACCTTTTCCCAAAACGTTGAATAAGTTGCACATTTAACTGCTGTTCTAACTTCTGCACATGTTGACTGACACCGGGTTGGGTCATAAACAATTGTTCTGCCGTTTGAGTAAAATGCCCGACTTCAGCAAGTTTAAGGAAGGTCGTTAGCCATTTTTGATTAATCATAAAATCCACTGAGTCACATCTGACAATTCCGCTACTATAACAACAACCCCATATAACAATAAATTATTATAAATTGCATTCTTGATAAGTATAGATACAAAAATGCCGTTAAGCTGGCTTAACGGCATTTAATTAACGGATGAATATGATGAGTTCAACAAGCTAAATTAATCATCCAAGCTTTTCTGATTCACCAAAGAAAATTTATTAACTGAAACTAATTTATTCACCGAAGCTGTATTTTCTTTTTACCTCGACAACCTCAACGGTATAGGACGCATACCACTTATCTTGGCCTAGTTTCTGCGCAACGCTATGCTTTGAATCCTGATGCCAGCGTTTGATGTCATCTTCTGACTGCCAGTAAGAAATTGCAATTTCTTGCTCCCCTTCTGACACGGCAATAAAATCAATACAGCCATATTGCTCAAATGCTAAATCACGCATAATCGCAACAGTATCAAGATAATGTTGATTTTGCTCGCCCACTTTAGCCTTAAAGATAACCGCAAACATATCCAAATCCTTTAGATGTTAGTGGGTTTTAATACTAACCCGCTTTGAGCAATTCACTGCATGACTGATTCAGTAATTGACGACAGCGCCACATGCCTAAAAAAGCCACCACAGCGGCACCAGCTAATGGCGCAATCCCCCACCACGGCCAATGCATATATACCACTAATTCAAACACTTGAGTTTTCAGCATATACAATGCAAATTCAGCCACGATTACCGCTAAGATACCCGCTATTGCACCTAATAAAGCAAACTCTAGCCCAGTCGCTGAGCGTAGCAGCCAACCAGATGCTCCAAAGGTTCTAAGCACTGCGAGTTCGCGCTGCCTGGTTGCCATTCCAGCTTCTGTTTGTGCTATCAATACTAATGCACTTGCTAGCAGTACTAGCGCCAGCACCAGTGACAAAGATAGTGAAACTTGCTCAATAATTTGTCTTAATTGCCCAACCATAGCACCAACATCAATCACAGATATTGTTGGGAATTGTTGGATGAGTTGTAGCACCACACCATTGGCAGTCAAATCACTCCCCGCTTGCTTTAAATCTTGATCATTTAAATGGAAGCTGGCCATCGAAGTATACGAAAATGGCTCCAAAGCTTTAGGCTTAAAAATCATGAAAAAGTTAGGTTGCAGGGTTTCCCACTGCACTTGCCTAAAGCTTGTTACCTTAACGCTTACACTTTGATTATCGATATTAAACGTCATCGTATCGTTGAGTGATAACCCTAAACGCTCAGCCACTTCAGCTTCAACCGAGACTTCATCATCCGCCTGATTAAAAGTCCCTTGGGTAATTTCATTATTCGGCGGCAGTGTTTCTCTGTACGTAAGGTTTAGCTCTCTTGAGATCCCAACTCGGCCTTCTGCGCCATCTTTCTCTTCTCGACGAGAAATCAATTCTTCATCATTAATGTGAGTTAATCGGCCTCGGATCACGGGATAAATATCAGTTGCGATAATCTTGTTACTATCAAGAAAATCATCCAATGGTTTGGTATCTTCTGGGGCAATATTGACCAAGAAATAATTTGGCGCATCTTCAGGTAGTTGCTTTTGCCACTCATTCAATAAGTCTTGTCTAAGTGCAAGAATCGTCAATAACAACACTAACGCACTACTAAAACCAACCAGTTGCACCGCATTTTGTCTCGCTCGGCGACGAAGCCCTGCCAAGGCTAGCTGAAATGGATTGGTGGTTTTCATGCCGACGCTATGACCTAAACGGATCATGGCAAAGCCTAAAATACTCAGTAATACACCCAGTAATAACACAGCCAGTACAACGGTCATGGTTAACGCGATACTGCGTGAATACAAATAGCCTAACAACGCCATTGCGCCAAGGCTTAACAATAAGTGTAACCACATGCCGAACTGCAGCCCTTCAAGCTGTCGCTGCAATACTCGTAAAGGTGGAATAGCCAGCAAACGCATTAAAGGATACGCAGAGAACATAAAGGCGCTGATTAAACCTGTGCTGACACCTAAGAGTAATGGTCTTGAATAAGGTGGTGAATAGGCTGCTATTTCAGCAGGTAAAAATTGGTTAATACCTATATCCAGTAGCAAGCCACCGATTAGACCTAAAACAATACCCAATACTGTGACGAGCATTAAGTGAATGCCAAACAAGGTGCGAATTTGTTTTGAAGATGCGCCAAAGGTTTTGAGCATTGCCACAACATCATAATGTCGTTGGCAATAACGCTGCGCAGCAATACCTATCGCAGCACACGCTAAGGCAATACCCAGTAAACTGGCTAATAATAAAAATCGTTCTGCACGTTTCACCGCTGAGGCAATTGGTGAATCACCTGACTGCACATCAGTCCAACGCTGACTGTTATTTAATAGCGGCTTAGCTTGAGTTTCAAATTCAGTTAACGCAGCAGCTTCACCTGCGAATTGATAGACGTAACTTACCCGGCTACCTGGTTGGATAATTCCAGTCGCATCGACATCATCTAAACGCATTAATAACACTGGCGATGAAGCAAACGGGTTAAAGCCAGCATCAGGTAATCGACTAATCTCAGCAGATAAATTTAATTCGGTATTACCTAACTCCAAGGTGGTTGGGTAACCTAATAACCCGCCTAGTCTGTTTTCATACCATGCCTCACCTGTTAGAGGTAATGCTTGTGTAATGCCAGTTGATAATTCGATTTCACCACGCAGTGGATAGCCATCACCCACGGCTTTTATTGTCACTAATTGAAAATTATCACCCGAATAAACCATCGAGTTAAATTTCATATTGGTCACATGCTTAATATCAAGCGACTCAGCGAGCGTCAATACTTGCTCATTTAGCGGCGCAGGGGAATCAATGATTCTATCTGCCGCAATAAAATTGGCCGCCTCACCGTTAATTGCCACTTGTAAGCGCTCGCTCACTCTCGCAAGCCCACTGACCGATAACACAGCTAAAGTGATAGCAAGTACAATCAGTAATAACTGACCCTGCATCAATTCGCGCTTAAATAAGCGCCACGCTAATTGTAATTCCATTAACACGCCTCCTCTGAGACGTTTTGCTCTTCACTGACTGTAGGCTCAGATAAGTGGCCATTTTCCATCACTAACTGTCTTTTGCAGCGTTTGGCTAGCTCTAAATCATGCGTCACTAATACCAATGTAGTATCGCTTTCTTGGTTCAAAGCAAACAACATATCGGCAATTTTATCGCCGTTGGCACTATCAAGGTTACCAGTCGGCTCATCAGCAAATAGCACTTTGGGCTCGCAAATAAAGGCACGTGCAATAGCAACACGTTGCTGCTCACCACCAGATAATTGCTTAGGTAAATGGGTTAAGCGATGTGATAACCCCACACGTTCAAGCATGTTTTCAGCTTTCTCTCGCGCATTCACGACACCTGCAAGTTCAGCTGGTAACATGACATTTTCCAGCGCGGTTAAGGTATCAACTAACATGAAAGACTGAAAAATAAAGCTGACTTTGTGTTTTCTCAGCGCCGCTTTTTGTTCTTCATTAAGCCCAGACAGGGCTTGACCATCCAGTAATATCTCACCAGAGGTGGGTGTATCGAGCGCAGCTAACAAACCCAGTAACGTTGACTTGCCAGAACCTGACGGGCCAAGAATAGCAATACTGTCGCCCTGCTTGACATCCATATTAATGCCATTGAGGATAGTAAGCTCTCCCTCTTGGGTCACTACAGTTTTATTGAGGTTAGTAACATTAATGGCACTTGAATTATTTGCAAAATTAGTCGACATACGATCCTTCTTATATTTACCGGCTAAACGCCTGCTTACTGCGGCATTTTTGTTTGTAGCATCTACAATGTTTGTTTCCACTTCTAGCTATGCTGCCACGATTTTGATCTTAGGTGATAGTCTAAGTGCAGGTTATGGCATGTCAGAAGAGCAAGGTTGGGTACAATTGTTACGTGATAAGCACCCTGAACATGACATTATCAATGGCTCAGTCAGCGGTGAAACTACTGCAGGTGGTTTGCGTAGACTCCCGAATTTACTGGCTTCAACGCAATTTGACCTAGTCGTAGTTGAGCTGGGTGGCAATGATGGTCTTCGTGGTTTTCCGCCTAACAAACTGAAATCAAATCTTACAAAAATCATTAGCTTGTCTCAAGACAGTGGCGCTGATGTATTACTGACTGAAATTATGGTGCCACCTAATTACGGTCCAAGATACACTAAAATGTTCAACGATGTTTACCATCAACTTACTGATGACTTTGACATTGCATTAGTGCCTTTCTTTATGTTGGACATTGCACCAAACCCTGACTTAATGCAACGAGATGGTATTCATCCAAATGTCGAGGCTCAACCACAAATTACGCAATGGATGGCACCGTGGATCATAGATGCGTTAAAAAAGTAATAAAGGTTAAAATATTTAGTTAAAAATGAGAGCAAAACCCAAATTAGTCATTTTATTTTAAGGTTTAACATATAGAATGACACACAAATAACTTTGTTCAAACGTTCTAAAATACTAATTCTACATTAAGTTTTTAAGCAATAAGGCTTAGTATTTGGTTTATGACTACAAGGAAATCTCATGGCTATCAGTCGGCAAAAGAAAGTTTATTTACCTACAACGACCAGAAAAAATCAGTATATTACCGTTGGTTTCCCACTTACTGATGAGTTTATCGCGCATTATGAAAGCTTAGAGAAATGTTACCAAGAGTTTAGCAAGCTTGTTTTTGAAACTGCTGATAAATTTGAACTTTATAATGTCCACGTTGTTGCGACAGATAAACTTCCTGTTGTACGTTTTCATAACGAAGTTTACTGTTTTTCAACTCAAGAGCAGCTACGCTTTTTCTACAACCCTGTACATCATGAAGCAAACAGTTTGCACATGGTTGCAGATTATCGCGCTAAAAAACTCAAGGTGGTTTTTTTAGCCACTGGAGATGAGATCCGTAGTAATGCAGCAAATTTCCACTCACGGATCCGAGAGTTTACTCAAGCTTTATTGCCTCAATTACCTATCCAAGGTCTAGCGACTAAAATACGCGATCACCAACATATCTCTTATGATCTATATGCAAAAAATAAAGGTCATAAAGAAACATACGGCTACAAGTTAAGAGCACTAAATAGTCGCTATCAACATCGTGACTGTCCATTACCAGAAGAAGCCAGTGCACTTTCATACGCTATGATCACTATGCCAATTGGCCGCCGAATTAAAAATCAGCTATTAGCAGAAAATCACAAAAACTATAATGATAGCTACCAAAGTATTTGCCAAAACTTTATTGAAGCCGCTCAGTCGAAACAACTGAATAAATTGGCAGTTGTTGCTAATGGTAAATACCCTTTAGTGCGTAACAGTAAATTCGATGATTTACAAAGTACCAATGAATTACAAATGATTGGTTTTGACCCAAATTCTATCGATGCAAACCCTATATGTCATTGGGATGAAAACGTTATAGCTGAAGCTATACGTTTTGTGGTTGTTGCAGATGATAGCAATATTTCTGATGGTGGCTATGGTCGCTTTATGAACCAAGTTGAAGATGCGATACGCAAATTTATCGGTGACATCGACTTTGATAAAGAGCATGTTAATTTAACGGTAGGTTTCCATCAACACCTTAGTTACAAAGCATAACTGACTCCATTATTTATAAACGGCAGCCTCGCTGCCGTTTTTATTGTCCTACTTTTTATTGCCTACCTTTTTCCTCTCCCAGTAATAAACTTCAAAAGTACATGTTAATTAAATGTGGCCAGATCTCACATTGATTAACAAATAACAAACAAGGCATGTTGGAGTTATGCGAAATAAATCGTATCCACTCCTCTAGCGGAACTTAAGGAGTAGGAAATAAATAATAAAAAGCAGGAGATGCTATGTTCAACAAGAAGATGCCATGGCTGGTGCCTACCATTGTAGCAACAGCTGTCACTATGAGTTTATCAGGTTGTGGTTCAGATGATGATGACACCACAGTTACCGAAACCCCACCAGTCGTTCAACCACCCGCAGAAACCGGCCCAACCTTTCCTGAAGGTGCGATAATGGTCGAAGCTGGCGATAACCTTACTATCAGTATTCAAGAAGCCCTAATTAACGCACAAAGTAATGATGTTATTGTGCTGCCTAAAGGTAACTTCAAAATCGAATCCACTTTATTGTTTGATGGTGATGTCGACGGCGATGGTAGCTTTGCTAAAAATATTACCATCATGGGGTATGGCCAAGATGATACCGTACTCGATTTCTCTGAAGCTAACTCTGGTGATGGCATATTCGTGCAAAATGCGATCAATATTATTATTCAGGATTTATCGGTTAACGAAGCAAAAAATAATGGTATTAAGCTAAAAAACACCAATGGCATCATCTTAAGACGCCTTGCGACAGTGTGGGAAGGCGAACTTGATGAAGGTAATGGCGCTTATGGCCTATACCCTGTTGAATGTGAGAATATCCTGATTGAAGATACCTATGTTCGCGGTAGCGCCGATGCGGGTATTTATGTGGGCCAATCTGAGTACATAGTGGTTCGACGTAATATCGCTAAAGAAAACGTCGCAGGAATTGAGATCGAAAACTCAAAATATGCCGATGTATATGATAACGAAGCTGTGGGTAACACAGGTGGTATTTTAGTCTTCGATTTACCGATTAATAATCACCGCTATGGCTCCAGTGTTCGTATCTTTAATAACAAGGTTTATGACAATAATACCCTGAACTTTGCCAATGCATCGTCAAATCCTGCTGGGGTTCATATTGTACCACCTGGGACTGGGGTGATTGTTTTATCGACTGATGATGTAGAGATTTTTAATAACGAAATTACTAACCACGACACTGTTGGCTTAACCATTTCAAGTTTCTTTATTGCCGAGCCAGACATCAGTACATTTGTGGGTAATTACGGTCAACCAGGTCAAGCGATTGCAGATGGTTGGCGCCCTACTCCGCGTAATATTTCGATTCACGATAACGTCATCTCAGGATATGGCCAAAAGCCTAAAGGTTATTTAATCGAAGACATCATTAAAGCCTATGTATTAACCCATGGCTCACTCCCCGGAATTTTATATGATGGCTTAGGGGAAATGTTGTCTAATAATGGCACAGCGGCATATCTAGGTTTACAAGAATTGCCGTTTAATCCTGATGGCAGTGACAATATTTGTGCGCAAAATAATGGTGATGTCAGTATTGGTCAATTATATGCCAACAATAATACCGATATGAATATTGCTGATGTACTGTATGAAAAAACACAAGCTGAATTAATGAATTGTGCTCAAGTCAGTTTGCCTGTCCATACCGTCACCTTTGGCGATGAAATCTTTGGCTGTGGCGTCGACGATGATACCGCAGGTTGTGATGGTGGCACCTTAGTCGGTGGCGGAGGCTCAATCGGTGAAGGCGAAGGTGGCCTTGAAGGAGATGGCGACTTAAGTTTATGTGAAGCATCAGGAAGTAATGTCAGTTGGGATGCACTATTAAAAGCTAACTGCCCAAATTTGTCTGACTATAATCTATTTGCCGACATGGCAAACCCTACCGATGCACCAAATTCGGGTGGATTACCTTACGATCTCAATACACCATTATTTACCGATCATGCCAGCAAATATCGTTTTGTTTATTTACCCGATGGAACGAAAGCCGACTACAGTGAGAATGAGTCATTCGACTTCCCTGTTGGCACAGTGATCAGTAAAACCTTCGCACTTCCAGAAAACACTAATGCACGCGGCTTCGCTAATGAAGATTTAATCGAAACACGGTTATTAATCCATCGTGAAACTGGCTGGAGTGCGCTTCCTTATGTGTGGAAAGCAGACAAGTCAGATGCTGTATTAGCTAAAGCTGGCGCGATTCAAGGTAAGCAAGTCACCCATAAGGGTGAAATGCTCAGCTTTGATTATGTAGTACCCAACATGAACCAATGTAAACAATGCCACCAGTTTAAAGCTGATGAGGACAGTAATGCGGTATTTATGCCTATCGGACCTAAAGCACGTCATTTAAATCGTGATTATGCTTATGTTGATGGCAGCATGAACCAGTTAACCAAATGGCAATCTGCAGGCATATTACAAGGACTTCCGAGCCTAACAGATGTTGATATGGTACCTGAGTATCAAGATGGCGATGAAGATAATATTAGTTCAATGTCAGATACTGAACTAATGGCTGCTGCAAAAGGCTATTTAGATATTAACTGCGCTCATTGTCATCGCCCTGAAGGCAACGCGTCTAACACAGGCTTAAAGCTTGAGTATTGGCGTAGCTATGCTGAAGATGCAGGTTTCTCCCACGGAACATGTAAATCACCAGTCGCTTATGGTGGTGGTAGCTTAGGCTTTGATGTTGTACCAGGTAACCCTGAAGAGTCTATTTTACACTTTAGAATGGAAACTAATGATCCTGGAGATAGAATGCCAGAGATTGGCCGAAGTCTGTCTCACGATGAAGGTGTTGCCTTGATCAGTGAATGGATTAAGCGATTACCAGCGGCGTCTTGTTCATAGAATGCCACTTTAGAGGATGAACCTAGGTTCATCCTCTTTCATTTCACTAACCAATCATAACGACCAATCATAACGACCAAAATTTATTCAAAGTTTGGGGCAAATAATTATAAAATGCAGGATACTGTTGATGACTCATTACACTGAAATCAAAACTAACTTTCTAATACCGCTACTCATCTTACTATTAAGCTCAGTATTAATGGCTTGTGGTGGATCAGACAGTAATGATTCAAATACGTCAACAGCGCCCTCTGCTCCTACAACACCCTCAGCTCCTTCAACACCTAGTACGCCAGCCACGCCAACAACACCTGAACAGCCAGATGGTTCAGATGATGTTTGTCAGTTAACCAATACAGAAGTAAATTGGCAGGCGTTAATGAGCAAAGACTGCCCTAATTTAAGTGATTATGGCTTGTTTATCGACCCTTCAATACCAACTCATGCACCACAAGAGCCAGGCCGTGGTTATCAGTTGTCCACGGAATTATTTTCAAATTATGCCAGTAAGTATCGATTCATATATTTACCCGAAAGTCAGTCGATGGTTTTTAACCCGCAACAGGCTTTTTCACTTCCAATTGGCAGCGTGTTAGTAAAAACATTTGCACTGCCATTTGATACTCAGTTAACCGGAACCAGCAACGAAAAGCAGATTGAAACCCGACTGATGATCCACAGAGAAACGGGCTGGACTGCGCTAACATATCAGTGGCAACAAGACATTGCCTCACTGATTATCGCCGGCGCCAATGTCACTCATACCTTAAATAATCAAGGCGAGTCCATTACCTTTGATTACCATATCCCCAGTAAAGTGGAGTGCAAAATTTGCCACCAAATCAATGAAGAGGATATTAGTAGAATTAATCCAATTGGTTTAAAAGCACACCTATTGAATCGGAATATAGTTCAAGAAAATGGTAATAAAGTGAATCAATTGAGTTTTTGGCAAGATAGGAAAATGCTGTCTGGATTACCTGAATTAGATACTGTTGATCAATCTTATGCTCTAGACAATAGTGATGCAGATTTAACAAATCGCGCGAAAGGATATTTAGATATTAACTGCGCACATTGTCATAATGAACAGGGCTTTGCGAGTATTTCAGGGCTGCGGTTAAGCTACTTTGTCGACCACACATCTTTTGAATATGGCGTTTGTAAACAACCTCCGGGCTGGGATGGTGGCCCTAATGGTTTAGCTTATGACATTGTGCCAGGAAACGCGGAGCGCTCAATAGTGCATTATCGCCAAATCTTATCTTCCCCAAAAGACAAAATGCCGCCAATTGGTCGAGAAATAATTCATTCTGAAGGCACTGAGTTAGTTAAACGTTGGATTGATAGTATGTCGGCAACCATAGCAACTTGCCAATAATGCAAAGCGAGTAACACCAAGCTAATATACAGGAGATAATTGTTAACAACGGACTCCCTGCTTTTTACTCAAAAAATTACTGTTTTGAGGCTTGATTGAGTCTTAGGAAATGTCCAGGAGGATAACCGATCCAGTGTTTAAAGCTTTGCCTAAAGTGAGATACATCACCATAACCCAAAGTCTCAGCAATATCCTCAATGGATAGCTTATCAGTCAAAATTAAATTAATTGCCGCTTGGCAGCGAACTTGGTCGATTAACTTCTGGTATGTCGTGCCAGCAGCAGATAACTTCCTACGTAAACTGCGATCGCTCATGTGCATACTTAACGCAAATTGCTCTAATTTAGGTGGGTTTGGCATAGAGTGCCGAATATTTGTTAACACTTTATCAATAAAAGAAGTGGCCTCTGGCACCGATTTATTGTGTTTAACTTGCGAAAATTGAAATGCTAAGGGAGAATTTAGCACTTCCATTTTGATGCCCCACTCAAAAAAGTCGCAGTCAAATACCATGGTAGCACCGGTCTCTTGGCTGAGAAAGTCGGTATTGCAACATCGGCAAGCAAAATGAATCTCATCAATATAGACTGGCTCATCAACGAGTTGCCTCGCAGCGCCTAGTAAAGCGCAAACACTATGATGAAACTGAAAGGCAAACTTGTCTTCGCTGACTTTACCGGTATTGAGCCAACGCACCCATAGAGTGTCACCCTCAATTAGCACTAAGGTATCAGCAAAACTGCCTGCTAAATCAGGGTTTTGAATCACAAATTTAAGACATTGCCCCAATGTTGTGAATTGATCAAAGAAGGGTAAAAGAACATCGAGGGAGGCAACTTGATAACTAGCACCCAAGCGGGCACCAATCTCTTTATCTGGACTGAGGGTGCGTAGTTGCTCCATCGCGAACTCAACTTGCCATACATAAACAAACTGCATCGCCTTAAGTTCTAATGGCCCTAAGCCCAGTTTTTGGTAGATATCAGCAGCAACCGTTTCACCTAGGTGAATATCGATAAAATTGAGTAAATTACGTAATTCAAAGGCAGGATAACATTGATCACCTACCATCATATTCGCTTTATAACCCGACTCTTGCTGCATCCATATCCTTAATTATTTAACTGCGTTTTCACGCTCCATCAAACGATTTAAAACCCCATCAACAGATAGCGAAGCTCCATGTGCTATCTTATCTGCTAACTTCTTTTTCATTTGATATTTAATTTTGATCACTTGATGTTCTTTAGCTAGGCCCAAAATAACATCATCGCTGGTAGAAATAGCATCGACTAAACCCAGTTCAATCGCTTGCTGACCGTACCAATGCTCACCGGTTGCGACTTTAGCAATATCCATATCTGGACGATATTTGCTGACGAACTCTTTAAACAACACGTGCGTTTCTTCAAGTTCTTCCTGAAACTTCTCACGACCTTCATCTGTGTTTTCACCAAACACAGTCAATGTACGCTTAAAGTCGCCAGCAGTGTGCTGTTCGTAATCAATATCATGCTTTTTCAATAGTCGACTAAAGTTCGGTAATTGCGCTACAACCCCGATTGAACCTACAATAGCAAAAGGTGCTGCATACACTTTATCAGCCACACATGCCATCATATAACCACCACTAGCAGCGACTTTATCGATACAGATAGTCAAAGGAATTTGGGCTTGTTTTAGTCTATCTAATTGGCTTGATGCTAAACCGTAGCCATGCACCATACCGCCGCCACTTTCAACATTAACCAACACTTGGTCATCTTTATCAGCAACGGTTAAAATAGCAGTAATTTCCTCACGTAAAGAAGCAACTTCACCGGCATCAATGCTACCTTTAAAGTCGATAACAAAAACTTTTGATGGAGAAGTGTCATTTTTCTCAGCCGCTTTATCATCAGCTTTTAATTGCTTTTCATAAGCCTTAAATTGCTTCTTAGTAAACAGCTCTTCTTTTAACTCTTTTTCAAGCTGCTTTAACTCGTCAGTGACATCCGTTAGCTTAAGCTCACCTTTGTCTGCTTTTTGCTTCATGCTGCTAGCAAGCACAACAATCACAACGGCAAGAATTGCAACGACAATCGTGACGGCTTTAGCTAAAAACATGCCGTACTCAGATAAAAACTCCAAAATACACTCCGTAAAGAAAAACATAATTGTGGGTTATCTTAGCAGGAAGTTGAAGCTAGTAGACAATAAAAAACCCAGCAAATGCTGGGTTTTTAGTCAATTAACAATTAAACATCATTAATTAGCTACAAGGTACAATAACATCTGCATTATCAACAAGAATCGTTGCTGCACCTAAGCCTGCTGACTTAGCAAATGCCGCTACTTGAGATTGCATTTCAACTGTAGCTTGCGCAGCCATACCATCTGTTACGCCATCAATTTCATCAGGGCTAACAATCGAGCTGTGATGACCTTTAGCAAATCTCACCGCACCAGAACCTGCATTAGTTGAACTAACGCAACCTAAACCTAGTGCAGAGATAAGAGGCTCTGTCCCTGATAGTGGGAAGCCTTCAACACTATTAGGTAATACTTGATCCGGTAAGTTACCAGCACCATCACCCGCCACTTCAATTAAATGAACAGGCAATTGGGTTTCAGCTAACATTGCACCATGGTTAATTGGGTCTGCTGAATCAACCGCGGTTTGCACTGCGAATGCAAAGGTAGGAATAAATTCAGCGTAAACCGCTTGCACAAGTGCAGCATACTCAGGCGTACCAGGTTCAAATCCACCTGTATTAGCCGCATCAACCAATGCTTGGAAATCTGCTGTACCTGTTACTGTTTCAAACAAAACAGGACCAAATGTTGGTGAGCCTGCAAATGAGCCAGCTAAACCTCCAGCCGGCGCAACAAGTGAAGCAGCATTAATACCGTAAGCATTAGGTAATTCAGTACCTGTTGTTGGGTCAACTAAACCAGTAGATGCATAAGTTGATAATGTAGTACCAACAATGCCACCTAAGCTTAAACCTTGAGCACTAATTTTACTGATATCAAATACTTGTTGCCCACCAGCCTGCGCGATTTGTGTGTACATACCGGTTAGTAACAAACGAAGACCTAAATGATCTAATGTTGCTTGGCGGAAATTATCACGAACGGTTAAAGTGCTTGCCACGTTAACAAACACTAATGGGTTACCGTTAGCGTATGCAGGACCAAATACATCACTGGTTGCTGAGATATCATAAACACCGTTGCCAGTAGCATCGTATGAACGGTCACCATGTAAAGGCATATCGATGGCAATCGTTGCAATACCTGCCGCAGCATATGTACCTGCATAAGCTAATGCCATTTGCTTAGTACCGCCAAGACCATGCAGCGCCATCGTCGTTGGCCAACCATTTGTTGGTGCGACAAAAGGCAAACCCGCTTGCGCGCTGAATGCTGCTAACTTAGCTGCGTTAGGCAAAGTAATTTGAACATTAACATTTTCATAACCCATGATCGCAGGGATTGGGTTGAACTTGGTCAAATGCTTTGTGGTATCGGCATCAGTGCCATCATCAAGCATCCAAGACTTACCAGCCATTAACGCTGGATTTTGCAATGCGGCGGCTGGGTCAACACCCTGCGCAACTGCTTGTGAGCTGAAGTTTGCAACACTCATCGTACCCGCTTCAAGTGCGAGTAATACAGATACAGGGCTATCACCTTGAGCAAACCAACGGCCATTTGGCGCAGTAGGCGCACCATCAACAATTGGAATAACACAACTAACAGATGAACAATCACCAAATATAGGCAGACGAATAACTGCGGTATAAATTTCAGCAATATCTGAAACCACATACGCTAAGCCGTCAGCCTCAGTTAAGCCAGCTGCTTGTGCAACAGTCACCACACCACCGAAACCATTATCCATCGGCATTGGCAGTTGAACAAATGAAGGCTTATAAGGATCGCTTGAAGCCATTAACAATTTAGAGGTTTCATAAACATCAGCAACTGACTGAGTGGTAAACAAACCTGAATAAGAAACCGTTTCTGGATCAACGCCGTGTTCGGCAGCAATACCTTTTTCGTAGCTGTTAACTAAACCTTGAAGCAATAACTGCTCGTCGGTTGCAAGCGGATCGGTATCAATATCTAATTTAAGTAAGTTATAAGTACTTGATGGCTCTATCGCACGACCAGCAGAATCTTGGATCAGGCTGGTAGTGGCATAAATATAAGATTGGTTTGATTTAAGCGGTTTAATTGGCACGATAGCGATGCTATTACCAGAAGCCTGTGCGACAAAATCAACCCCAAATTGAAGTTCATCGCCAACTTTACACGCTGAAAGCGTTAATTCTGCAGCACATTCTGGATCGGTTGATAATGCTCCACCAACTGTTGCTTCAAACATGCGCACAGCGCCTGGTTGGAACACAGAAGCTGCATCTAAAGTGAGCATGACACCATTATTATCTTCTGGCAGATCGACTGAAATCGATATTGGAGAGCTAGTAGACCAGCCATCTAATGCGCCAAGAGCTAATGAAGGGTCGACATAATCAACACCGTCTTCACCAGGAATATTTAACGTGCCATCTGTAGTGCCGTTAAATAAAAGGTCATTTGGCAGTGGCACATCACCCGCTGCAGGGTCGAAAACCACTTGAGAGAATGGAATGAGTGGCTCGACTGAATCCTTCGCTTCATTTGAACTATCTTCACTACAACCGCTAAGCCCAAGAGCAGATGCAATTGCAACACCCAATATGAGTCTTTTCATCTTTTTTCCCCAAATCTTGTTGTAATAATTTTAATTTCCCCAAAAATTGGTCACAATAGCGTAAACACATGACCATAAGGACTTATTTTTGTCCTTAACTCATCTCAAGTTAACGTAAAACTATTGAGTTAGCTACATATTTGTTACATGCAAAAGTACTACACGTTAACATTTATCAGTCATTTGTTTAAAACGATCGTTTATCTTTTGTTCGAATCTAGAATTGACGTGCTTTTGCAGCCGAAGGAAAAATAGAACCATGTTGGAATATCAAGCTAAAAAAGATTCATTAAATAATAAAACAATTCTTGTCACAGGTGCTGGCGCTGGCATCGGCCGTGTTGCGGCAATTACTTTTGCTAAACATGGCGCTACAGTCATTTTGCTCGGTAAAACAGTTAACAAGTTAGAAGCCGTTTACGATGAAATAGAACAAGCGGGTTATCCAAAACCTGCCATCGTGCCATTGGATTTAAAAGGTGCCACTGAGCAAAATTATAAAGACATGGCTGATACCATTGCAGAGCAGTTCGGCCACTTAGATGGCGTTTTACATAACGCTAGTTTATTAGGCGCATTAGGCCCATTCGAACATATTGATTTGGAATCTTTAGAAGATGTAATGAAAATCAATGTAACCGCGCAAGTGATCCTTACTAAAGCGCTACTGCCTATTATGCGAGCAGCACCTTCTGCTTCATTAGTGTTTACATCAAGTAGTGTCGGCAGACAAGGTCGTGCTTACTGGGGCCCATATTCGTTTTCAAAATTCGCAACTGAAGGCATGATGCAAGTTTTAGCTCACGAGTGTGAAGGTACAAGTGTTCGCGTTAATAGCATCAACCCAGGTGCAACGCGCACAGAAATGCGCGCAAAAGCGTATCCAGGCGAAGATCCTGCAACATTAAAAACAGCTGAAGACATCATGCCAACCTATCTTTATTTGATGAGCGATGATGCAGCTGACATAAATGGACAGCAGTTAAATGCGCAATAGTCGTTTTTAAGTTTTGTGAAAATTAGATTTGAAATCATTTGATTTTAAATGAGTATAAAAAAGGAGCCACTGGCTCCTTTTTGTTAATTGATACTTTGCGAATTAATCAGTTGATTAAAAGCTAATCTGTTTCGCATTTTGTTCAATTAATTTATCACCAACACCCGATACTTGGCTAAGTTGTTTAAGGTTACTGAATTTGCCATGCTTTGCACGATAATCAACAATCGCTTTAGCTTTAGATTCACCAATCCCTTTTAATTGCTGTAATTCAGCAGCACTGGCTTTATTAATATTAACTTTGGTTAGTTTGATATCATTAACTGCTTTTGTCGTTTTAGCTTGAGTTTGAGCTTGTTTGGCTACAGTCGCTTCTTTTGCAAAGCTTGGCTGTGAAATCCCAATAGATAAAACGCAGGCGCACATCACGCCCATTAGAAATGGATGTTTCATTATTAACTCCTTTAAGTCCTATTTAAAACCGATCTTCTTCCCTATCCGTGATCGGTCAATTCAGTAAAGTTTCAAAGCGACAAAGCGACAAAGCGACAAAGCTACTTTAAGATGCCCCCCTGAAAAATCACTGTCATAAAACTGTAGTCAACAATCTAAATAGATCAAATATTAATCAACTTTTATTATAAAACTCAATTTAACTTAGTCTTTATTGGTCTCTGACGCAGACTTAACTTTACTCTTTTGCATCATGGATGCAGAAAACGTTTTCAATTCAGTTAATAATTGTTGATGGATCTGGCCAAGTTTAGGTCTATTTTGTTCTTTAAAACTTAAAGGACGACATAACGTCATTGCTTGATAACCCAATCTTGCAGTCAGTAAACCGCCACCAAGACCTTGTGCAAGTCTTGCAGATAACTTGCCTGTCATTTCAACAGATAGTAGTTGGGTACCGAGATCGGCAACCACTTCTGTTGTCCCAGCATAAACGATATTAACAATAATACTTTTAATCAGCTTAATTCGGCTCCAATACCCTAATTCGATACCATAAATATCAGCGATAGCATTAATCATTCGTTGGTTACGCCAGAGAATAATCGCCATATCTAAAACAGCCAATGGACTAGCAGCCAGTAATAACGCTGACTCTGCTGCATACCGGCTAACAATTTGTTTAGCTTTTTCATCACGCTCAGAAACGACTAAATCATCAAACAGCAGCACCATTTCAGCATCATTATGCTCACTGGTATTCATTGCGCTATATTGCTGTTTCCCCGCACTTTCTGGGTACTGAGATAATAAAGGCGATATAAACTTTTCCGCCTCTCCTCGCTGCATACTTTGTGATAACCGCTCGCCAGTGACTTGAGTATCGGCAACATGTTTTAATTTTACTAATTTTCGCCATTCAGCCAACGTAACCGTAGCTACCCAAGCAAGGATCACACCTGTCACCGAGGCATAAAAACCAAATAACCATGGGCTTTGTAAAAAAGCAGCATGCAGACCTAGTAAGGTTTGTACAATCACAGCTAAACTTATGCCAACTAAAGAAAGCTTCGCCAATGGCGACCAACGTTTAGCTGACCTTGTAGGCTCAATAACATCAATGTCCTCTACAATTTCAGCTAAGGCTAACTCACACTGGAACTCAACCTCGGCGTAAGACTGACTCGGTTTGACTTGAGACTGTTCTGTAGTTTCAGACGCAAATACTTGCTGCTGCTTTAATTTAGTTTGCTGCATTGATTCGTTATCATTTGAATGGTGCGATTGAGATGGCTTCATTATTGTAATTTATCCCCCAATAAAAACTGCAGTAAGTGATCTAATCGAATATGTTCAAAGCGTGGGTCTGACGTCGCGTTGTTATTCAATTTAGGCGGATTAAACGAAACAAAGTTGAAGCCCTGCTTTTGCCAAAATGCATTTTCTGGTAATGATTGCGGTACTTCACCAGGAAAAATAGTCAGCATATTATGATTTCCATCGATACCGCGAACCACTTCTTGCTCACCAGATGAGGTATTTACCATGCCGTGCTGTGTTGCTTTAATTGCACTAATAGCCATGGTCTCTACTTCACAGCCTTCATAATTGGCGAAATGTTGGCTGTGTTTAAGCATATCGGTCAATAAGCTCAGTACATGGCTTTGTTGATCGCGCGTCACCCTATCCACTTTACTTGCCGCAAATAATAATTTATCGATTTTCGGCGAGAACAAACGCTTTAATAAGCTCGATTGACCAAAATGAAAACTTTCAACAATGCTATTTAACGCATTCCCCATATCTTCAAATTGTTCTTTACCGCTATTTAGCCCATTGAAGCAATCCACCAGCACCAATTGACGGTCAAAGCT
Source organism: Shewanella sp. 10N.7 (assembly GCF_020806285.1). Lineage (NCBI taxonomy): Bacteria > Pseudomonadati > Pseudomonadota > Gammaproteobacteria > Alteromonadales > Shewanellaceae > Shewanella > Shewanella sp. 10N.7. Next base: position 191,888 of record NZ_JAJGZS010000002.1, read on the forward strand.
TGCAAAATAATCGCGATAAAAAGGCTTAACCACGACTGTTACATATTCCTGATAGCGTTTTTTTAATACTTGGTAATAACTGTCATCTGGTGACGTTTCAAGCTCAGTGAGTTGCTCTAAAGATAAATTAACCAATGGGAAAAAGGCTAACAATGGCGTATCAGCAAACTCGCCTGGTAATAACATTCTCCCTGGCTGAGCAAGGTAGAAACCTTGCTTGTTCACCATATCAATGAGTAAAGTTTGATATAAATCGGCAACTTGCTTTAACTTATGTTCATCTGCCACCTCCGCTAAATTAAGTGCGTTAATCGCGTCCTCAAAAGCAGAAAAATATGGCGAATGTCTTAAGCGGTTTTTCACTTCAAGTTGGCCCGCTACCCATTCAACGTAGCTTTGCTTCAACATAGGTAAATCCAACAACCATTCACCTGGGTAGTCAACAATATCGACATATAAAGTCGCCGTATCTGATATTTTGGCTAATATGCCCTTTCTGGGACGATATTTTATCGCTAAACGGAGCTCGGAAATATTACGTGTTGAAGCTGGCCAAGTCGCAGGAGATGAAGTCAGAGCATTCATCCCACCTTGATAATCAAAACTTGCTATGGCTAGGTCTGGCTGCATAGTGCGTTTAATACCAATAAGCCGATTATCCCTTGAGACTTGCCATAGCGGTAAAGGGTTTTGTTTAACGTTACTGCCAGCATGAAGCATTTGATTGACCAGCCCAGTAATAAAAGCAGTTTTACCCGCGCCAGATAACCCCGTTACAGCTAAACGCACATGTCTATCGGTGCTACGATGCACTAATTGATGCGTTTTTTTGGAAATTTTACTGATTGAACGATCAATAAAGCTCATAATTTATCTCAAGTTATCTGTTAAAAACCAACTCTTATACAAAAAGTATTTCAAAAAAGTGTTGGTGATCATTTTGGGGAGTTATTGCTGTGCTGATTACTATAACATTTAGGCAGGAAAGGAAAAAATCAAGGGCGGGATACCGCCCATTGGATTTTAGTTGCTCTGGTTAGAAAGAGCCTACTTACAGCAGATTGAACAAGATTACAGATTATTAATTTCATGTTTCAAATCGAAATTATCTGAAGTCACGTGGCGCTCTAAACGTTGTAATCTAATCTCAAGCGCATAAAACTGACTGTTTACTTCATGAAGTGCGCGTTTAGCTGGCTCACCTGCTTGCCAAACTTTTTTCTTCACTTCAATATCTTTATGGTGCGGTTTTGTCGTCACCTCCTCAACCTTGCTGTCCAAAATTAACCATAATGCAATGTAGATGATTAATATTGGTCCAGAACCACCCACTAAAAAGATTGATACCGCAATAACACGTACTAACCAGGTTTCAAAATTAAAGTAGTCGGCAATCCCTGCGCAAACTCCTGAAATTTTACCCGCTTTGGGGATTCGGTATAATGTACGACCGCTAGCCTTGCTCATGTTTTCCCCTCCACTCTGGTGCTTCCGTGTCTAAAATAGCTTCCAATGTTTCGATTCGCTGGCCCATTTTATCAGCTTGGGCAATCAGTTCGTTCAGTTGTGTAAACTCTGCCTCAGTGAGCCCCTGGCTCACTTGTCGCTTACTGCGATAATGAAGAACCAACCAGATAGGCGCCACAATCACAAGAAAAATAATAATTGGGGCAATAAGAAGATCCATATCCATAACTCACCTCTGAAAAAGTTTACTTACTTGATTTAGTAGTTGTTTTAGTTGTTGATTTAGCTTTAACTTTTGCTTTTAAAGCCTCTAATTCTTCGTTGACTGAGTCTTCAGCTTCTAATGCAGCAAACTCATCTGCAAGATTATTTTTCTTACCGATATCATAAGCTTCAACTTGTGACTCTAAGCCTTCAACACGACGCTCATAATTCTCAAACTTCACCATCGCGTCATCAATTTTGCTTGAATCTAACTGCTTTTTCACTTCTAAACGTGAAGTTGCAGTTTGCTTACGCATAATGATGGTTTTCTGACGAGCTCTAGCATCATTAAGCTTTTCTTGTAGTTGCTCAACTTCTTGCTTAAGACGGGCAATATGCTCTTCAACTACTTGCAGTTCCATTTCTAAGGTTTCTAGAATGGTGACTGTTTTCTGTTTTTCAATTAATGCAGCTTTTGCTAAATCTTCTCTATCTTTCGATAAAGCTAATTCTGCTTTTGCTTGCCAATCGATAACTTGCTCTTGCACTCGGCTAATACGACGCAGTAGTTCTTTCTTTTCTGCTAACACTTTGGCAGAAGTTGAACGAACCTCAACTAACGTGTCTTCCATTTCCTGAATAATCAGACGAACCATTTTTTCTGGATCTTCTGCTTTATCTAGTAAAGCACTGATGTTCGAATTAATGATGTCTGCAAAGCGTGAGAAGATTCCCATAATGTGTCCCTCAAATATTTTGTTAATGTCGAATATTACTATTCACAAGCCGTGCCAACTTTTTATACATGTTGTTTTTCAACAAGTTAACCAAAATATTAACTTTTTCTTTATTTTAAAGCGCTAGCCAACTATTATGATTTTCACCACTTGTTAGCGTATTAGACTAAAAATTACAGTGACTAGACAATTTGAGCAAGACAATCTTATCGGACAATCCAATGCTTTATTAGAAGTATTGGAACATGTTTCTAAAGTTGCCCCACTATCTAAGCCGGTTTTAATCATCGGCGAACGTGGTACTGGTAAAGAACTTATCGCAGAACGTCTACATTATCTATCTGCCAGATGGGATCAAGAGTTTATTAAGCTCAATTGTTCATCCTTAAGTGAATCTTTACTAGAAAGCGAATTATTTGGCCATGAGTCTGGCGCTTTTACTGGCGCGAAAGGAAAACATGAAGGTCGATTTGAACGCGCAGATGACGGCACACTATTTTTAGACGAACTTGCTAACACTTCAGGGTTAATTCAAGAAAAGTTATTACGTGTCATTGAATATGGTGAGTTTGAACGTGTTGGCGGCAGTAAAACAGTACAAACTAATGTTCGACTCGTCTGTGCTGCCAATGAAGATTTACCTTCACTCGCTGAAAATGGTGAGTTCCGCGCCGATTTACTCGATAGACTTGCATTCGATGTAATCACGCTACCACCGCTTAGATGCAGAACAGAAGACATTATGCCTTTAGCTGAATATTTTGCTATCAGTATGGCAAGACAGCTGAATTTAGATTTTTTCGGTGGATTTAGTCCCATCGCAATAGAGCAATTAATGTCGCACCGCTGGCCGGGCAATATTCGTGAACTTAAAAACGTGGTTGAGCGAAGCGTTTATCGCCGAGGATCTGACGGTGATGAAATTGACCATATTATTCTCGATCCATTTGCCTCCCCTTATCGACCAAACGGTCGAGTAAAAACCCGAGAAAGACAAGCCCCAGCGACTTCTAGTGCAGAATCACATGTCAGTGCAGCGCCAATTGAAAGTAATAGCCCTGAGGACAGTAATACAAGCTCAGCAAGCAGTGCAGAAGGAACTCAACATCAAACAGGCCAACTCAATAGCCAGTTTAGTTTCCCTATCAACTTTAAAGATCATACAGAAAACTATGAAGTTGAACTATTAAAGAAAGCCTTGGCGGAGAGTCAATATAATCAAAAGAAAACCGCAGAGTTACTCGGATTAAGCTATCACCAGTTGCGCGGTATTTTGAAAAAGTACAACTTATTGGAAAAGGCTTAAGATGATATTTGCTCCTAAGTTATTAACACTGCTAAAATAGTCGTTTACAGCCTAAAAATTGAATGATGAAAAAATGCGTGTGATTAGAGAACGTTGGAATCCCTTAGCATTACTTTGCTTACTATCTTTTTTAGTAACAGCTTGTGGTGAGCTCAATGTTCCATCTGGGATTGTGTATTGCTCAGAAGGTAATCCTGAAACCTTTAATCCGCAGCTCATTACATCAGGCACCACCATCGATGCTAGCTCTAATCAACTCTATAATCGTTTAATTGATTACAATGATGACTCATCTGATTATAGCGCCGCACTCGCGACAGATTGGGCGGTATCAGATGATGGCCTGCAATATCGATTCACTCTGCGCCAAGATGTACAATTCCACTACAACAGTTTGTTTAGTCCATCTCGCAACTTTAACGCTGATGATGTCATCTTTTCTTTTGCACGCATTATCAATACAGAACATCCATATCATTTAGTAAGCAGAACCGGTTATCCTTTTTTTCAAAGTATTGATTTTGCTAGTTTAGTAAGCAAAATTGAAAAAATTAATGATTACGAAGTTGTGTTCCATCTTGCCAATAAAGATGCGTCATTTTTATCTAACCTTGCCACCGACTTTGCCGTTATATTATCCGCTGAATACGCTGCACAACAACTGGCAGCTGGCACACCTGAAAATATCGACTACTTTGCCATTGGTACAGGGCCATTTTATTTAGCTGAATATGCTAAAAACGAATATATACGCTTCAAACGTAATCAGTACTATTGGGGGGAGCAAGCCAAGATTGATTTACTCGTTTTTGATATCACTCGTAAAAGTGAAGCAAGACTGGCTAAAATCATTACTCGAGATTGCCAAGTATCCGCACTACCCAAAGCCAATGAACTTGCTGTCATAAACAAACATAAGCACCTTGAGTTACGTACTAAGCCAGGTTTAAACGTAGCATTTTGGGCATTCAACACCCAAAAACCACCGTTGGATGATGTCAGAGTGCGTCATGCTTTGGCCCACGCTGTAGACAAACAAAACATTCTCAATGTGGTTTATCATGACACTGCCGTTGCCGCTTCGGGCATGTTGCCACCCGCATCTTGGGCTTATACAGAAACAGAATACGCCAAGCATTACGATCCTGAAGAAGCTAAACGTTTGTTAAAAGCAGCTGGCGTCACAAATTTAATCTTTGATATTTGGGCGATGCCTGTCGTCAGAATTTATAACCCTAATGCGCTTAAAACCGCTGAGCTCATTCAAGCGGATTTAGCGAATATCGGCGTAACGGTTAACATCGTCAGTTACGATTGGAGTGTATTCACGCAGAAACTTATTTCCAGTGAATACGACTCTGTACTCATTGGTTGGAATGCTGACAACACCGACCCAGATAACTTTTTTACGCCACTGTTAAGTTGCAGCGCACTTGAGTCCAATAACAATCGCTCCCGCTGGTGTTCTACTGAGCTGGATACTTTGTTATCACAAGCTAAAGAGACGCTTTCCAAGCCAGAACGAAAAAGGCTTTACAAACAGGCCGAGAAAATCATTCATGAGCAAGTACCTTTGGTCAATATCGCGCACGCCCAAAAGCTACTGCTGAAAAATACCAACGTGAGCATTAAAAATGTCAATCCATACGGTGGTATGTCATTTTCCGGAGTTGAGCTGATTAAACAGGAGGTTCAACCTTAATGTGGCGCTATCTTATAAGACGACTGAACCTTTTTATTGCTACATCGATAGTAATGATGGCGGTATTATTTTTTGCAACGGGCATGTTTCCTGTAGAAAAAGGCTATGCGCTTACCGGTATTCAGTTCCCTACCGAAGAACAACAAGTTCAAACTGTTGAAGACTACAAATTAGATAAAAACCAGTTCAGTCAGTTTTATGCCTATGTAACACAAAGATTATCAGGAAATTTAGGTATTTCAGTTAACTCACAGCAAGATGTGGCTGAAGAGTTAAGTGCCGTATTACCTGCATCATTTGAACTATCATTATTTGCTGGCTGTATTGCAGTCTTCTTCGGCGTACCGTTAGGGGTGTTAGCCTCGCTTAGTTCCAGTAAACCAGTGCAGCGTAGTATTTTAGCCATTACCTTAACCGGCTATTCCATTCCAGTATTTTGGCTTGGATTAACCCTCTCTCTTTGGTTTGGTGTGCAATTAGAATGGTTACCGATTTCTGGTCAAATTAACCTGTTATATGAAATAGAGCCCGTCACTCGTATTATGTTGATAGATACATTGTTATCTGAGTCAAGTTACAGCATGTCGGCGTTTAAAGATGCTTTACTGCATATCATACTGCCTGCTGTCACCTTAGCCGTATTGCCTTTTACTGTGGTTATCCGGATCACCCGCCAAGCTATGGTGACCGTCATGACTCAAACCTATATCCGTGCTGCTGAGGCCAGAGGATTAAGTACATACCGTATTCTAATCAGACATGCCCTGCCCAATGCGCTTATTCCAGTGTTAAAAGCATTCGGTTTAATGCTTGGCTCATTTGCAAGTTACGGCATTATTGTCGAAGTGATATTTGCTTGGCCTGGAGTCGGTTCTTGGTTGATTAATGCTATATATCAACGAGATTACACCGTAATCCAAGCAGGTATCTTGTCGGTTTCATTATTAATTATCTTTTTGAGTATTATGATTGAATTACTGCATACCACTATTAATCCCATTAATAGGAAAGAACTGTATGCCGATTAAAAAACTCTACCAAGAAGAACAAATAGACTCACCGCTTGGGCAGTTATGGCATGCTTTTGCATCTAACCCTTTTGCAGTTGCAGGTTTATGGGCGGTGATATTTCTATTACTTCTGGTTATTTTAGGTCCATTGCTCGCCCCTTTTCAGCCAGAGTTGCAAAATCCAGATGCGATTTTACTGCCCCCATCTTGGGATCAAGCAGGTCATGTTTCGCACTTTTTAGGCACCGACGATTTAGGCCGTGATTTATTTAGTCGAATTTTACATGGCGTCAGGCTCACTTTTGGGATGTCATTAATCGTCGTGGTATGCGCCCTTGTTGTCGGTTTCATTATTGGTTCCTTGTCAGGAATGATGCGCGGCTTAAAGTCGAGTATTTTAGGCCATTTATTAGATGCATTGCTGTCAATTCCATCACTATTGTTAGCTATTTTAGTGGTCGCAGTCACAGGTCCTGGGCTATCAAATGTGTTTTGGGCTGTGGGTATTGCCTTAACCCCACAATTTGTTCGCGCGATTCATCAAGCTGTGCATGAAGAGTTACAAAAAGAATACGTTACAGCCGCTAAACTTGATGGTGCTAGCCAAATCCAGATATTTTGGTATGTGATCATGCCTAATGTGTGGGATGTGGTTATCATTCAAACCACCATTGCTATTTCAGTTGCGATTTTGGATATTGCAGCCTTAGGCTTCTTGAATTTAGGTGCACAAGCACCCAGTTCTGAGTGGGGGTCAATGATTTATCAAGGTTTAAGTAGCCTGCTTATTGCACCTTGGACAATTACAATCCCAGGGCTTGCCATTTTATTTACGGTGTTATCCATCAATTTAGTGGGTGACGGATTACGCTCGGCGTTAGCGCCGATAAGAAATTAACCTATGCCATTACTTGATATCAGAAACCTCACCATTGAGCTGGATACTCCACAAGGCACAGTCAAAGTGCTTGAAAAAGTCAGCTTAACCATTAACCCGGGTGAAGTGCATGGGCTGGTCGGTGAATCAGGTTCTGGCCGCAGTTTATTAGCAAAAGCGGTACTTGGTGTTTTAGGGCCAAACTGGAATATCATCGCAGACCGTATGATGTGGGATGGGCAAAACCTACTTGAAATGACATCTAAACAGCGCCGAAACTTAATGGGCACTGATATGACGATGATATTTCAAGACCCTTCAGGCAGTTTAGACCCGGTTAAAACCATCGGCAGTCAGCTAATAGAGTCTTTAACGCCAAATAAAGCGGTGCCTTTTTGGCGTCGTTCTAAAGATACCCATTTAACCGCTCAAAAATGGCTTCATAAAGTGGGGATTAAAAAACCTAAAGCCATTATGAAAAGCTACCCTTGGGAACTCACTGAAGGCGAGTGCCAAAAAGTAATGATTGCTATGGCTGTTGCAAACCATCCAAGACTATTAATTGCCGACGAACCGACTAATTCCATGGAACTGAGTACTCAAGCGCAAATTTTTCGGTTACTGTCACAACTCAATCAATTGCAAAACGTGTCTATTTTACTTGTGAGTCATGAATTAGAAACCTTGGTTAAATGGTGTGATCGCATCAGTATTTTATATAGCGGTCAAATTATGGAATCAGGTCCAGTTTCGGAGCTACTGACAAAACCTTATCACCCTTATACCAAGGCCCTATTTAAAAACTTACCTGAACACACTGGTAAAATGCGCCATAAATCCTATTTGCCTTCTTTGCAGGGTTCGTCGCCGTCATTGCAACATTTACCAGCGGGTTGTCGCTTAGGCCCTCGTTGCCCTGATGCGCAAAGAGAATGTGTTATTCAGCCCAATTTAGCCCATGAAAAAGATCGCTATTTTGCTTGCCACTTCCCATATAACAATGAGATAGAAGATGACGACGCCATTACTTAATGTCACTGAGCTCAGCAAGCGATACTTTATTGGTTATAAGCGTTTTAAAGCGCAGTATAATCAAGCGCTTTCAACTGTATCTTTTGAGCTTGAACGAGGCCAAACCTTAGCTATTGTTGGCCAAGTAAGTTCAGGAAAAAGTACCTTGGCAAGAATTCTAGTTGGTGCTGAGTCTCGTTCTACTGGTACGATCGAATATGAAGGCGAAGAGCTAGAAGCGCGTAATTTAAAGCAACGCTGTCATTTAATTCGTATGATTTTCCAAGACCCTAACACCTCCCTCAATCCACGATTGACCATTGGTGCATTACTTGAAGAACCTTTACGCTTTAATACCGATATGACAAGTGCTGAACGAAAAGCACAAGTGACTGATATCCTACGTAAAGTGGGCTTACTTCCAGAACATGCCAACTTTTATCCGCATATGATATCGGAAGGACAAAAACAACGTGTCGCTGTGGGACGCGCTTTAATGTTAAACCCCAAGATTATTATTGCTGATGAAGCGCTAACATCACTAGATTTATCAGTACGGTCGCAAATTTTAAATTTATTGCTCAAATTACAAAAAGAAATGGGCTTATCTTATATTTTTGTGACTCACAATTTAAATGTGGTCAGACACTTCAGTGACAAAGTTATGGTGCTTAAAAAAGGGGTCATGGTTGAGAAAAACACCACTGAAGAGCTGTTCGAAAACCCACAACATGAATACACTCGCAGATTAATTGCAGAGCAAACTCAGCTCTCGGCAAAACGCTAAACTGCTCCAACCACTGAGTTAAATGGCCATTTTTAACAAAAATGAGTGCCATTTCGGCGGCTAACTATTTATCCTAGGGCCATTGTTAAAGGAAGAAACGAAATTATGATTATTAAACCAAAGACACGTGGCTTTATTTGTACCACTACGCATCCAATTGGCTGTGAAGCTAACGTAAAAGAACAAATTGAATTAACTAAAGCGAAAGGCAAAATTGCTAATGGCCCTAAAAAGGTCCTTGTAGTGGGTTCTTCAAGTGGTTATGGCTTATCTTCGCGCATCGCATCTGCGTTTGGTAGCGATGCTGCCACTATTGGTGTTTTCTTCGAAAAACCAAGCACTGAAACTAAGCCTGGTACTGCGGGTTGGTATAACTCAGCTTATTTTGACAAGTTTGCTAAAGCTGAAGGGTTATATTCTAAAAGTATTAACTGTGACGCCTTTAGCCATGAAGCTAAGCAAAAAGTGATTGAGTTGATTAAGGAAGACCTTGGTCAAATCGATATGGTAGTTTACTCACTAGCATCACCTGTTCGTAAACTGCCTGATACGGGTGAAGTTATCCGCTCAAGTCTTAAGCCAATCGGCGAGACTTACACTGCGACAGCTGTAGATACGAATAAAAACACTATCATCGAAACATCAGTTGAGCCTGCAAGTGAGCAAGAAATTGCTGACACAGTCACTGTAATGGGCGGTGAAGATTGGGAATTATGGATGAGCGCCTTAAGTGAAGCTGGCGTATTAACCGACAACTGTAAAACAGTCGCTTATAGCTACATTGGAACTGAAATCACTTGGCCGATCTACTGGCACGGTGCGCTTGGTAAAGCCAAAATGGATTTAGACCGTGCAGCACATGCATTAAACACTAAGTTATCAGCAACTGGCGGTTCAGCTAATGTTGCAGTGCTTAAGAGTGTGGTAACGCAAGCCAGTTCTGCTATTCCTGTTATGCCACTGTATATTGCAATGGTGTTCAAGAAAATGCGTGAAGAAGGTGTTCATGAAGGTTGTATGGACCAAATTTACCGCATGTTCAGCGAGCGTTTATTCCGTGAAGATGGAACAGCTGCAGAAACTGATGCTGATAACCGCTTACGTTTAGATGACTGGGAGTTACGTGAAGAAATTCAGAAGCATTGCCGTGAGCTTTGGGCTGAAGTGACCACTGAAAATTTAGCTGAATTGACCGATTACAATGAATACAAAGAAGAGTTCTTAAAACTGTTTGGGTTCGGTATTGACGGCATTGATTATGAAGCGGACGTTAACCCTAACGTGACGTTTGATGTTGTAAGTTTATAAGAAGAAACTAATAACATATCAATTAAAACCAAGTCTGATGACTTGGTTTTTTTATGTCTGTAGTTCTTATTAACGCCAAGCATGAGATTAAATATTTTCAACCTCCCTCTTCAAAACTCCCCCTTACTAATCAGTGTTAGCAGAGTGAAACTCTAAATTTAATAAAATTATTATTTAACGATGTTATGGATATCAAAACAAAAGTGGGTAGAAATTTTTTGTGATGAACAAACAATAAAAAGGCCAAGTAGATGATACTTGGCCTTTGTGGGGATATTAGTGATGATGAATTTTAATTACAGCTTATTTCTTTAAAGCATGTTTCGCTGCATTTTCGCCAGCTTTACGGCCGAATACCACTGTATCAGCAATCGCATTACCGCCTAGACGGTTATAACCATGAACACCACCAGTCACTTCACCAGCAGCAAATAAACCAGGCATTTTCCAGCTTTGCAAGTTTAAGATGTTCGAGTCAGTATCGACTGCAATTCCGCCCATGGTGTGATGGATACCTGGAGCTACTTTTACAGCGTAGTAAGGTGGCGTACTTAGGCTTAATGGTAAATTAGCTCGGCCGAATGCATCGTCTTTACCTGCTGCTTGATATTTGTTGTAATCAATCGCTGTTTTAGGTAAATCGCTCATGCCAGTGATTTTAGCTAACTCTTCAATAGTATTTGCCTTACTTAACATACCTAAATGCTCGTAACCACGTACCATTTTCTTCTTCTCAACTAACTGCTCGTCAAAGACTAACCAAGCATATTGATCTTTTTGCTTAAGGATGGCATCTGAAGCGCGGTCACGAGTGGTTAATTCATTGATGAAACGTTGGCCATCCGTGTTCACCATGATGGCGCCAACACCACGTACAGTTTCAGAGATTAAGATACGGCTATCTTTTCCTACTGTTGGATGCGCCTGAACCCAATCAATATCAGTCATAGAAGCACCGATTTCTTTAGCAAGTAACACACCATCACCCGTTGCTGTAACGTTGTTTGAGCTAGACATGTCTTTCATCGTTGGGCGGTAGTAAGCAACCATCTGCTTATTCATACCATAACCGCCTGTCGCAAGTACAATAGAGTCAGCTGCAACCATGTTGTAACCAGAATGACGGCCGTGAACCACCACTCCAGCAACTGATTGGTCATCGTTTAGAACGATTTTTTCAACCCTTGAGTTAACGCGAACAGGGATATCACGTTCGATTGCAGCTGTACGCAAGGTGTCAATCAAATGTGGGCCAATTGAAGCGCCACCAGATGGCGCGTGAGTACGCTCAGCTCTTGCACCGCCTGAACGTTTAAGCTCACTCATGTCAGCACCCAAAGACTCAAGCCATGCCACTGCGCCAGCAGACTCTTCTGCCATAGTTTGTACAAGCTTGGGGTCATTTTGATAACGGCCGCCTTTCATTGCATCTTCTGCATACCATTCAACACTATCTTCAATGCCTTTGGCTTTTTGCTGCGGTGTGCCAACAGCGTTAATCCCACCAGCAGCTAACATTGAGTTACCGCCTGTGTATGGTGCTTTTTCAAATAACACCACATTAGCACCCGCCATTTTTGCAGAAATTGCAGCGTTGAAACCAGCAGAGCCACCACCAACAACGATTACATCAAGTATTTCTACAGGGCCTTTAGCTATCGCTTGTTGGATTTTGTCTTGATTCCAATCACCATCCCACTTTTTCTTCGCTTTTGAATCAGCAAAAGGCATCTCCATTTCAAAGTTGTGGCAGTTATTACAGGTAAGTTCTGGCTTAGCATGTGCTGTGTGGCATGAAGTACAGTTGATATCACCTAAATGCGATGTATGTGGATCAAATTCTAAACTGTCATTAGCTAACTCCTCATAACTACCATGGCAATCTAGACATTGCGCATTTTCATGAGTTTGACTGTCAGTCATGCTTTTCTTGATGTCTTTCATTTTGCCAGTTACATGACAAGTCTGACAGTCGCCCATCTCTGCATGGAATGATGCCAAGTCATTTTTTGCAATTGCGCTGCCCGAAGTAAGCATCATCACTGCTACTGCCGAAGCCAAATATTTAAGTTTCATGTGTTCGATCCTTTATAAGTGTTTTTTATGTCTCTTTGTTGAGAGCAAGATTACTCATTAAGGAGTATCAAAACTTAGACCTTTGTCATGTTTAAGCTTCGGTTAAGTTTTAATGAAAACCTATTCAATTTTCTTTAATCAGCAACATAAAACAAACAGCTGTGACTCATGTTCATTTTATCAATAACCAAAATCACTACGATGTGAACCATCAAATCTAGTTACCTATCTAGATAGATAGACAATGAATCTACATAAATTTTTAGCCTAGAACGTTAATAAATAACCATTTGAAAAAGTGGCACATTAATCCAGTTAAGATTTTTACTCCAATAATAAATAAGACAAAATTTATAATTAAAACAATGGGATTGAACATGAAAAAATCACTACTATCGCTATCAGTTATAGCATTGCTTTCTGCAAACTCTTATTCAGCACTTGCCGATTCACCGCAGTTTTATGGTCGTTTAGAAATGGCTGTCACCAATTCAGATAACGGTGCGACAACTCAAAATGGTAAGTCAGGAACGGTATTGGAGAATAATTTCTCACGACTTGGTGTACATGGCAGTGAAACAATTGCTAACGATATTGAGTTACTTTATCGCGTTGAAGTTCAGGTCAATTCAGCAACAAATGAAGGTAACGATGACGTATTCAAAGCAAGAAATACCTATTTAGGTTTAAAAGCAAATCTAGGTACGGTGTTGGTGGGACGTAATGACACCGTAATGAAAACATCAAAAGGGACTGCTGAAGCGTTTGCTTTAACCAATGCTGCATACAACCGTATGATAGCCGGCCAAGATCGTAAGGCTGACGGCATTACTTATTACTCGCCAAAAATCGCTGATTTAATTACTTTCAACGCCACATATTTACTCGATGATAACTACGCAGAATATGATGACAACGGTGAGCGCAGTGATTATGACGAACAGCAATATGCTGTCAGTATTATTGCAGGTGACAAAAAACTAAAAAAACAACCTTATTACCTAGCTGCAGCCTATAACACTATCGGTGGGGTCGATGCTTATCGCGGTGTGGCTCAAGTTAAGTTCGGCAACTTAAAATTAGGTGGTTTATTCCAAAACACTGAAAGCCAAGAATACAGCTATAAAGAAGGTAATTCATACTTCTTAAGTGCAGTTTATAATTTAAACGGCGTTAATTTAAAAGCTGAAATAGGTAAAGATGAGGCTGGTTTTGGTAAGTATTTCAAAAATAGCGCAATGTCTTCAAGTGACTATAAACAAGCAACAGATGTTGATATTAACTCTTTAGTTATCGGCGCAGATTACCGTCTTTCAAAATCAACGATGGTATTCGCTCATTACGCCAAATACGAAGGTGAATATAGAGTCGAAAATGCTGGTCCTGTTATCGATTTAGAAGAAGACAATATCTTTAGTGTTGGTGTTCGTTACGACTTTTAATACCTCCGATGCGCTAAACGTTGAAGTTTAGCGCCTCCTTTAATAGGCGCCACTTTTATAAAAAATATGAGCAGTGTTACAAAAAATACAACTTAAACAATGATTTTAGCGTTGTTTATTCATATATCGTTATAATCATCTAAATCATTAATAAATTACTTTGTCATTATGAAAATAACCCTTAAACAACTTACTATTTTTAAAGCTATACATGATAACGGACAGATCTCAAAAGCTGCGCAGCAGCTTCATATGTCTGTTCCAGCTGTCAGTATGGCGCTAAAAGAGTTGGAAGGTTCTTTAGGCACACGCTTATTTGAACGAAGCAGCAATGGGTTAACCACCAATGATAATGGCGAAGTTATTCTCCCTTATGCCAATGAGATGTTGTCTAAAGGGACTCAGCTTGAACAAATGTTTGCAGAGCGAAATGCGGTTGGCGGTACGATAAAGATTGGTAGTAGTAAAACAGCAGGTAATTATATTTTATCGCGTAAGATCCCCCAGTTTAAAAAATCCCACCCACTGGTAGATATCAAGTTAGTCATTAATAATAGCCTGACAATTGAAAAGATGGTCTCAGAAAAAGAGCTGGATTTGGGTTTTGTTGATGCAAAACCAGGGCTGAACAACCTTAAGTATGAGCAATGGATTAAAGATAAGATTTGCCTTGTCACCAGTTGCGATAACCCGATACTAGAACAAACGATTACCGCTGAGTTATTGTCTGAACAATTATGGGTGTTGGATTCTACCATGTCAGTTTCAAGGCTCAGAAATACCCAATTATTACGCAGTGCTAAAATCAACATTAATAATGAATTATCGATGAATACCATGGGCGCAATTAAACGTGCCATAGGTACAGGCATTGGCGTTAGTGTTCTGCCATATCTTGCAGTAAAAGAAGAAATTCGTCGTGGTGAGATAGTTGAATTAGAATTAGCAGGCTGGGATTTTCAACGTAAATATTGGTCAATTAGCCGAAATGACGAAGCTTTATCGCCATTATTAGAAGAGTTCATTCGTTTTTGTAACGCATAATGCGTCACTTAACACTGTAAGGTAGCCAAAGCGTTTATGATCAACCAAGATCCTGTCATATTTGGCTTACTCACCACCATCATTGGTTTAGTGTTTTATACTAGCCAGTCCTCTCATCCAGTGTGGAAACAGGTTTACCGCTTCGTCCCTGTCATGGTGATGTGCTACGTACTCCCTTCTTTACTTAATACCTTCAATATTGTCGATGCCAGTCAAAGTGAATTAAATACGATTACATCCAAATTTTTAATGCCAGCTTGCTTAACCCTATTAATTATTAGTGTCGATATAAAATCAATGCTGTTACTGGGGCCCAAAATAATCATTTTATTTCTATTAGGCAGTTTTGGGGTGATCATTGGCGGCCCATTAACCTTACTGTTGTTTGCAAAAATAGCACCTGAGACGATAAGTTGGGTTGGCGCTGATGCGGCTTGGAAAGGAATGGCAACCTTAGCGGCTAATTGGGTCGGAGGCACTGCGAACCAAATCGCCATGAAAGAGATTTATCAGGTCGAAGAAAACCTTTTTGCGATTATGATTTCTGTCAATGTCATATACTCGGCTATTTGGATGTCATTGCTACTGATTTGCGCTAACAACGCAAACTTCATTGATAAGAAAATAGGCGCTGATGCCAGCCAGTTTAAAAAACTCATTGAAGTGACCGACAGAGGCATATCAAACCAACAAGGTTTACCCACACTGAAAAGTTACATGTTGATGTTCAGCGTTGCCTTTGGCGTTACTGGTTTTGCTCACTTCGGCGCTGACATCATCGCGCCTTTTTTTGCCGAAAATTACCCCCAAACTGAAAAATATAGCTTAACCTCAACGTTTTTCTGGATTGTTATCATTGTCACCACAACCAGTATTGTCCTATCCAATACCAAAATACGGGAACTTGAATCAGTAGGTGCTTCTAAAGTATCAACAGTAATGTTGTATTGCTTAATTGCAAATATGGGTCTGCAAATGGATCTGTCTATGGTTGATGATTTTCCTATCTATTTTGCTATCGGATTTGTCTGGCTTTCTATTCATGTCATCGTGGTGGTTGTAACAGGGTTGCTGATGAAGGCGCCTGTCGCTTATATGGCTTTAGCCAGTCAATGTTGTATTGGCGGAGCGGCATCATCACCAGTCGTAGCAATGGCATTTCACCGCTCACTGGCCCCTGTGGCAATTTTGTTTTCGGTATTTGGCTATGCTTGGGCAACATACATGGCTTGGATATGTGCAGAATTGATGAGAATGACAGCTCAATAGCTGTCATTTAAAGTTGAGTCTAAAGGTTACGTAACATTGTTACAATTAACGCTACCACCGCTGCCTTAATTATTAGCTCTAAATACCTTTTTGTAAGCGCCAGTTTTGTAGTACCTGTTTTATGTAAGCGCCTGAATGAGCGACGATTCGAGATTTAAAGACTTCATTTTAATCGATAAAGACAATAGTTAAACAAACCCTAAATAGACTCTGGTTTTTATCTGTTGGGGTTGAGTTATGTTTAGCTTTTCAAAAATCAGCGGTAGGTTTTTTAATTGGATAGCTTTATTCTGGCTTTGCTCATTAAGCCAAGTACCGTACAAGTATTTCACTTTCTTATTTAAATCCTCATCCGAGCCTGAATGTAAAAAAGTTGCATAACGCCCTTCTAATATCATTGACTTCATAAAGTAGTCTTAAACATCAATGACAGAGCGTAAATCAGCTTTTTGCGTTTGAGTAACGCTGACTGCAATATCAATATTAAATTGCTGCAAAGGTTCAGCTGCAGATTGATAAATAAAATTAAACGTACGGCTTGTATCGGGTGAAAGTTGATGAGCTTGTCTAAAAGCTCTCATTGCCTCAATCGTTTGTGGTAAATATTGAGCTTGTGTACGATGCTCAATAGCAATTAGAGGAATAGCTTCAAGTTCAACCAATTCTATATTCACTTGATCAGCCGTTAATTCGTCATGGCCTTCTGACAAGGTTTTTAATGGCTGCTGTTTCTCGAAAAAATTCCCCCAGTCAGGCGTTAACTGGAACTGACTTGGACTTTGACCTATCGCTTTAGTAAACGCCTCAGTAAAACTTGCTTCACTACCAAAGCCAGCAGACTCAGCCACTGTTGAAATAGGTATCGTTTTATCAAAACCCAGTTGTTGCGCCGCTTCAAGATTACGTAATAAGCCAATATAATCTTCAGTCCTTGTATGAAATAAACTATGAAAGATAAAATCGAAATGACACTCAGGAACCTGAGCGATGCTCGCCAACAGTTTACAATCTAAACGAGATGTTAAATTGTTATCGATATGGCTTAGAACGTGCTCAAAGCGTTGGCTGATTTTTTCCACTGCAATTAACCTTAAATAAATGATCTTGAATTAAACACTTATACGACAAATAATGCACTCAAAACGTTCGCGATGATTTATACAAACCAGTCATTAACTGACTTTATTCCAACAAAAATAGGCTTCATCAGCCAGCGCTAACAACTGCTTATCCTCTGTTGTGTCACCGTAGGCATAAACTTTTTCGAATGAATCCAGTTGATATGATTGCTTTACTCTACGCGCTTTTTCATCGGCGCTGCAATCGCCATTTAAATAAGCTCCAGTTAACAGTCCATTTCTTGATGCTAATGTTGCACAAATTAATTCATATTGGTGCTTTTCACACCATGGCGTTAAATAGGCATCGAGTGATGCAGATACGATGACAATCACATCTCCTTGCGCTTTATGCCAGGCTAGCCTTTGTTTGGCTTCCGGTTTGATGATTGAATCAAGCGTCGAAGCATATTCTTTACCTTGGGCCCAAACGGTTTTCTGTGAACGTTTAAAGAAACAAAAATAACTGACAACAGTGCGGATCCTTGAGCCGCCAATAAGCTTCAATTTATAAAGCAAAATCAATGGCACTAGCAAGGGGTAACATATCACTATGCGCCATTTAGGCGCACTGAAGTATATGAATGGCGTGTAAGAGTCTGTTTCTGTGATGGTGCCATCGAAGTCAAAAAGCGCAATATTCATGAAGGTCCTTCTGCATGAGCCAATAAATAATTAATCATCATTGACTGGCTTTGTTAAAAAACAAATATAAAAAAGCCAAGGTTTCCCTTGGCTATTTAATCTATCTTGTGTGCTAAAAAATTATTCAGCTACAGGATATTCAATTTTAGCTTTTGCTTTTAACGCTGCAATAATAGAGCGGTAATCAGCTTCACTGTACTGAGGAGCTAAACGTTGTTTGATGCTATCAACAACATTGCTATCAATACCTTCAGCGGCATTCACTTTATCAAGTGCAATAACGGCAAAACCATTGGCTAATGCAGCGGTATCAAATGCAACTGCACCTGATTCTGGCGCTGGCATTTGGAATGCTTTAGTTGTAATAGCTTGGTCGATATCTTGACTGAAACGAGGTAATTGCGCTTTAGTTGCAATAGTCACTTCAGTGATTTCATTACCCGCTTTTAACTCAGCTAATAACTCGTTAGCTTTCTCACTGGCTTCAAGGTTAGCCTGGTCTTGCACTAAACGTGCTTCGATACCTGCTTTTACTTCACTCAGTGGTAAAGTACCTGCATCTTGGTGTTTCAATAAACGAATAACAACAACATGATTAGGCTCAAGCTCAATCACTTCGCTGTTCATACCGCTACCGATAACATCATCAGAGAAAGCAGCACGGATCAAGTCTGGCTTGTTTAGGTTAGCAGGTGCATTATTACGTGAGAATAACTCAGTCGACTGAACTTCAACATTAAGTGCTTGCGCAGTTTCATCTAACGTATCAGGCACTTCGTAACTAGTATCAGCTAAGATGCTTTGTAAGCTGTAGAATTCATCTACTGCTTTCTTATTCTTTAGATCAGCCACAATTTTGTCTTGAACATCTTCAAATGGCGCAGCAGCACCAGATTGAACGTCAAGTAACTTAACGATGTGATATCCGAATTCACTTTTAACCACTTGAGAATATTCATCTTGGTTAAGTGAGAATAATGCAGTATCAAATTCAGGATCCATTACGCCTTGTTCAAACCAGTCTAATTGACCGCCTTGTTCTGCACTAAATTGATCATCTGAATCAGTTTTAGCAACGTCAGCAAAATCTTCACCTGCATTGAGTTTAGCAAGACTGGCTTCAGCTTTCGCTTCGTCTGCACTGTCATCGCCTGATGCAAATAGAATGTGCGCAGCTAAACGTTTTTCAGGAGTTTGGTACTGTTGCTTATTTTCTTCGTAAAAGTCTCGTGCATCTTCAACAGAAGCGTCAACACCTTCAGCAATGTTCGCAACATTTAGCTCTACATACTGCAAGCTCACTTTTTCTTGATCCATAAATTGCATCAAGTTGCTGTCGTAGTAATTTTTAATCGCTTCATCAGATACTGTAGCTGATGCTAAGTATGGGGCTGAATCAACAACTAAATAGCGAATATCACGAGTTTGTCCTTGGACTTCAGCTAATTGTTTAGCTTCGCCATCTAATACAAATTCACTGCCGACTAACGAAGTCAGTAACTGACGACGCGTCATGTCAGTGCGCATCATATTTCTGAAGCTAGCAGTTTGGTAGCCTAGCTGACGTAAAACAGCTAAGTAACGCTCGTTATCAAACACACCATCCGTTTGGAAAGCAGGTTCGTTAACAATCGTTTGTCTAATTTGGTCATCTGAAACACGTAGGCCTAAATCGTCAGCAGCTTGACTCATTAATTTGTCAGCAATAAGACGGTCTAATACATTTTGCTTGATACCATTCATGTAGTTATCGTCAGCAGATAATGCATCAAACATTTCACCCAGTTGTTGCTCTAGGCGGCCACGTTCGTTTTGGTAAGCTTGTTCTAGTTCATTTGCAGTAATATCGTCACCGTTAACTACGGCGACAGCAACATCAGTTGAAGTCCCTAGGTAACTACTTACACCAGCAAATGCGAACGAAAGAATCACTAGCACTAAAATACTTTTAGCAATAACGCCTTGTGAACCTTCGCGAATTTTTTCTAACATCTGAATTCTCGCTTGTTGCGATTAAAAATAAAAAGGCGCACCACTTCGGGATGCGCCTTCTTGTAATTTATATGGAGTTATCAGACGCTACCTCGGGTATGACCCAATTCCTCCGAATATCAAAACTAACTGTGTTCTTTCTGATATTTTTTTCGCAAAAAGCACTGTTAAAACAGTGCTTTCTACAAATGCCTTACAAAAGGCAACGATATTAACTATTTAGTTAACAGCGTCTTTTAGAGCTTTACCAGCTTTGAAAGCAGGAATATTTGCTGCTGCAATTTTGATTTCCGCACCAGTTTGTGGGTTACGGCCAGTACGTTCTGCACGTTGACGTACTTCAAAAGTACCAAAACCAACTAGAGAAATTTTATCGCCTTCTTTAAGTGCTTCAGTAACAGCACCAATGAAAGAATCTAATGCACGGCCAGCGCCTGCTTTAGAAATGTCAGCACCAGAAGCGATTTTCTCGATTAGTTCAGATTTGTTCATGTCATCCCCTTGAATGTTTATTTTCGCGCCGCAACCAAATCCGTCTTTAGAGCGGTCTGCGGAGGCTTTTTTGTTATAAGTTTGATACCACACCAAACTTAATTGGAAAACCATAAAAAATGTACTTGGATACAGCTCAAAGTCAGTTGCGCCAAGGGTTTGGTGCTAACTGACTCTCCACTTATCTAGGCTACCACAGCTTTCGCGTTTGTTAAGCCCCTTTTTTCACTTTTTTTAGGTTCAAAGCAACTTTTTTTGCTATTTAGCTACTTTTTGACCACTTCAAAGCCCTTTACAGGTCTCTCTAAGGCCAATTCAAGCACTTCATCAACCCATCTAACTGGGTGGATTTTAAGATCTGCAATAACATTCGCAGGAATTTCTTCTAAGTCGCGTTCATTTTCTTTAGGAATAAGAACAACTTTTATACCGCCACGGTGTGCTGCAAGTAACTTTTCTTTCAAGCCACCGATAGGCAACACTTCACCGCGAAGGGTAATTTCACCTGTCATTGCCACATCACTTTTAACAGGGTTACCTGTTAAGCTCGAAACTAATGCAGTACACATCGCTGCACCAGCTGAAGGACCATCTTTAGGTGTGGCCCCTTCAGGTACGTGAACGTGAATATCACGTTTCTCGTAAAAGTCGCCATTAATGCCTAATTGCTCTGCTCGCGCTCTAACAACAGTCATAGCAGCTTGAATCGACTCTTGCATTACGTCGCCAAGAGAACCGGTATAAGCAAGCTTGCCTTTACCTGATACTGACGTTGCTTCAATTGTTAGCAAATCGCCGCCAACTTGAGTCCATGCTAAACCTGTGACTTGGCCAATCTGGTTATTAGACTCAGCTTTACCGTAATCAAATCGCTGCACACCTAGGAATGATTTCAAGTTATCTTGATTCACTTTTACGGTTTTAACAGACTTATCTAATAAAATCATTTTAACGACTTTACGACACACTTTAGACAGTTCACGTTCCAATGAACGCACACCAGCTTCACGGGTGTAATAACGGATCATGCCAATAATGGCACTATCTTCGATATTGATTTCTTTAGGCTTAAGTCCATTGCGCTCAATTTGCTTAGTCAGCAAATGCTTTTTAGCGATATTGAGTTTCTCATCTTCGGTATAGCCCGATAGACGAATCACTTCCATACGGTCAAGTAACGGTCCAGGAATATCCATTGAGTTAGATGTCGCAACGAACATCACATCAGATAAGTCATAATCAACTTCTAGATAATGGTCGTTAAATGCTGCGTTCTGCTCTGGGTCAAGGACTTCAAGTAATGCTGATGATGGGTCACCGCGCATATCTGAACTCATCTTATCAATTTCATCTAATAAGAATAATGGGTTTTTTACGCCCACTTTTGCCATTTTCTGAATGACTTTACCTGGCATAGAACCGATATAGGTACGACGATGACCACGGATCTCAGCTTCATCACGCACGCCGCCTAGTGCCACACGTACATACTTACGCCCAGTAGCTTTAGCAATTGACTGACCCAGTGACGTTTTACCGACGCCTGGAGGCCCTACTAAACATAAAATAGGCCCTTTAAGCTGCTTAACTCTGCTTTGAACCGCAAGATACTCAAGAATGCGTTCTTTCACTTTCTCTAAGCCGTGATGATCGGTATCTAAAATTTCTTCAGCTTTAGATAAGTCACGTTTGATTTTAGAACGTTGACTCCAAGGCACTGACGTCATCCAATCAACATAACTTCTCACCACTGTCGCTTCTGCTGACATTGGTGACATCATTTTTAATTTGTTTAGCTCAGCTTCAGCTTTTTCTTTGGCTTCTGCTGGCATTTTCGCTTCTTCAATCTTGCGAGCGAGTACTTCAAACTCGTCTTGACCTTCATCAAGATCGCCAAGTTCTTTTTGAATAGCTTTCATTTGCTCATTCAAATAGTACTCGCGTTGGCTTTTTTCCATCTGCTTTTTAACGCGGCCACGAATGCGTTTTTCAACTTGTAATAAGTCGATTTCGCCTTCCATCATCGCCATTAAATATTCAAGACGCTCGCCGACGTTAATCATTTCAAGTACAGACTGCTTGTCTTCTAACTTCAGCGGCATATGTGCAGCCATAGTGTCAGCAAGACGAGCCGCTTCTTCTATTCCTGTTAACGAAGTCAGTACTTCTGGCGGGATCTTTTTATTAAGCTTAATGTAACCTTCAAACTGACTGATAGCGCTGCGAACGAGCACCTCTTCTTCTTTTTCAGCAAGTTCTTCAGATTCTAAGTATTGTGCTGTTGCAACAAAGAACTCTTCTTCTTGGGTGTATTTGTCAACTTTTGCACGCTGACCACCTTCAACTAATACTTTTACTGTGCCGTCAGGCAATTTAAGTAATTGCAGAATTGACGCCACTGTACCAATTTCGAAAATATCGTCTTTTGTTGGTTCGTCTAAATCAGCTTCTTTCTGTGCGACCAATAAAATTTGTTTATCTTGTTCCATTGCCGATTCTAAACATCGAATTGATTTCTCTCGTCCGACGAATAACGGAATTACCATATGGGGATAAACCACTACATCTCGAAGTGGCAGCACGGGGAGTTCGATATGCGCTTCACGCTCTTGGGTCATAGTTCGATTCCGTTTGATGAATGGATTTTATAATCAGTATATTGGGATGTTTCTTGAACTTTCAATGGTTAATACGAAAAAAGGAGCCCAATGGACTCCTTATTTTTCATAAACGGCTAAAAGCGTCTATTTATTGTTCGCCACCAGCGACTTGATTGTCGGTGTTTTCATAAATCAATATAGGTGCAGACTCACCTTTTACTACTGATTCATCAACTACAGCCTTAATCACACCTTCTACAGAAGGGATGTCATACATGGTATCTAACAAGATATCTTCGATGATTGAGCGTAGACCACGAGCACCTGTTTTACGCGTCATTGCTTTATGGGCAATCGCTTTAAGTGCGTCTTCACGGAACTCTAACTCTACCTCTTCCATCTCAAATAACGCACCATATTGTTTCGTCAGTGCATTTTTAGGTTGAGATAAAATTTGTACCAAAGCTGCTTCATCTAACTCTGTTAGCGTTGCAACAACAGGTAAACGGCCGATGAACTCAGGGATCAAACCAAATTTGATTAAATCTTCTGGCTCAACTTTACCTAGCGTTTGTGAAATCGTCGTTTTGTCAGCTTCGCCTTTGACTTCAGCGCCAAAGCCAATCCCTGTTCCTGTTAAGCCGCGTTGCTCAATCACTTTTTCAAGTCCAGCAAACGCACCACCACAGATAAATAAGATCTTAGAGGTATCAACCTGTAAAAACTCTTGCTGTGGATGCTTACGACCACCTTGCGGAGGAACAGAAGCAACAGTACCTTCAATTAATTTCAATAAGGCCTGCTGAACACCTTCACCTGACACATCACGTGTTATTGAAGGGTTATCAGATTTACGGCTGATCTTATCGATTTCATCAATGTAAACAATACCACGTTCCGCTTTTTCAACGTCGTAGTCACACTTTTGCAGTAATTTTTGAATGATGTTCTCGACATCTTCACCCACATAACCGGCTTCAGTTAACGTAGTCGCATCGGCCATCGTGAATGGCACATCTAAAGAGCGCGCTAACGTTTCAGCAAGTAACGTTTTACCACTACCGGTTGGACCGATAAGTAGAATATTACTTTTACCTAATTCAACACCTTCAATCGGTGTGCCATTACGCAAACGTTTATAGTGGTTATAAACTGCTACCGACAACACTTTCTTGGCCTGATTTTGACCGATTACGTAATCATCTAGATGCGTTCGTAATTCATGTGGTGTTGGTAATTTATCATGATCGCGCTTAGGCGATATTTCTTTAATTTCTTCGCGAATGATGTCATTACAAAGCTCGACACACTCGTCACAAACATATACTGAAGGTCCAGCGATTAGCTTTCTAACTTCATGTTGGCTTTTTCCGCAAAAAGAGCAGTACAGTAGTTTGCCACTGTCACCGGTACTTTTGTTATCGCCCATTACCCTACCTCTGTTGCAGCCTGTTCACTGTTTTTAGAAAACCATCTGTACAATTAATAACCTGCACAGGAACAGTCAAATATTTTTTATACGCTATTCATCACAGAATAGCCTACTCAGGCCTAAAGATCAGCTACGCTTTTCAAAAACTGAATCAACTAATCCATAATCAGCAGCTTCTTGCGCACTCATAAACTTATCACGGTCTGTATCACGCTCAATAACTTCAATCGGTTGACCAGTATGCTCAGCTAACATTTCGTTTAATTTATTCTTAATGCCTAAGATTTCTTGAGCATGAATTGCGATATCCGATGCTTGACCTTGGAAACCACCAAGTGGTTGATGGATCATCACACGTGAATTAGGTAAACAATGACGCTTACCTTCCGCTCCGCCTGCTAATAAAAACGCACCCATGCTACATGCTTGGCCAATACACACAGTACTTACATTCGGCTTAATGAATTGCATAGTATCGTAAATTGCCATACCGGCAGTAACTGAGCCGCCAGGTGAATTAATATAGATAGAAATATCTTTATCTGGGCTTTCTGATTCTAGGAACAATAATTGCGCCACGATCAAGTTAGCCATGTGCTCTTCCACTTGGCCAACCAAGAAAATTACTCGCTCTTTTAATAAACGAGAGTAAATATCATATGAACGCTCACCTTTAGCCGTTTGTTCAACAACCATAGGTACAAGAGCATTGAGTACAGATTCTGGCGCTTTATGCATTTTATGCTTCCCTAAAATAAAAATGGCTCGTATGAGGAACCTCATACGAGCCATTAAATGGCGAACCGCCAATCAAGTCAAGCGAAGGTTACGCTTTACCTGTTGCCTTGTTCATAAATTCTTCAAATTCGACATCTTTAAGTGTCACTTTTGCAGATTTTAATAAAACTTCAACAGCTTGCTCTTCAAGCGCTACGTTGCGCATGTTTTGCATAAGCTCTTTGTTGCCATTGTAGTATTCAACAACTTCACTTGGATCTTCGTAAGCAGAAGCCATTGAAGCGATTAAACCTTGAACACGTTCGTCTTCAGCTTGAAGTTCATTAGTCTTAATAACTTCACCTAAAAGTAAACCTACTTTTACACGACGCTCTGCTTGTTCAGTGAACAAATCAGCTGGAAGCTCAGGCATGTTTTCAGTTTGACCACCAAAACGCTGCATTGCTTGCTGACGAAGTACATTCACTTCACCATCAACTAATGCTGAAGGAATTGTGATTTCGTTAGCTGATAATAAGCCTTCGATTACTTGTTCTTTAACATTCGCTTTAAGCGCTTGTTCAAGTTCACGAGTCATGTTTTTACGGATTTCAGCTTTAAGCGCTTCTAAGCCACCTTCAGCGATACCGAATAAAGAAGCGAACTCATCGTTAACTTCTGGTAATTCTGCAGCTTGAACTTCAGTAAGGGTAATAACGAACTTAGCCGCTTTACCTTTTAAGTTTTCAGCATGGTAATCTTCAGGGAAAGTCACTTCGATTTCGAATTCATCACCGGCTTTATGACCAATAACACCAGCTTCAAAACCTGGGATCATACGGTTGCTACCAAGCTCTAGTTCGAAGTCGTCAGCTTTGCCGCCTTCAAATTCTTCACCGTCTACTGAACCTACGAAGTTCATTTTAGCTTTGTTGCCTTCTTCAGCAGCAGTTTCAACTACAGCGAACTTAGCGTGTTGCTTGCGAAGCGTTTCAATCATTGTATCAACGTCAGCGTCATTAACTTCAGCTTGTGGTTGCTCAACTGCGATTGCATCTAAACCAGTTAACTCAACTTCTGGGTAGATTTCGAAAGTCGCAACGAAGACGAAGTTTTCGCCTTCATTTTCGCCTGGAGCGAAAACAGGTGCGCCAGCTGGGTTTAACTTCTCAGCCATGATCGCTTCAATGAAGTTGCGTTGCATTACTTCACCAGTCACATCTTGACGGATAGCTGCACCGTAACGTTGGTTGATCACTGATACAGGTACTTTACCTGGACGGAAACCTGAAATTTTTGCACGTTTCGCTTCACGTAATAAGTTGTCTTTAACTAATTTCTCAATTTGTTCAGCAGGAACAGAAATTGTTAGGCGACGTTCTAGGCCTTGAGTTGTTTCAACAGAAACTTGCATTGTTTTACCTCGAAATATGTCTGACGTCCTTTGTAATAGTCGAAAGCTCAACTATTAAATATTCATTTCTTGATGATTAATGTTTACTAATAAAAGTGCGATACAGCAGCTTTTCAGCGCCATTACCCGTAGTAATTCGTATTAGATATTTATCAAGACGCGACATTATAGCGACGGTTTACTGCTGAGTCGAGTGTGAAAACGGGGTAAAATGGGGATTTTAGACATAAAAAAAGCGACCTAAGGTCGCTTTCTCTACAATCGTGCATTTTTAATGCAAAATTTGGGGTGACTGATGGGGCTCGAACCCACGACAACCGGAATCACAATCCGGGGCTCTACCAACTGAGCTACAATCACCATAATATGGTACGCCACTCAGGATTCGAACCTGAGACCCACGCCTTAGAAGGGCGTTGCTCTATCCAGCTGAGCTAGTGGCGCATGGTTTACAAATATTATCTGTATAACCTGTAAGCTTAATAAATTGATTTGGTCTTCAACTTATGTTTCAAGCTTATTCGCAAAGCCTATGCTTTACAAATATAAAATTGGTCGGTGATAGAGGATTCGAACCTCTGACCCTCTCGTCCCAAACGAGATGCGCTACCGGGCTGCGCTAATCACCGAGATGTCTACTGCAAATAAGTATTAAGTTGCCCTAATCGGCTTATCTGTGAGAACGGAGCGCATATTAGCGAGTCACTTTAATATCGTCAACGACTTTTTTTACAAACTCGTTCATCTGCTGTTTTTACAAACAAAAAATTCTGTTTTTAATAAATCGTTTAGCCATTATTCATGACATGCCTATGCCTGACTGGTAGAATACGCCACGTTAAATTTTACCTCAATCGCGCCATATAAAGGAAACTATACACACATGACAGCCCAAAACATTGATGGCAAAGCGATAGCTCAATCTATAAGAACCACATTAAAAGAAAAAGTATTGACGCGCAAAGCAGCTGGAAAACGTGTTCCTGGTCTTGCTGTAATTTTAGTTGGCGCTGATGCGGCATCACAGGTTTATGTTGGCAGTAAACGCCGCGCCTGTGAAGAAGTTGGGTTTGAGTCATACTCTTATGACCTTGAAACCACCACAACAGAAGCAGAACTGCTTGCACTGATTGATCAATGTAATGACGATCCAAAAATCGATGGCATATTAGTACAGTTGCCATTACCTGATCATATTGAAGACTCGAAAGTCATTGAGCGTATCAGACCTGATAAAGACGTTGATGGTTTCCATCCATACAATGTAGGGCGCTTAGCTCAACGTATTCCAGTACTTCGCTCATGTACGCCAAAAGGCATTATCACCTTAATCAAGTCGACAGGAATTGACACGTACGGTTTAGATGCAACCATTGTAGGCGCTTCAAATATTGTCGGTCGTCCAATGACACTAGAGTTATTACTTGCAGGTTGTACAACCACAACATGTCATCGCTTTACTCAGAACCTTGAACAAAAAGTACGTCAGGCCGATTTACTGGTTGTTGCAGTGGGTAAACCTGGGTTTATCCCTGGTGATTGGATTAAGCCTGGCGCTATTGTTATCGATGTTGGTATTAACCGACTTGAAAACGGCAAACTTGTTGGTGATGTAGAGTTTGATATAGCAGCTGAAAAAGCCGCATTTATAACGCCAGTCCCGGGTGGTGTGGGCCCTATGACGATTGCAAGCTTACTTGAAAATACCTTGTATGCCGCTGAGCAATATCACGACTAATCAATTTACTGTGCTCATCTGAATTAACTGATTATTCGTTTATTCGCCCCCACAAAAAAGCCTGCTCAATGAGCAGGCTTTGTTATTTAAGACTTAACTTTCAGTTTGGATTACGACTTTTTACGCCAAGTCGTGCCTTCTTCGCCATCTTCTAAAACAACATTTAATGCGTTTAGTCTATCGCGCGCCGCATCTGCTGCAGGCCAGTCTTTTTCTGTGCGAGCACGATTACGCTCAACAATAAGCGCTTCGATCTCTGCAACTTCGTCATCACTTCCTTCACCTTGGAAGAAAGTATCAACGTCGCGATTGATTAAGCCTAATACATCAGTCAAGGATTTTAGGCTCACACCTAACGCACTTGCTTGTGTCATATCGACTAATTTCAAACGATTAATTTCGCGTACCATTTCAAAAATAACTGAATAGGCTTCAGGCGTATTAAAATCATCATCCATCGCTGTGTTAAATTTGGCAATAAACTCTTGTGCAGGCGCTGCGGTAACAGTTAAATCTAACCCTTTAAGCGAAGTATAAATGCGCTCAAGTGCAGACTTTGCTTGCTTCAAGTTATCTTCAGAGTAATTTAACTGGCTACGGTAATGACCAGACAGTAAGAAATAACGAACCGTTTCAGGGTCGTAATGCGCTAATACATCACGAATAGTAAAGAAATTGCCTAATGACTTAGACATTTTTTCTTTATCAACCATGACCATACCTGTATGCATCCAGTAGTTCACATATTGTGAACCATGGGCACAGCAGGATTGAGCGATTTCATTTTCATGATGGGGGAACTGTAAATCACTACCGCCGCCATGAATATCAAAATGCTCGCCTAAATGCTTACTGTTCATTGCTGAACATTCGATGTGCCAGCCCGGACGACCTGGTCCCCATGGCGATTCCCATGTTGGCTCACCTGGTTTAGACATTTTCCATAATACAAAATCCATAGGATCGCGCTTAGTATCTTCTACTTCTACACGCGCACCAGCTTGAAGTTGCTCAAGGTTTTGCCCTGATAGGCGTCCGTATTGCGCATAAGAAGACACACTGAATAACACATCGCCATTATCAGAGACATAAGCATGCTCTTTGGCAATTAATGTTTGAACCATTTCGATAATTTCATCGATATGTAATGTCGCGCGAGGTTCGAAATCTGGGCGCATCATGTTTAATGAATCGAAATCATTATGCATTTCGCCAATCAAACGCTCTGTTAACGTATCGCAACTTTCTTTGTTTTCAGCAGCACGTTTAATGATTTTGTCATCAACGTCAGTAATATTACGAAGGTAATTCACGTCATAACCACGGTAACGTAAGTAACGAACAATCATATCGAAAGAAACAAAAGTACGACCATGACCAATGTGACATAAATCGTATATGGTTATCCCACATACATACATGTCAATTTTGCCTGGATTAATCGGCTTAAATTCTTGCTTTTCACGACTCATACTATTGTAAATTTTCAACATCGATGGTTCTCTTTTACTCGTTTTAATACCAATATAATGGGAACAAAGTCTATCATGAGCAACACTGTTTTGAACACTGCACTTTAAGCCTCAAGTTAGATAAGTTAGAATCGCGCAACAATTTTTATCTAGGTATTTAAATATGATCACTTTGCACACAAACATGGGCGACATCAAAATTGCTCTAAATGCTGAAAAAGCGCCTCTTACTGTTGAAAATTTCATCAAGTACGTTAAAGACGGTTTTTACGACGGTACCGTTTTTCACCGTGTGATTGATGGTTTTATGGTTCAAGGTGGTGGTTTCACTGAAGATATGGTTCAGAAAACACCTAACGCTGCTGTAAAGAATGAAGCGAATAACGGCCTATCAAACAAAGTTGGCACATTAGCAATGGCGCGTACTTCTGATCCGCATTCGGCGACGGCGCAGTTCTTCATTAACGTCAGCGACAATACTTTCTTAGATCACAAAGCAGAAACTGGCCAAGGGTGGGGTTACTGTGTATTTGCTGAAGTAGTTGAAGGCATGGACATCGTAGAAAAAATTAAAGCTGTAAGCACGGGTAACCGTGGTATGCATCAAGATGTACCACTGGAAGCAGTAGTCATCAACAGTGCGTCTATTGCTGAATAATCAATAGTGCATACTGTATTTATGGGCGATTTGCACTTAAGTGCAGATCGTCCTGATATCTCACAAGCCTTTATCGATTACCTCGATTCAGATTTATCTGACGTTGAGGCGATGTATATCATTGGTGATTTGTTTGAAGTTTGGACCAGTGATGACATTGCTGAACCATTTACTGACGTCATAGCGGCGCACATCAAACAAGTGTCTGAAAACATGCCAGTGTTTTTTATTCATGGTAATCGTGATTTCATGATAGGCAAAGAATTTGCTGCTAAATCTGGGATGCAATTGCTACCAGAGATTAAAATACTCGATTTATATGGCATTAAAACGGTTGTGCTGCATGGTGATAGCTTATGTACTCTTGATAAGTCTTATCAGCGTTTTCGCCGCTTTAGAAATTCGGCCATTGTGAAATGGATATATTGCCACTTACCTAAGTCAACTAGACAAAAAATTGCAGCTGATATCAGGCACAAAAGTCAAAAT
Source organism: Shewanella sp. 10N.7 (assembly GCF_020806285.1). NCBI lineage: Bacteria > Pseudomonadati > Pseudomonadota > Gammaproteobacteria > Alteromonadales > Shewanellaceae > Shewanella > Shewanella sp. 10N.7. The sequence continues at coordinate 222,895 of NZ_JAJGZS010000002.1, forward strand.
GGCAATAAAGATAAAAGCTATGTGATTATGGATGTTGAGCAAACAGCGGTTGATGCATTACTCAGTGACACTGATTGCCAAAGAATGATCCACGGCCACACTCATCGCCCAGCCATTCATGAGTTAAACAATAATAAACAACGTATCGTTGTCGGTGATTGGTACGATCAAGGCAGCATTTTAATTGTAAAAAAAGACAGTGCTGAATTACAGCAACTGCCCTTCTCTGCTAAAAAATAATCAGCTCTAGTTGCTGATAACTTTTATTCAACCAACCAATAATCGCACTAAATCATCCTATGGTTAGCAATCACGCTCTGATTAAACTGATTGTCTTGAGGTTTAAACTGGTAAGCCACTATGAAACTTAAAGTCTTCGTCGGGCAATAAAATCAAATCTGCTTCTACAGTGGCAAAAAAAGCGACCCTTTCACTGATATCTTTGCCAGAAATAGACTCTGCAAGTGATAAGTAGTCTTGATAATGCCGCGCTTCAGAGCGAAGTAAAGAGATATAAAACTTTTCTAAATCAGCATCAAGGTGTGGAGCAAGTTTTGCAAAACGCTCACACGACCTGGCTTCAATAAACGCTCCAATAATTAACTTATCGACTAATGCATCAGGTTCAAACGTTTTAACATGTTTCATCATGCCTTTAGCATAGCGACCCGCTTCAAGAAGTTCATAAGGGACATTCTTTTTTTCCATCAGCTCCATGACTTGATAAAAATGATGTAATTCTTCTTTAATCAGCAGCACCATTTTATCAACGAGATCTTGTCCATAAGGACAGTTTTCTCTCACAGTAACTTGCTTGGTAATATTACTTTTACCTTTTAAAGAGCTTAGATCGCCAATACGTTTGTAAGCAAACTCTTCATAAGGTTTAACCCACTCAGTTAATCTGCTAGCACTTTCTTTATCTACAGCGTATTTTCGAATAAGGAACATCGCACTTTGCGCCGCTTTAAGCTCACAAAGTAAATGGTCGCGTAATATAACCGATAAATTATCAGAATGGCTCGCTTTTTTAATCCAACTATCTGGTGTCTCACACTTTAAGAAACGATAAATGGGCGCCAATAATTGCTGCATGTACTTAAACTTTTGTTAGGGTTTGAACGTATTTTACCTTCGTTGAGGATATTTCTACAGATAAAACACGATTAACCCTTGACGAATCGATGCTTATGTTCAATAAATAGTCTATACATCTTCGTAACAATAGTTGCTAAAGTTGTATTTCGATTGCCTTTAATGGATAAACTTCTATAGGGATGAAGTTATTACTGTGATTAAATCGCTCAAAAAGCAGAGCATTTAAGACAGTATGTGTTGGACTGATTAAGGCGGTTGATATATGGGGCTATGATCAGTTCGTCTGAAGTTTGGCGAGCTATGTATGAATGCTAAACAAGGATAATAACAATGATACTAAATCACTTAATGGGGCTATACACTCATCCGAAGGAAGAGTGGAAAACAATTGAACGCAACCATGAGGCTGTCAAAAGCAGTCTCAGTCACATCTTACTTATCGCATTAATTCCTGCAGTATGCAGCTTTATCGCAACAGCTTATATTGGATGGCACCCAGCAAATGGTGAACCATTATTTTTAACCCCACAAAGTGCGATGTTTATGTCTGTGGGTATGTATTTCGGGTTGATTGGCGGTGTTTTAGCGCTAGCTTATTTATCTTATTGGATGGCTAAGACCTTCGACGCCTCTCCAACATTCACTCAAGCCTTAGAATTAGCAGCTTACACAGCGACACCATTATTCATGGTCGGTATTTCAGTTTTATATCCAGTGTTATGGTTTATCATGCTGGTTGGACTTGCTGGTTTAGCCTACTCAGTATATTTACTCTATGCAGGCGTACCTATCATCATGAATATTCCCGAAGAAAAAGGCTTTATTTATGCCAGCTCTGTAGTGACAGCAGGACTCGTGTTATTAGTCGGCTTAATGGGAAGTAGCGTTATTTTATGGAGCTTAGGCTTTGGACCTATGATGCAATAAATATTTATATACTATAATTAAAGGCGCTTTCGGCGCCTTTTTTATTGCGTAAATGATTTAGCCTTTTTCGCGCAGTTTGAAATAATTATGTTTAGGATAAAATATGACCAAAAACACCTACCAAAAAATACTCTTTGTTGTATTACTCCTAGCCAGTCTTTTTGCCATTAATTACTGGGTAAAATCTCCTCCTTCGCCAGTTGAGCAAGAGAAAAATTCATATATTGCAGAGTCAGCTAGCAAACCTGCTAATAGCGAACCTTCAAATACCTTACCTTCAAATACCAAGCCTGCTAATGCAAAACCTAAACCTGTAATAAATAAGAGTAGCCAACCACCTGCTAAAGACATTAGTTTGAACTCTTTAGATGAACTAATCGAATTGTTTAACTCACTTAATTACAACACAGAAAGCTGGGCCGCTGGAGTTAGAGAGGTCCCTCGCTTAACGTTTGAAAGTGTCAGCGAAAAATGGCAACAAACATCTAATGAAATACCGGTACAACTAAAAAAAATGGTGTTTTTTAGGTTAATGGCGCCACTTATTCTTATCAGCAATGAGAACATAACAATAGAAAGAGAAACAGTTAAAGAGGCTTCATTACATGATGAGCAACTGATCACTATTGCTCGTAAATACCGAGTCATTAGTGATCCAATTGAAGCAATAACCGAAGATCAACGCCAGCAGCTATTAAAACGTGTTGATATCATGCCACCTTCTCTAGTATTGGCTCAGGCGGCAGAAGAAAGCGGCTGGGCAACCTCGAGGTTTACTCTTGAAGGTAATGCTTTCTTTGGCCAATGGGACTTCAGTGGCAATGGCATGATCCCAAAACAACAACGAAAAGAGTTAGGCAATTATGGCTTAGCTCGTTTTGACACGCCTCAAGCTTCTGTTGAAGGCTATATGCTCAATATCAATACTAATGCTGCCTATTTGAAATTACGTGAGCTACGAAGAGATTTAAGAGCAAATAATCAGCCAATTACAGGTTTAGAGTTAGCCAATACATTGGATAAATACTCGGAACGAGGCCAGGCATATATTGATGGAATTCAACAAATGATTCGATTCAATAAACTTGAACAAGTAGATGAAGCTTATCTCAGCGAAAGTGCTCCGCTACATTTGATAACAGCTAATCAATAACTTATTTTCAATTCGCTTTTTAGCTTTTAAATGCTAATAAAAAAATGCCAGAGTATTCACTCTGGCATTTTTAATTTTAAATCCCGTTTTAAGCAACGAGGCATTAACTGCTATATTGACTGATTATGCGAAAGAGTCACGCAATGGCACAGTCAAATTGAACACTAAATGCTCTTTACTAGAATCTTTATTGTCCGCACAGAAGTAGCCTTCACGCTCAAACTGATAAGCTTTTTCAGCTTCAGCACTCACTAGGCCTGCTTCTGCAACTCCCTGTAAGACAACCAATGATTCACTATTGATAACTTCATCAATAGTATCGAATGCAGCTGGGGTTGCATCAGTAAATAAACGATTATAAATGCGGAACTCAGCAGGTTTAGCTGTACTTGCTTCGACCCAATGAATCACACCTTTTACTTTACGACCGTCACTTGGGTTCTTACCCAAGGTTTCGTTATCGTAAGTACAATAAACCGTTGTGACATTACCTTCGTCATCTTGTTCAAAGCGCTCAGCTTTAATCACATAAGCATTACGTAAACGAACTTCTTTGCCTAATACTAGGCGTTTGAAATGCTTATTTGCTGATTCACGAAAATCTTCCGCATCGATAAATAACTCTTTACCAAAAGCTAATTCGCGCGTACCCATTTCTGGTTTATTAGGGTGCATTGGTGCATTGATCGTTTCAGGCGTTGCTGAAGGATAATTCTCAATAACCACTTTAATTGGTCTCAATACAGCCATTGCTCTCGGTGCATGTTCGTTTAATTCTTCACGAATACAAGCATCTAGAACACCACCTTCAATCAAGTTTTCTTGCTTGGTCACACCAATGCGTTGACAGAATTCTCGAATCGATGCGGGTGTATAACCTCTACGACGTAACCCTGCAATAGTAGGCATGCGAGGGTCATCCCAGCCGTTAACTAAATTATTAGTCACTAGGTCGTTCAATTTACGTTTCGACATCAAAGTGTATTCAAGATTCAATCTTGAAAACTCATATTGACGAGTACGGTTAGGCTGATTGAAATCATCCAAATGATCTAATACCCAATCGTACAAACGACGGTTATCTTGAAACTCTAAGGTACATAATGAATGCGTAATATTTTCAATGGCATCAGAAATACAATGAGTAAAGTCGTACATCGGGTAAATACACCACTTATCACCGGTTTGGTGATGATGTGCAAAACGAATACGATAAATTACAGGGTCGCGCATACACATGAACGGCGAAGCCATGTCAATTTTAGCTCTTAGTGCACATTCACCTTCTTTGAATTCTCCTAATCGCATTTTCTCAAATAACGCTAAGTTTTCTTCAACAGAAGTGTCGCGATAAGGACTGTTCTTACCTGGCTCTTTTAATGTGCCACGGTACTCACGCGTTTCTTCTGCATTTAAGAAACAGACATAAGCCAGACCTTTAGTGATTAACTCCACCGCATACTGGTGTAGTTGATCAAAATAATTAGACGAATAACGAATTTCACCAGACCAATCGAAACCTAACCAACGAACGTCATCCTGAATTGAATGAACATAATCGATATCTTCTTTTTCAGGATTGGTATCATCAAAGCGCAAGTTACACTGACCTTGATAATCTTGTGCAATACCAAAATTCAAACAAATAGACTTCGCATGACCAATATGTAAAAAACCATTTGGCTCTGGCGGGAAACGGGTTTGCACACTAGTGTGCTTGCCACTTTTTAAGTCTTCATCAATGATATTACGTATGAAGTTACTTGGACGTACTTCGTTGTCCACTTGACTCATGGAGTTCCTCTTAGTGCACGATGGTAAAATTTTCAGACCTTCGATGATCCTACAGTTTTACGCGAGTTACAATGCCTGTTTGATAAAAATAATAGTCTAAAAACAAAAAACCAGCATTTATCAAAATGCTGGTTTTAATTTGAACATTAAAAAGGCTTATTCAGTGATAACTCTTACACCTGGAATAATCTGTTGGTTCTTTTTACCTTGTTTCTTAAGCCAGAAATAATAGCTCACTAAAGCAATAGTAAAGAACGAAATCCAGCTGACCGATTGCACTGGGTGTTTGGCAATATTAGCACCTTGATACACCACGGTAGCACTGCCGTAAGCTAAAGCAAATGTCCATAAAGCCGCGAATCGAGCCCACTTGTTACCGAACTCATTCACTAATGCACCCATTGCAGCAACACAAGGCGTATATAGCAATACGAATAATAGGTAAGAAAATGCAGCCACCTTAGTGGTAAAGCCAGCTTGAAGTGCGCTAAACGTTGAGCGATCCACGCCCTGCTCCTCAGCAGCTTCTTCAATACTTTCAACATTACCCACATCTAATGACAATGGATCCTCAGGTGCAATACCAAATAGGTTCTCAGGAATTGTACCTAATGCTTCAGAGAAGCTTTCCGAAAGGCTTGCAAGCTCTTCATCACTATCAGATGGATCTGAATAAAGACTGTTTAATGTGCCTACAACAGCTTCTTTCGCAAAAATACCTGTAATAATACCTACTGTTGCTGGCCAGTTATCTTGCTCAACACCCATTGGCGAGAATAACGGAGTGACTTTTTGGCTTAATACACTTAGTACAGATTCTTTACTGTCTTCATGGCCAAAGCTACCATCAGTACCAATAGCATTTACAAAGTTAAGCAAGGTCACCACAATCACAATGGTTTTACCTGCACCTAAAATAAAACTTTTTGTACGCTTAGTTGTACGGGAAAACACTGCTTTAAGCTTAGGCATTTCATAGCTAGGCAATTCCATTACAACCGCGCTGCTACTTCCTGGTAATACTGTGCTTCTTAGTAATAAACCTGTACCCACTGCAGCAATAATACCGATGATATAAAGTAAAAAGACTAAGTTTTGTCCTGACTCAGGAAAAAACGCAGCAGCAAACAATGCGTAAACCGGTAAACGTGCACCACAAGACATGAATGGCGCCATCATGCCTGTCACGATTCTTTCTCTTTCACTGCCTAAAGTACGGGTAGCCATAATCGCTGGTACTGAACAACCAAAACCAACAATCATTGGAACGAATGCTTTACCAGGAAGACCGATACGACGCATCAAACCGTCGACCACAAAAGCGGCTCTAGACATGTAACCCGACGCTTCTAATACTGACAAGGCTAAAAAGAGCGCTGCAATGACAGGAATAAAAGTCGCTACTGTTTGGATACCCTGGCCAATACCGCCTGCAAGGATTGTTACAAGCCAAACTGGCGAACCAATCGACTCCAGTAGTGCACCGAACTGATCAACAAATACAGCACCTGCAGCGATATCGAAGAAATCGATAAATGCACTACCAACATTGATACTGAACATGAACATCAAGTACATAACAAATAAGAATACTGGCACCCCTAAAACCGGGTGTAATAATACTTTATCTAACTTGTCACTGGCACTTTCGTGCCCCGCAATATCAACTGAACCATCGAAAACTTTTTGAACGAAATCAAACCGTGTTGTAGCTACCAATACTTCAATATCAGTACCTGATTGTTCTGCTATTTGGGTGCATTCTTTGACAACATCTTTAAGGTTAGTGCTATCACATTGACCGCAACCATTACCATTGCCCAACATAGCTAATGCACGACCGCGGCTGAGCTCTTCCGAATGGCGCTGTAAAGTTTTTACGCCTGACTCAATACTTTCATCGTATTGAAGCATAAGCGGTGATTCAGTTATTTCACCATTTAATAATCTTAATACTTGATCTTGCACTTGCTTTACGTCTGCTTCTTTTCGTGAGCAAACAGCAATGACAGGACAACCTAACTCTTTACTCATTAACGCTAAATCAGTGTTGATACCCAATTTTTTGGCAGCGTCGATTTTATTAAGCACCACAACCATAGGAACACCAAGCTCTCTAAGTTGTACGGTTAAGTAAAGGTGTCTTTCAATGTTTGTCGCATCAACTAAATTAATGATGCCGTCAACACGTTGCTCAGCGAGATATTGTTGTGCAATTTGCTCATCTAAAGAACAGTCACAACTATTTCCAGCTGGTAGTAAATCATATATTCCCGGTAAATCTGTTAAATGAACATCTGTACTATCTAGGGTGAAATAACCTGTTTTTTTCTCAACAGTCACACCAGACCAGTTCCCCACTTGCTGGTTAGAACCTGTCAAAGCATTAAATAAAGTAGACTTACCTGCATTTGGGTTGCCTACTGTTACGCAATGGAATTCTTTAGTCATTTGTTACTACCACCTCAATAATATCCGCTAAATCACGGCGCATACATAAACGACTGCCTCGTAACTCTAATTCAACGCCTGATCCCATCGGTGCACGGCGGAGCATTTTGAACGCTGTATGAGGTGTAATCCCCATTGATAACAATTTACGCTTTACCGTTTGAGGTAAAGAAAGTTGACCGATTTCAGCAATCTTCGCCGTGTCTCCGGGGTTGAGTTCACTGAGCTTCATTAGACATTCACCTTGCGTTCAAAAATTTTGTTATGGGCTGATTTTATATGAGCCATGTAAGCAATACCTTTACCTAGATCATGTTTTGCAAGTGGAAACGAGAATAGTTTTCAATTGTATTGGTAATTATGTGATAAATATCCATGTTTAAGAAGATATTTTGTGTATTAATTTTGTAAATTTACAGATAAAAGAAATTCGTGTTGTCTTTCGTGTTATCTAGGATTAAGAGCGTATGTCAGATTGAAGCAGACCAAATATATGTTCATCAATTTTCACATCACCGATTCTATGGTTTTCTCTAAGCAAACCTTCCTCAATGAAACCACACTTTTTCATGACTTGTGCTGATGCATTATTCTTTGCAGCGCAATGACCAATAAACTTTTCAATATTAAACTGGAAAATTCCCCAATCAATTACCGCTTTAAGACTTTCTGTACCATAACCAAATCCCTGCTTACTCGGTGTGATCAAGTAACCCACTTCAGCCCTATTCATTATTTCACAATCACGGATAAATCCCGTCAACCCCACAAATTCATGAGTATCAAAAGTTTCAATAACCAATGTTAGCCATTTACCTGATTGAAAATCCCAAGGTAATAAGCGTTGCTCAAAAGTAGTTTTAATATCTTCTTCTGAAGTAAATTCCCTAATATATTTCAAAACCGATGGGTCTGAATTTATGGCGAAAACATTAGCCCAGTCTTCCTTTTTAATTGTTCTGATCACTAACCTATCCGTATACAGTTCAACCATTTCACATTCCTTATGCGCTTCATATTTTAAAGACAAAAAAGGCAGCCGAAGCTGCCTTCAACGATTAATGTTGAATTAACCGCGGCTAGTCACCTCAAGCAAGTGATAACCAAATTGAGTTTTTACAGGACCCTGCACTTCATTTAATGGAGCACTAAATACCACTTCATCAAATTCACGAACCATCATTCCAGGGCCAAATGAACCCAATTCACCGCCTTGCGCACCTGAAGGACAAGAAGAGTTCGCTTTTGCGATTTCAGCGAAATCAGCACCTGCAACGATTTGTTGCTTCAATTGTTCACACTGCTCTTCTGAACTAACTAAAAGGTGTCTTGCTGTTGCCTGTACCATGGTGAACCCCTACTTTTAAATAATAAAACGTAAAATATTAGGGAGCATCAATTGCTCCCTAAATTTAAATAACAATCGCTAAGCTAACAGTAATTAACTATTTTGCCAATTCAGTTTCAACCCAACGTGCAATCTTTTTCTCCATAACCGCCATTGGTAATGAACCAGTGGATAATATTTGGTCATGAAAACCTTTCAGATCAAATTTCTCACCCAGTTGCTCTTCAGCATCAGCTCTTAGCTTCAAAATCGTAAGTTGACCGATTTTATAAGATAAGGCTTGGCCTGGAATTGCCATATACCGTTCAACCTCGGCGACAATATCTGACTCCGCCATTGGCGAGTTATCTTTCATGTATTGAATTGCCTGCTCTCGACTCCAACCTTTAGCATGCAGACCAGTATCGACCACTAAGCGCATTGCACGTAACATTTCATCTGACAGCTTACCGAAATATTGGTAAGGGTCATTAAATAGGCCCATTTCGATCCCTAAATATTCCGCATATAACGCCCAACCTTCTTCAAATGCCGTGTAACCTTGAAAGCGTTGAAATTCAGGTATACCAGTAAGCTCTTGCTTGATGGCAATTTGAAAATGATGACCAGGAGCGGCTTCATGTAAAGAGAGCGTCGTCATGCCCCACTTTGGTTGAGCTTTTAGGTTATAAGTGTTGATGTAAAACACACCTGGGCGAGACCCATCCACAGCAGGAGATTGATAAGAAGCGCCTGCTGCTGATTGTTCTCTAAAGCTTTCTACAGGTTTTACAACATAATCTGCTTTGGGCATAACATTGAAGTATTTTGGTAACTCTTTATTAATGTCATCTTTCAACGACATATAACCATCAATAAGCCCCTGTCTTTCACTGAAGAAATACTCAGGTTCACTCCCTAATGATGCAAAAAACGCAGTTAAATCGCCTTCAAATTTTACTTGTTCTCTCACCACATCCATTTCAGTTAAAATACGTTTTACTTCAGACAAACCAATTTGATGAATCTCATCTACTGACATTTTTGTTGTTGTATGGCTATTGGCTAGAGATTGATACCATTCTTTACCGTTAGGAAGTCCCCACCAACCGTCAGATGCTCTAGCATGAGGCAAATACGTCTCATTAAAGTAGTTTCGTAATTGTGTTAATGCTGGTAATAAATCAGCTTCAATTAACACACTATATTCATCTGTTATGGCTTTCTTTTCAGCTTCGCTAAAATCATCTGGTAGTGCATTAATTGGCGCATAAAATAAGCTTTCACTTGGTGATGAAACTAATTGTGCATCTAGTTGAGGAATAATACGTTCAACTAACACTTTAGGCAGCACAACTTTGCTCTTAATACCTTCATCCATTTGAGATTGGGCTAACACAGTCCAATTAATAAAACCTTTTAGACGACCTAACCAATTTTGATAGTCTTCAACTGTTTTGAATGGTTGGGCGCTCTCACCGCTGCCTAACTGAATCATACTAATGACAGTGCTATAAAACTGATTCATAGGCATCAAGTATTCAGGATAAGACTCAGCAACTAAATCCATGTGACGATCATAGATAAACATGTCAAAGCTCAGCGCTAAGTTTTCAGGTAGTTGCTCGACATCAATAGATTTAGCTTGCTTTAAATAGCGAGAATTAAGCTCATGTCTTTGTTTAAGGTAGGCCGGTGTTAATGAACCACCAAACTGATCGTTGTAATCATTTACTCCTACATATGTGGCATAAATGGGTTCTAAAGCCAATAAATCTTTAAAATAGCTATCAGCCATTTGGTTATATCGCTCTGCTTCTGATTGTGTTGCAGATTCAGGTGCTTCTGTAGTCGAAGTATTTTTGTTACTAACATTATTAGTAATATCTTTATCGCTACAAGCTGATAAGGCAACAACAGCTGCTATAGCTACTGCTAGAATATTTTTGTTCATTGGTATTTCCCTATTTGCGGCAACAAGTTTACCGAAATCAATTGTTAATCTAGTTTTAATTTTTATGAGTAATTTATGAAATTTAGCGACTAATAGCCAGTAGAAAACTGTAACAGAGGATAACAAAGAAAACCGATTATTACAGATAACTATAAGATTTACAGGCATAAAAAAAGCCCCATAATGGGGCTTTTTTATTAACAAATATTATAACGTAATATTGTTAATACGTGCTTTTTCTTTAATATAAGAAATATAGCTATTAGCACTACGCTTCGTCTTGCTGTACTTAGCAGCTCGATTTGCACGTTTGTAAGCAGACTTATACTGCTTCAAACTTAAATGCGCTAATGTTAACTCAAGTTCTGCTTCACCTGGCTCATCTAAGCCAATTGACAGTGCCTTTTCAAACACAGGAATTGCAGATTTTGGCTTTTCAGCTATTGCTAAAATCTTACCTTGTTTAAGGTAAAGATCAGCGTCACCTGACAACTCAGCGGCTTGGCCATAAAGTTTAGCAGCTTTCGTGAAGTCCTTAGCATTATGATAGAAACCGGCTAAAATCTTAATTGTCTTTTCAGACTCTTTGATTAAACCAGATTTCATATGCTTTTCATAAAGCTTAGCAGCATTAATCGGAGCACCGTTTTGCGACATAAGCTGAGCTAGACGAGTAATGTTACCGTCAGACTCAAGAAAACCATTTTTATAAGCTAAATCGTAAGTTGCTAATGACTTAGTGTAATCTTCAGTCATCAAATAAAATTGAGCAAGCTGAACCCAAAGACGTTTGTCGTCTTGGAATAAAGGCACCATAACTTCTAGTATCTTTACAGCTTCTTTATACTTCTTCTGGTTGAAGAAAGCAGTCAACTTCATTTGGTAAAGGCCTTTATCAGGCTTTTCAACTAACGAAAGACCTTTATCGGCTACTTCAAGGACTTTATCCCACTGTTTAAGTTCACTGTAGGCAATACCGACACGTCGGAATACTACTGGGTCAACTTTACAAGTGAAATCCATCCACTTGTAGTAGTAAGGAATAGCGTCTTTGAACTTCTTTTCCTGAAGTAACAAATCAGCATAGAGACGTAATGTCGCAGCATGATCTGTACCACCAAGAATATCAGCATCAACAGCAGTTTTTAAGTATTTAACTGCTGTCGCCATTTGACCCTTTTCAGCATAAAACGAACCGATCATACGATCGATATACGCTTTATCGAAATCATTTTTAGTATTAACTTCTAATAAGATTTCAATCGCTTGGTCAAGACGGCCTTCTGTATATTCTTCAAAAGCTTTTTGCACTTTTTTACCAGCACTTGCACCAACAGCTCTAGATTGACGGTCATCAATCGGACACTTTTCAGCGGCTTGAGCTGTTGAAACAGCAAGTAGAGAGCTAGATGATAAAGTCAGTAATAACGCACTAGCTAGTGTAGATATCTTACGCATTAGTTACCTCCTTTATCCAATGAGAAATCAAGCTGTACTGTCATATTAGGAACTTTCATTGCTTTTCCATCAATAATCTTAGGCTTATATTTCCATTTCTTTAGTGCTCTAACTGCTTCGCGGTTAAATAAACGCTTAGGTTCAGCTTTAATAACTTTAACATCTTCGATTCCGCCGAGTTCATTAATAGTAAATGAAAGTTGAACATAACCTTCTTTACCATCACGTGCTGCAGCAATTGGGTATTGAGGATCAATACGTACAATTGGTGTTGCATCACCGTCTCGCGTCATCATGTTGCCAAGTTTAAAACCTGTGCTAGCACCGCCTGCCACAACACCACTCATATTAAATGCCATATTCGTATCAATATCTGATGACGTGTCAGGCGGAGTCGTATCCGGCTTTGGTGGTTGCTCAGGTGGCGCTGGTGGCTTCGGTTTAACCCTTGGCTTGTCCTGAACTTTCGTATCCTGCTTATCCATACTGATCTCAATAATAGGAGAATCAGTTTTGGTATCGGCGCGCTTGGCGCCGCCACCGACCAAGAAGGCCATGAAGACAAACAGGGCGAAAGTAACAGCAGCACCTAAAATGAGTGATACTATTGCTCTCAGCATATTAGTCTTTCCCCGCTGAAATCGAAATTTTATCGATACCCGCTTTCTTAACGTTGTCCATAACCTTAACTACAAGGCCATGCTCGGCTTCTTGGTCTGCTTCGATTAATACAGCCGCTTCAGGTGATTCAGCTAACATACGTTCTACGTTTGCTGTTACACGCTCGATGTCAACCTGACGGTTTTCCATCTTAATTACGCCTGTCTTACTCACACCAATAAAGATGTTTGCAGATTTCTGTTGTGTCGCTGTAGAAGCTTCAGGTTTCTTATAATCAAGACCTGAAGGCTTAATGAACGAAGTCGTCACAATAAAGAAGATAAGCATAATGAACACGATATCTAGCATCGGAGTCATATCTACTTGTGCTTCTTCTTCTACATTTAAATGCTTTTTACGTGCCATTTTAAATACTCTCTCTAGTGGTGTGGCAAGCTATCTTTAAGCTTTTCGAGACTGATTTTCATTTTTGCATCTAATCGAGTGCTAAAAAATACACCAGATAATGCTGCAACCATTCCTGCCATTGTCGGCATGGTTGCCATTGAAATACCAGCCGCCATCATACGAGCGTTACTCGTACCATGAACTGCCATCACATCGAACACTGCAATCATTCCGGTTACGGTACCAAGTAGACCAATCATAGGACAGATGGCTACCAAGGTTTTGATCATCAGCATACGAGCATTCATATCTTGTTTTGCTTGGGACATCCAAGCTTCACGGATACGGTGCGCATACCAAGAGGTTGAATCCTCTCGATTATTCCATAAGTTAATAATACCTTTATGCTCTTTTGGTGCTACCCAATTGACATACCAAAAGCGCTCTAGCATCAATACCCACATTAGGAATAGTACAGCCGCTACCAGCCAGAGGATATCTCCTCCGGTGGCCATGAAGCCCCTGACAGAGTCCCAAACATCCATCAGGATTAGCATCATTAGTCAGCCCTCTTCTCAGCATGCTCTGCAATAATACCAGCGCTTTGCTCTTCAAGAACTTGAACCACTGTTTTACTACGTGCTACTACGATTGCATGCATAAGCATTAATGGTAGTGCAGCAACTAGACCTTGAACAGTTGTCATCAATGCCATTGAAATACCACCAGCCATTAAGCGTGGGTCACCTGTACCGAACAATTGAATTGTTTGGAAGGTTGCAATCATACCCGTTACTGTACCTAGTAGACCCATCATTGGAGCGATAGCTGCTAGTACTTTAATGATTGAGATACGAGCTTCAAGAGCAGGTGTTTCTTTCAAAATTGCTTCGTCAAGTTTCAACTCAAGTGTTTCAACATCAACATCTTTGTTCTCTTGGTAAACCTTAAGAACACGACCTAATGCATTGTTACCTGGATTATTGATATCTTTACGTTGCGCTTTAACTTTAGCACCAACAACATATAGCGTTACTAGACGTTCAATCGAAATTAAAGCACCAAGAACAAGTAAGCCAATAATGATGTAACCAATTGGTCCACCCGCTTCAATACGTTCTTCGATTGTCGCTTTTTGAGTGAATACGCTAAGTAATACGCCACGTGCAGGGTCAACGAATAATTTTTCGTAACCTGAAGTTGCACTAGTGAATGACTTAACACTTGAAACCTGAGCGCCACCCGGTTGTTGTGATAGTTGTTGAATTAAACCAAGGTCTGCGTTGTAAACAACATATTGACCGTCAGCTAATAAGTTATATGCACCAACACGAATAACAGAGGTGTTCTGAACACTACCGTCTAAACCTGTAACGTCTGCATCAAAACTAACAACTTTGCCAGATTCAACCATTTCGAAAAGCTGTGCTTCCCAAAACTGCTCTAGTTCGTTAATTTTAGGTAATTCTTTACGAGCACCTAGTTCTGCAATAAATGCATCACGACCTGGGAACTGTGCAGTAATGTTAGATGAAACTAACTTACCAGCAAAATCACCGGCTTCACCTTTAACAACACCAAACATTTCGCCTAAATCACCAGAAGCAATCTTACGATCTTCTTCTAGTTGGGCAATTTTACGTTCGTTGTCAGTAAAAGCTTGAGCTAAATCTTTACCACGTTGAGTTTCAGCAGCTAAAGCTGATTTTTCACGTTTTAAAAGAGCCGCTTTATCGCCACGCTCATTCAAAAACTCTGCTTCACGCTTTTTGTTTGTTTTACTTGCGTTTGCACGATCTGTTTGTACTTGTTTCAACAATTGTTCAATCGTCTTTGGTGCATCAGCAGCACTAACCATTCCAGACGTTAGTGACAGAGTTGCAGCAACGATTGCTGTAGTAATAAACTTTTTCATTATTGCGCAGCCTCCGCAGCAGGGATTGGTAAGGCGAATAGATCAGGAGCACCTTGACCACGAGCCTGTTTAATTGCTTTGCTTAAGTTACGAAGATAGCTATCTTCTAACTTATCCCAGCTTTTAGAATCTTCGTTATACATCCAAGCCGACTTTTGATCTTGGCTTTGAGCATATAAACTTACTCGACCGAAATTTAAGAAATCAACTAGGATTTCTTTACCGTCAAGTTCTAATTGGCCTGTTTCTGCAATAAGTTTTGAACCGTATTCACGTTCAATATTGTATGCATCAAGGATTAAACGGTACTTTTCAGCTAATGTAACTTCAGCACTGTTTAATGTATCTTTTAAGCGTTGAACACGAGTTTCACGCGCTTCAAGATTGAATGGTAGGTCTAAAGCAATGAATTGCTCTAGTGCATCAACCATTTTAAACATTAAAGGAACAACACCTTGTCTAAGAGCATCAACACCGTCGATATCATCTTGAATTAGTTTCATAGTTGCTTCTTGATCTGCAACTAAGCCTGCAACGTAATCGTTGTATGATTTAAGAGACTCACGTTCATCAGCAACTGAGCCATACTCAAATAGCATGTCTTGTGCTTGATCAAAATATTTGTCTACTTTGTTTTGCGACGCAGCAGCATCTGTATGAATCTTAGTATCTGCTTTTTGTACATCGCTTAGAGGATCTGCAATCACGAAGTTGCTGCTAGCTAATGCAAGCGCGCCAACAAGTGCAGTAGCGATTTTTGTTCTATTGCTTACCTTGGACATAGTTCCCAACCAATTTATAGTGAATTAGAAAGCTTAACTAATGAGTAACAACCAAGATTAATTTGTTAATCTTTGTTGCTGCTACTAAGTCTATCTTTCTCTTGTGATTGTTAGTTTTTTCTTCCCTATTCTATACCTGCTAAGGCATAGACCCGCTCGCATCATTTCACAATATGTTGACCTGTGTCAACAATTGAGAACATCAAAACAGCCATAAAGAAGTGTTTCATTTAAACTCACTACTGAAAGCTCAATTTATACACATATCAAAAAGGTTCTTACTTTGAGAAATAGATTAGAAATATCCAGTAAGCTCAAAATCACTTCAACAGGAGTAAATATCATCTCATCACATTAATAAAATGGCTCAGTACGCCAATAATATAAATGGAAAAATGTGTAATGGATAAACTCTCTTCGAATAAACATGCAGTTTAATCTTATTTATCCTTTCAAAATAAATATAAAAGTAAAGACAATTACCACAAGTAGTAAGGATTACCTCGGTAATAAAATAAACATCAACAATGATAAAATCACCTATTCAGAACATAAAAAAATGGCTGAACAAATTCAGCCATTTTGATAAAAACAAATTATCTCTATTGTTCTTCAGTCTTAATGTCAGTTATTGTTACTTCACCAGCATTCTCTAATCGAATCTCATCAACTTTCATCAACATTTCAATTTGTTCAGGTGAAAAACGACCATAAGTAACACCTCTGTCAGAATAGACTTCAGCAGCTAGCCCTAAGGTCGGAGATGATGCATTAGGAACCCCTTCTCCTTTTCCGCCAGAAGTGATGCCAACAGAATCCATTAATGCTGCGCTATTTGCTGCACTGGACATACCTCGACTTTTCTGAGATTTATAAAGGTCAGTTATTTTCCAATCATTAATATTTGGTTTAAGCGTCGGGCCTTCTCTTAAATAATTACTCATTGTTCCATGAATATATTTACTTAAATGTGCAGTTAAGTCTGATTGGAACTCTGGAAAGTACTTCTCTTTTCTCTCATAGAGACTTGAAACTCTAAAGGTACTTTTTCCTTGGGAGTAAGTGCCTCGATTAGAGTTAATGAATTCACTAGCATTAGACCTTAAATTCTGATAAACATTTCGGGAGGTAAAAGCATTTTTACGAATGCTTGGTCCTCCTACATTTCCCTGGTACATACCGTATATGATTATTGGGTTAGCATCATAATTTTTAAATAATATTTCATTTTCAATATCATTTAAACTTAGTTCAACACCCTCAATAGTCAGAGTTTTCTTTGAAAATATAGTTTCATCATCTTCAAATTCATCATCTATTTTCTTTATTGGGTACATGTCAATTAGCTCAATTAACACGGTCAAATTATACAAATTTAACCAATAAGCTAATTGTTCATCTCGATTAAGCTTACTTAATGAAACCTCACTAGGGACAGTTTCAAGACTTTTCTGAATATTTTCTAATAATACTTGATTATCATCATCTTGAAATTGTTCATAAAAAAAACGGTTTCCCTCTAAAGCTGTTAATTTATTAATCCTTACCTTCATTCTTGTGCCAATAGAGGCATTAGATTCTTTAGCTTTAGCTCTAGTTGACTGCCCAACAGCGAGTACGCTGGCTTTCAATACCGCATCGTAATCATCATATAAAATTTCAATGTTTGAATTTGCATCGTATTTAGAGAACTTGTCAGAAATCTCACTCGCTATAACACCTGTGCAAGTT
Source organism: Shewanella sp. 10N.7 (assembly GCF_020806285.1). NCBI lineage: Bacteria > Pseudomonadati > Pseudomonadota > Gammaproteobacteria > Alteromonadales > Shewanellaceae > Shewanella > Shewanella sp. 10N.7. The sequence goes on from NZ_JAJGZS010000002.1 coordinate 240,493, forward strand.
AACAGTGCAACATTTAAACACATTAATTGAGTTGTTATTTTTTTCATAATTGAATCCATTCGAATTTGAAATAAAAATGGCCTCATAAGAGGCCATTTATCAATGAAAATATTTATACAATAATTTTAGAACTTCAATGTTGCACTTGCATGTAAGTAACGACCTAACGTGTCATAGAAACCAGAAACTTGGTTACCATTTGACGCTAGTGTATTACCAACCATTGGAGGCTCTTTATCAAGAAGGTTATTAACACCTGCTTGTAAAGATAAATTATCAGTGATGTAGAATGTACCGATTAAATCAAAGTAGTTTTGAGCATCGATACCATCAGCGACTAAAGTATCTACTGGGTTAGTTGATGTGTAATCAACTTCGCCATAGTAGCGCCATTTAGCAGTAGCCATCCACCAAGTGTCCATACCATAGCTAATAGAAAGGTTATGTCTCCACTTAGGTTGAGCAAAACAATCTACACTAATATTACCTGAACACTCGTAAGTTAGCTCATCAAGACCTGATACAGGCTCAACTTCTTTCTTGATGTTATAACTACCAATTAATTTCGTAGATAAAGTACCACCAAATAAATCTGTAACATGGTTAGCACTTAAATCAACACCCTGCCAATGACGACCACCAAGATTAGAAGTTAGGTTGTTTACGAAACCAGTTTCACCAATCCATAAACTACCTGCAGCACTACGATTCACACTATCACAGAATAAATTATCATTAATACAGGCATCTAATGATAGTTGAGCACCTGGTGTACCAATTACATCTGTAACTTCAATATCCCAGTAATCAAGAGCAAAGCCAAGACTATCAAATGGCTGACCAACTAAACCTACCGTATAAGTATCAGCCGTTTCTGGTTTAACTTCAGGGTTACCACCACCAAATTGGTTGTATTGACCCGCTGGTGAAGCAGAGATATTACCGTATTGCGCTGCAGTTACACCAGAGCGAGCACAAGCTTCTGCTGATGCAGATGGAGTTGTTCCAGTACATGGATCATCACCACTCCACAAACCTACACTTTGTGCTGAGAATAACTCGGCAACATTTGGAGCACGGATTGCACGGTTATAACTACCACGTACTTTCCAGTTTTCGAGTACACCCCAATCAATACCGACTTTGTAAGTAGGCTCTTTACCTGAAGTACTGTAATCAGAGTAACGACCACCTAATTCTAAAATTAGGCTATCAACTAAGAATACATCTTCAACTAAAGGAATACTTAATTCACCAAATATTTCATTAACATCATATCCACCGTTCAGGCTTGGCGTTGGACCACCCTGACCAAGTAGTAAACCTTTTTCGAAAACTTCATCAGAAAGTCTATCGAATTCAACTTCTCTTCTTTCGAAACCTAATACTGCAGCAATTGGGTTTTCAGAGGTCGGTAAAGCAAAATCAAACTCACCAGTTACGAATGCGTTGTAAACTACTTGAGTAGTTACACCTGAAAGCATTGCTGTACCAGTTAACTGACCTGCAGCCTCTTCTGTTACGCCATTATAAGTAAATACTTCATAAGGAATACATTCATCAGTACATTCATCAGAACCGATTGCGCCGATTGCAGTACCGATACGAGGGCCAAAGAAATCATTTACATAGCCAGCTCGTGAGCTTGTTTGACCGTGTACATAACTTACATCGTACGACCAATTATCATTAATGTAACCGTCAGCACCGACTACGATACGGAAAGAGTTATGTTCTAGTAATGAAGCACGAGGGCCGCCCTCTACGTTACGTTTACCAATATATGCAACGAATTGATCATCAGCACCGATACCGAAAGCATCTTGTAATTGTGTTTTTTGGCCATCGCTTAATAAAGGATTATTAAAATCTAAAAGATATTCTTCGTTAAAGAATGTACCAGACTCAGCAATTTGAGCATTGGTGTTATCATTCATGTACGAAACTTCTAAATATGGGTGGAAGTTTTCGTTTACTTCATAATCAACAAATGCACCCATAGTGTAACGTTCATCAGGGCGTTGAAAATGGTTAACCGGAGCATAGTTATAACGGTTTGTTCCATCATCTGGAGTGAAACCATTATTTTCGTTTAAGCCCCAAAAAAGCTCATTAGTGTAATCAACTGCACCATCTACAACTGGGTAGAAGAAGAAGTTTGGAACAACAGCGTTAGCAGAACCACCACAAGAAGTACCAGCACCATTCAATGCACAAGAAGAGTAATCACGTGAACCTTGTAGTAACTCATCTGTCTTTTTCCAAGTAGCGTAAACAGTTGCATGACCTTTACCATCAGCAAAAGAACTACCCATAGTCACATCGATATTAAAAGTTTTACCATCAATACCAGAGCTACCTGTAGGGTATTCAAAATTTCTATCATCCATTAAACCTTGGATGTAGCTGTTATCATTATCATGCTGATAACCAGAAGCACCAACATTTACTTGGAAACCTTCAAATTCATCATTCATTACAAAGTTAACAACACCCGCAACAGCGTCAGCACCGTAAGTAGATGAACCACCACCAGTTAATACTTCAACACGTTTGATTAACGCAGCAGGAATTTGGTTAACATCAGGAGATTGTGAGTAAACACCACCTGACGGCAAACGACGACCATTTACAAGAACTAGAGTACGGTTAGCACCCAAACCACGTAAATCAAGTGTCGCGGTACCAGAAGCGCCGTTTGATGAAAGTGAGTTTTCTGATGTTTCGATCTGAGGCAGGTTATTCATAATGTCTTCGACATTGGTAAAACCGGCTAATTTAATATCTTCAGCTGTTGTAATATGAACTGGAGTAGAGGTTTCAATATCTGTACGTTTAATACGTGAACCTGTTACTTCGATACGTTCAACTTTAGCGCCTTCTTCAGCAGCAAAAGCTACCGGTGAACTAAGTGCTGCCGCAGCTGCACCGCTAATCATTGCTAGACGCACTGATTTCGCTAATAAATTCTTATGCATTGTCAATCTCCCTGGACTTATATCTTTCTTATTTTTCCAACTGAACAAAATCAAGTTGGTGAATGTGTGCGAGTTACACCGCTACTACATTTCAAGAGCAATAAAATCACAAATAAAACATTTATTCAACATATGTTTCATTAACATAACGAGAGATTGAGGCATTAATGCAGTTGATCTGTTCAAATATATGAACACAAACAGAGTTATACTCTGCAACACCCACTCAACCATTTGAAAATAAACAATTAAATTAATCACCATCAAAAACGCTTAATGTTAAAAATTTGTTTCTAACTGGTTCTTTTTTAAGCTCTAATAAGTAGAAGATATGCCTAATAAAAGCACAAAGCATGTACAAGTAATTAACATTTGTTGTTGCGTTCATAAAAAAAAGGCCAAAAAAAACACCCTTAAGAGGGTGTTTTTTCATTTAATAAGGTACTAAAGAGTGTAACGAATACCGAAACCAATTCCGTCATCGTCAGATAACTTCATTGCAGCTTCTTCACTTCCACTAAAGTCGCTGTTATCAACACGACCTTCTAAGTAGATGACTGTATTAGCATCCCAGATGTAATGTAGGCCAGCAACTGTGAATTGACGCTTAAACGTATCACCGTTGTAATCTGCTTTATATTCATCACCAGCATCTAAGATGTTGTATGAAAGGAACGCACGAATGTTGTTATCAAAACGGTATGATAAAAGCGTTTCCACGCCATAAGCTTTTGAAATCAGACGACCTAGGTTATCTGTATCATGGAATTCTTGTTTGCTGTAGTTAGCCGCTGCGTATAGGCCTTCAGCATCCCAACCACCGTAAGTTAAACCGAAGCCATAAATGATATCAGTTTCTTTGATTTTTTCATTTTCAACTGTAGAACCTTTAAACTCACCTACGTTAGCACCTGCAGTAACAACAAAGTTGTCAGTGGCTTGGTAAGTTAATGCTAAGCCATAAGTGTTGTTATAATCAATTGTCGCAACAGTCTGTTGAGCACTGATCATTGGAGATGCAGGAGGTTGACCATCAATGGTACCATCAGCAGTAACTTCAAACTCATCTTGTTTTAGTTGAGCTTGAACTGCAAAACTAAAATCACCGAATGCATTACGGTATTGAACCGTTTTGTCACCACGACCAGTTCCGTTTACAGAACCATCACCTTTGTTGTATGTGTAAGTACCAGAAGCATCACCATCCCATACAAAGCCGTAGTTAGTGTTGTAAACAACGTCGTACCATGCGCCCCACTGTTTACCAACAGTTAACGTACCGTAAGTGTCATGATTCACACCAACATAACCTAAACGATTAGAAAGGAAGTCACCGTTTTCATATGAAAGTTGGTCGTTATTATAAATAATTTCACTGTCACCAAATGGATTAACTCCCCACTCTAATTTAGCAAATGCATTCCAGCCGTCGCCCATTTGACGATCAAAGCCGAAATTAATGCGTGATGCACCATTGACCACTTCTGTTGTGTCTTGACCATGATATACACGTGCATCAATAAAGCCGCCAATTTCTACAGAGTTTTTGCTATCTTTGTAGATTTCAATTGCTGAAGCTGTTGGTACGAACATCACTGCTGCCAGTGTCGAAGCGATTAAAGTCTTTTTCATTAAACTAAACCTTCCCATTTTATTTTCATCATAATTTCTGATAACAGTCCATTTTGTTTGTATTATCCTTTCATCAAAGGCTAGCATGCTGAAATATATCAAAACAAAGAAATGCGTGCTTTTTACGCCTGAATAAACTAAAACAACACATCAAACAGCACAATCAACTACCAAACCACTCAAAAATAGTAACGATTTACCACAAATGCAATATTAAGTAACACTAAATTAACATCATCTGATTACTGCTTAGACTTTCAAACCCTTCTCCAAGTAACGCTAAAACAGGTTCAGCAATCGGTTTTATCTGTTTTTCAACATAATATTGATAATCAATTTTTTCACCGGTAGCCTTTATGGGCTGAGCGCCATTTAATGTCATACGGTATTCAATCATAGTGCCCCGCTTGCCCGCTTTATCATTTCCTGTTAATTGACAAAGTCTAATCGCAGCTTTTACATGAGGTGACGATTTCGCAGTGTATTCTTCAACATGTCTTTTTAATCTTTTTCTAAATATAAGTTCATCATCCAATTTACCGTCATCAAGATCTTGCAGCTCTTGTTGCAAATACGCCTTCACGTCACCTTTAGTAAAAAGTAAAAAATACAAGCGATATTGAATCCTTCTCGCAACAGGGCTCCAATCACTTCGCACCTGCTCCATTCCTTTAAAGGTAAGTTCCATTTGTCCTTCTTTATCTTCTGTTGCGCCTACATAACGTTTTTTACTACCCGCATCAGAGCCTCTTAAAGTCGGCATCACAAATTGATTAAAATGACTTTCAAATTCTAACTCAAGATAGCTCTCAATTCGGTATTGCTCCTTACAGGTTTTCGTCCACTTGTCAGTGACCATTTTTGCAAGTTTATTTCCTAACTTGGCGATATCTTCAATTTGATGATGTTGACCAAGCCAAACAAAAGTTGAATCAGTATCGCCATAAATTACTTTATAACCTTCTGCTTCAATCCATGTTTTAGTTTGCTTCATTATCTGATGGCCACGCATCGTAATTGAGCTTGCGAGTTTTGCATCATGAAACACACAACCTTTAGAGCCTAAAACCCCATATAAAGAGTTCATGATTATCTTAATAGCTTGAGAAAGAGGTTTATCATGATTAAGTTTAGCTAACTCTCTTTGCACAGCGAGCTGAGCAATAAGTTTTGGTAAAATGGGATTGTCACGACTAAATTGAGCCTCTAAAAAACCTGGGACCGTATGCTCCTTAAGTTGATTTTCCGCTTCTATTAATCCTTTGGGGTCGATTAAGAAAGTACGAATAATTGAAGGGTATAAACTTTTAAAATCGAGAACTAATACATCCTTATAAAAACCAGGAATAGAGTCCATCTGATGTGGTCAAGTAAATCTGTACACGCTTAGGGGAGTTATTAT
>NZ_JAJGZS010000030.1:0-59371 GCF_020806285.1 Shewanella sp. 10N.7
AATAGCTTTACTTTAGTAAGGCTTAAATAATAGGTTTATTAAATGTGCATGCGCGCTTTGCCAAATAAACGCGCATGCGCACTATACAAATGTTAGTTGGCTTAGGAGTCACAGTTGAATTTTGATGATTTGAAATCGATTATCGATACTGAAAATGACCAAGAATTAAAGCTTACTTCTAATTTTTGGGAAATCACTAAAAACTCCAATTCAGAATTGAAGCCTTGGTTATCTGAAGATCAATTTAATCAGGTTTTCTCAAACCTATTAGAGTATCAAAATAACGATACAGTGTTTGTCTTTGAGTCTTTCGAACGGATATACAAAGATTCAGGTTTAACTAAAAGGTTAACTGAACAGCTAGATTTAAACTGGGCTAACTTTAATTCTTTTCAAAGCGATACCGAAATTCTTTATTTCTATATGGTGCCAAAAAGTTTAAATTGGGTTTTATATGCAAACAGAGACTTTTGGCAGTTTGCAAAAGGCAACTAACAAGTTACTCAAACGGACGCTAAACAGTTGGCTAGCTTCGTTCCTCGCAATTTTAGCCAACAATTTCGCGCAGCTTAGTAAGGCGTTAAATGGCTCAGGGAGTATGTCGTTGAATCGGAATCAAAGAGTAGAGCTAGCTTTTGATTTTATGTTAGCAAAAGAGAAAGCAGGAGAAGCTTTCACAATGGCTGAGCTTGTTGAAGCATCAGGCTGGGCACTTAGTAGTTGTCGAACATATCCTACTAAAAGGTGGCATCAATTCGTTCAAAGAGATGGTAGTCAATATACATCTACAGGGCTGATCTATTTGAGTAAAGACGAGTTTAGTCTTATACACTCGCAAAAACTACAAGATCCTAATAATCAATCTTCAAAGAGTATACTTCTTCACAAGGCAAGAGAATTTGCACTATTAGCTGTATCAACATACAACAACCCTTATACAGAATTTAAGACATATGGCTTCATAGTCAATATTGTTATAGCTTACACAGCACTCTTTCATGCTATTTTCGAGAAAAAATCAGAAAACTATTTTTATCTCGATGAAGAAGGAAACCCTACATTCATTGATGGCGAAGAAAAAGCTTGGGAGTTATCTCGTTGTTGCACTGAATATTGGGGAGGGCAAGATAACCCAGAAACCAAAAATTTGAATTTTCTAATTGGACTAAGAAATAAGATTGAGCATAGAAGTCTGCCTGCGGTTGATCTTGCTACTAGCGGTGAATGCCAATCAGCGCTAAATAATTTTGAGAATTTACTGGTTGAAGAGTTCGGGGATAGCCATGCACTAATGGCAAGACTAGCCATAGCTATGCAGCTAACACGAACATCGGAACAAGCGCAATTGGAAGCATTAAAACAATTTCAAACTGAAAATTATCGCGTTGTACGTGAGTATATGGAAACATATAAAAATGATTTGTCAGATGAAGTTTTAGAGAGTCAAAAATATAGAATAAGAGCTTTCCTAGTCCCAAAACTCAACTGCTAAATCGGCTGATTTAGCAGTTGAGTTTATAAATGTAAATAAACTCAACGATGATGAAATGGAAAACTATGAACAAGGTGTAGCTTTTATTAAGGGTATTGAGTCACCATTTAAATTAAAACCGAGTAAAGTAGTTCCGATAGTAAAAGAAAAGATAAAAGACTTTAATCCTACGTTACATACAAAGTGTTGGAAGTTTTATAACGCTAGACCGCGTGAACTTGTCACTACCTACAAGGGTGAGTATGCTGCATATGTTGAAGGATTTGACGGTTACTTGTATTCACGGCGTTGGGCTGACTTTTTAATTAGGCAATTAAGAAACAAAGAAGAGCTTGCTAGGGTACGCAGACAAGCCATTTAACAAGTCTTTCAAAAGGACAAAAAACAGTTGGCTTTTACTCCTGCGTCGCTATTTTAGCCAACAATTTTTTGCCGCTTAGCAAAGCGTTACCGAATATCCGCTTGCCATATTTTCACTACTGAGACTCATCACTTTAAGAGCTTTGACTCTATCCAATTTCTGTCCAAAACAAGCTTTCAAACTTTAGCCATTGAAGACCTTGGTAGATATCATTAAACCAAAGGTGCGAGCTTCATTAGTTCAGCTATATTCTGCACCCCAAGTTTATCCATTAGTTTTGAACGATGAACTTCGATGGTTCTGACCGCAACGCATAATTCATTCGACATTTGTTTGTTGGTATTGCCTGCAATAACCAGTTTAAAAATTTGCTTCTCACGTTCAGACAGTCCATCTATCAAGGCTAAGTGATGCATTTTCCAGTGTTGGCGAATACTGTATAGCAGTCCTTTTTCGATGGAGTTGGATAGCACTTTTCCTTGCACTGGCTTTTGAAAGAAATCAAATGCGCCTTGTTTAAATGCATCGACAGCCATCGGGACATCGCCGTGTCCCGTCAGAAAGATCACAGCCAACGGGCTGTTGGCTTCAGTCAGCAATTGCTGCACTTCTGGGCCAGAAAGGCCGGGCATTCTGGCATCTAAAATCACGCAACCAGCAGTAGCAAGATCTACCGAGGATAAGAACAAATCTCCTGAGTTAAAGCTAATAAGCTTATAGCCGTAACCTTCCATCAAAAAAGTAATGGAATCAATAATGGCTTCATCATCATCGACGAGATAAACAGGGCCGTTAATGTCATTTAGCATAACCGTTCCTCAATGTGGTTTTTTACAATGGCTTTCGCCATTGCTCATCAGAGTCATTCTTTGCGAAAAGTAGATGTATTATTGATAGATATCTCAGTTTGAATCGATAAGCGAACTAATTTTATATAAAGCATGAATTGCATCACGTTGCATTGTTGTTGCTCTATCGTAAGCTTATTAAACTTCTCTAATTAAGGCGTTTACTGTGCTACGAATTATCGTGTGCTTTTTACTATTGAGCTTTATTTCTTCTGCATGGGCAAAACCCCAAGAGCTACATGTGGGCGTGTTAGCTAATTGGGGAGACCAACAAGCTATCGCACGTTGGACTCCGATGATGGACTATCTTAATGAACAAGTGCCAGACACGCATTTTAACGTCTATCCAGGTAACTTTGTCGCGCTAAACCAAGCGATGGAGTCGGGGGAGATTCAGTTCATTATCACCAACCCTGGGCAATACCTTTACCTTTCTAATCAGTTCCCGCTATCTTGGCTCGCCACTATGCGCTCTCGTCGTCATAACGGTGCGACTTCTGCGATTGGATCTGCCGTTATCGTTAAAGCTGATAGTGAATACCGTACTTTGTATGACTTGAAAAACAAATCGGTTGCAGCGAGCGATCCTCATGCATTGGGCGGCTATCAAGCCACTATTGGTTTAATGCATAAATTAGGTATGGATTCTAAAAACTATTTTAAAGAAATACACTTTTTAGGCTTTCCGCTAGACCCACTTTTGTATCAGATCCGTGATGGTAACGTAGATGCCGCAATCACGCCTTTATGTACCTTTGAAGATATGGTGGCGCGTGGGTTAATTAAGGCCGAAGAATATAGAATATTAAACCCAAGTAAGCCCAAAGGCTTTGACTGCCAATGCAGTACACACCTCTATCCTAATTGGTCGTTTGCAGCCAATGAGAGTGTTGATAATGAGCTTAGCAAAGCTATTACCCAAGCTTTGATGAAGTTGCCTTCAGATCATCCCGCAGCCATTACGGCTCAGCTGAAAGGCTGGACGTCACCTATCAGCCAGTTAGCAGTGATTCAATTATTTAGCGAACTGCATGTGGAAAACTCTGACGTTAATCGTTGGGATACGTTATTAAAATGGCTTAAAGATAATCGACATTGGGGCATATTGGCTGTTTTCTTATTTGTGGTCGCAACGGTTTATCACTTATGGATTGAGTATCGTTTTCATCAAAAAAGTGAATCGTTAGTGGCATCAGAAAGGCAATTAAAACAACAAGAAATTGCGCTAGAGAAGTTACAAAGTGCTGCCATGATTGGCGAGATTGGTGCAGGGCTTGCCCATGAAATAAATCAGCCTATCGCGGCCATCACCAGCTATAGCGAAGGAGCATTAATGCGCCTTGAGAATAAACACCAAATGGATAAAGACACCGCCATCGAGTTACTCGGTAAGATCCATCAACAATCTACGCGAGCGGGTGAAGTGGTGCATCGAATCAGGGGGTTATTAAAGCGTAAAGAAGCTGTGATGGTTGATGTGAATATTTTGACCTTAGTGGAAGAAAGTATTTCGCTATTAAAGCTTGAGTTAGCGAGAAACGATATTCGCATTGATACCAATACCCAAGGCGAACCATTCTTTATCACCGCTGATCGTGTTGGTTTAATGCAAGTGCTGATTAATTTAATCAAAAACAGTATTGATGCCATCAGTGAACAAACCCAGCCCGTTCAATCAAAGCCAGCACAAGGTAAAATTATTATTTCGATGCATTTTAAAGAGCATCAAGTAGATGTGCAGATTATTGATAATGGACCAGGGCTACCACAAAACTCTGATGCATTAATGGCGACCTTTTTTACCACTAAAGAAAATGGTTTAGGTTTAGGACTAGCAATTTGTAATGAGGTGATGAAGGAACACGAAGGTACTTTTAGATTAGATAATCGTGAAGATGAAATAACAGGTTGTGTGGCCACGTTGGGATTAAAGAAGAGGGGTAGTCAGCAAAAAGTTGTGAGTTAACTGAGTGAGTTTGAGCGCTAAATATAAATGCGTAATAAGAGATCGTACATACGCTGATTTATAGCCGATAAACGCTAGTTTTGTGCATTAATTCATATTTTTTAGCGATATGTGGTTAACCACAATGGCGTTATTTTTTGATTGCAGTAGGCGGTTTTTTAAACCGTGAACCCAATCACAATGCACGATGTAGACGAGTGAGTATGTGGTTTACCACAATATTCAAGGTTATTTCCTTGAGTGAGAATGATGAAAACCTTAGAACAGCTTAACAGCTTGGCAATCCAGTTTTTTGGATAATGCGTACGCCGTTTTATGTTCTTGGTCATTATTGTCATTTGGGAGATACACCATGAAACTAGATCGGCGAACCTTTATCAAAGGCGCAGGCGCAGGTACCGCAGGTTGTGCCCTTGCTGCTTTGCCCGGCTCGATTGCCGCCTTAGGCAGTGTCACAGTTCAAGGCAGTGAAGAGTCTATCGCAAGTAGTTGCGAAATGTGTTCTACACGCTGTCCAATATCAGCCAGAGTGGTTAACGGCAAAAACGTATCCATTCTCGGTAATAAAAAAGCCAAATCATTTGGTGGTGCAGTTTGTGCTCGCGGTGGTGCTGGTCATAGTTTACTTTACGATAAGCAACGTATTGTTAAACCGCTGAAGCGAGTGGGTGAACGTGGTGAAGGTAAATGGGCAGAAATCGAGTGGGATGAAGCCTATAGTCTGATTGCTGAAAACCTCAATAAAATTAAAGCCAAACATGGTGCTGAGTCTGTTGCTTTTTCGTCTAAATCTGGCTCACTTGAAGGCCATCTTTTCCACCTAGCAAAATCCTTTGGTAGTCCTAATACTTTCACCCATGCCTCAACGTGTCCTGCGGGTTATGTGGTTGCGGCTAAAGCCATTTTTGGTGGCAAAATCAAGCGTGATTTAAGTAATTCAAAGTACATCATTAACTTTGGTCATAACTTGTATGAAGGCATCAACATGTCTGAAACTCGAGGAATGATGAATGCCCAAATGGAAAAGGGCGCAAAGCTAGTCGTATTTGAACCGCGCTTTTCTATCGTGGCAGACAAAGCTGATGAGTGGTATGCGATTAAGCCAGGCACTGATGTCGCGGTTGCGTTGGCCATGTGTCATACGCTTATTCATGATGATTTGTACGATAAAGATTTTGTCGCGAAATACGTCGAAGGCTTCGATGAATTTGCTAAAGAAGTTAAAAGCTACACCCCTGAGTGGGCTGAAGCGATCAGTGATGTACCAGCAGAAGATATTCGCCGTATAACCCATGAATACGCAGCTGCAGCGCCACATGTATTAGTGGATTTCGGGCATCGTTCGTCATTCACAACAGAAGAGTTTGAAATGCGCCGTGCGTTATATGCTGCCAATGTTCTGGTGGGCAACATTGAACGTAAAGGTGGTTTGTACTTCGGTAAAAAAGCATCGAATTATAATAAGTTTGCTGGTGAAACGGTTGCACCAACCTTATCTAAGCCAGGGGTTAAAAACCTGCCTAAAATCGAAGCGAAGCGCATCGATATGGTGGATGAGCAATATTCCATGTTGTGGTCATCAGGCGGAATTTATCAAACAATTCTGGATGCAACCCTTGATGCTGTGCCGTACCAGCTTCATGGCTGGGTAATGAGCCGCACTAATCCAATGCAAACCATGACAGATAGAGCGCGCATTGTTGAATCAATGCAGAAGCTAGATTTTGTGGTGGCGTGTGATTTGTACATCACTGAGAGCGCAGCTTACGCCGATGTATTCCTGCCAGAATCAACCTATCTTGAACGTGATGAAGAAATTAAAGATAAGTCAGGTAAAAACCCTGCTTATTACGTGCGTCAACGAGTGGTAGATACCATTGGTGATACCAAACCAAGCTGGCAGATCTGGAAAGAGGTGGCTGACAAATTAGGTCAAGGTGAATACTTCCCTTGGGAAAATATGCAGACCTTACAGATGTTCCAAGTGAACAAAGACGTTAAATTATTAGACAAGATTAAGCGTGATGGTTGGGTCAGCTACGGTAAACCGTTAATGCTGCGTGAGCCAAGCATGGTAAATACGTTTGTGTCTGAATATCCCAATGCCATTACACCTGATGAAGATTCCACTTATGCCAGTCATCTGAGCTTCAAAACGCCTTCAGGCAAGATTGAATTGAGCTCTAATAAGGTCGAAAAAATGGCGCCTGGCCGCGGGGTGATTAAATATCGCGAAGTGACTATGAAAAAAGCTGATGAGCTGTTTTTCATTCAAGGTAAAGTGGCCGTTCACACCAATGGTGCGACTCAAAATGTACCTATCTTAGCGAATTTGATGTCTGATAACGCCCTTTGGATCCATCCAATTACAGCCGGACACATGGGCATTTCTAGCGGTGATAAGATTCGAATTTTCAACGACACTGGCAGTGAAGAGGGTCATGCTCTGGTCACGCCTGGTATTCGCCCAGACACCGTATTTGCTTATATGGGCTGCGGTTCTAAAAACAAAGAGCTTGCACGTGCTACCGGTAAAGGTATTCATTGCGGCAACTTACTTCCTCACGTTACGTCTCCGGTTACTGGCATGAACTTGCACACTACCGGCGTCAAAATAGCCAAGATTTAATCGGAGTTCATTATGACTAAACGTTATGTCCTTGTGCACGATGAAAACAAGTGCATTGGCTGCCAAGCGTGTAATGTCGCTTGTCGCAGTGAAAATAATGTCCCTGAGTCAGTGACTCGTATTCAGGTTCGCGTTGAGGGGCCTTATGGCAATTTTCCTCACCTTCATTTTAAATATAATCGAGTTTCATGTGAGCAGTGTGAGAATGCTCCGTGTGTGAAAGTCTGCCCAACAGGCGCGGCCTACGTCAATGATGATGGCATTGTGTCTATCAATGAAGGCAAGTGTGTTGGTTGCTTGTACTGCGTTGCTGCTTGCCCTTACAAAGTGCGCTTTATTAACCCTGAAACCCGAGTGCCAGACAAGTGCGACTTTTGTAAAGAGACCCGCTTAGCTCGCGGTGAAGAGCCAGCTTGTGTCACGGTTTGTCCCACTCAAGCACTGACTTTTGGTGATGCCAATGATTTAACCTCAGAAGTCAGTCAGTTATTAGACACTAAAAATCATTATCAACAAAAAGTGAATCTAGGCACTGAGCCAAGGGTTTATCGCATTCCTAGCCGTAAAGGAGGGATCAAAGCATGAATAATATCTGGGGCTCAATGGAGCAATATGATCCAGTCGTTTGGAACTGGATAATCGCAGTTTACTTATTTATGGCAGGGTTATCAGCGGGTTCAATGCTGGTGGCAATTGGGCTTAAATGGTACAGGCAAAGTCGTGGCTTACCCACTGAAGGCTTACCAGTTATCAAGGCTGCAGCTGTTGTTGGACCGATCTCTATTTGTGTTGGTATGGCGTTGTTAATGCTTGACTTGACTAAGCCATTTGAGTTTTATCATATTTTACTCAACTACAACTTTACTTCAGTAATGGCTTGGGGGGTATTAGCGTTATTATTTTATATCCCGCTGGTATTTGTATTTGCAGGTTTAGTTTTTGAAAAACCGTTACTGCAATATGCGCCATGGTTATCGGGTGTGGTAAAGGTGTGTCGCAAGCTTGAAAATAGTTTGAATAAGCTGATTTTTGTACTGGCGATAGGAGTTGGGATTTACACTGGTTTCTTACTCTCTGCGTTAATTAGCTACCCGATTTTAAATACCGCTGTGTTACCTGCGTTATTTTTAGCATCGGCGCTGTCTGTGGGTTCGGCGGGTAATATCTTAGTGGCCACCTTGTTCTTCAGTAAAAAAGAGTCTGACTGTATTGAGCAAGTACACCGCATTGAATACCCTGTCGCATTCAATGAAGCCTTATGTTTAGTCTTGCTGTTTGTTGGTCTTAACTTTTCAGGTCCAGCAGCTCAGGCGGCAACAGCGGCTATTACGACTGGGACTTGGGCTAGCGTATTCTGGCTAGGTGTTGTCGGACTTGGCCTAGTGGTCCCTGTACTTGCTAGTACATTAGCGCCTAAGTCATGGCGTCATACTAAGGGCTTTTTAATTACGGTTTCTTGTAGCACTATTTTAGGAGTGTTAGCACTACGACATTTCGTGGTGTATGCAGGCCAAAGTTATATTAGTTAGTCTGTTTAAAATTTAGTAATTTAACCCTCAAAAAGCCGCTTAATGATTGTTAAGCGGCTTTTTATTACTGAATTATGAGCTTAGAGCGCTGTCGCTGAATCAGTGGTGATGACATTTGGTGATTGTTGAATTTGAGCTTTTAATGCTGGATCAGATAAGATTTGCAATAACTGATCTCGATATGCTCTCAATATGTTATTTTGTGGCGATTCATCAGCCTTTTCATCAACTACGTCTCTTTCTTTGAGGTTTGCTTGATGCGATAGACCCTGATCCTTATCAAATAAATAAGTATTTACCTCGGTATCAAAGCTAAACGACGATACCCAATTTAAATTGATACTGAAAAACCACTCTTGTAAATCAAGTACAAGAAGGTGTTGTGATTCTTGTTCTACTAGTACATCACTCGCAATTGTTTCAGTTGGTACAGCGTCTAAATCTGCCGGTTTTACCTGCCAACCTTTATCCGTTAATCCGAGAACAATTCTTTTTTGTAGCCATTCACTTAGAGTAAGTGATTTGTCATCTTTTTCTGTGGCAAGTAATGCATCAACATTCCAATCTACAGGAATGCCAAATGTTACATGTGCTCGGCCAATAAAGGTTTCAGGTTTACCTTCTTTAACTCTTTTTCGGTTATCAATAACGCTGATTAAAATGGGTTGTTGATTCTGATACTCAGGGGAAGGGCTTTGTTCTTGTAGATTGATAGGAGTAACACAACCTGTAAGCGTAACAATGGTGAAAAACACCAAGATAAATTTAAACACATCAAATCCTTTTTGTTTGTTAATTATTAGTTAATCCATTTGATTCTACATAAAAAAATGCCGTTAATTCAATGGAATTAACGGCATTTTCAGAATTTGCTTATAAAAACGAATTAGCTTTTAGCGCGCTTCATTGCAGTGAAGAACTCATCGTTTGTTTTGGTCATAGCCAATTTATCGATAAGGAATTCCATACCTGATACTTCATCCATAGGATTAAGGATTTTACGTAAAATCCACATTTTTTGAAGTTCGTCTGGTGTGGTGAGTTTTTCTTCGCGACGTGTACCTGAACGGTTAAAGTCGATTGCTGGGAAAACACGTTTTTCAGCTGCTTTACGAGAAAGGTGTAACTCTTGGTTACCTGTACCTTTAAATTCTTCGTAAATAACTTCATCCATCTTAGAGCCAGTATCAACTAGCGCTGTTGCGATAATGGTTAAGCTGCCACCGTGTTCGATGTTACGAGCTGCACCAAAGAAACGCTTTGGACGATGAAGTGCGTTAGCATCAACACCACCGGTAAGTACTTTACCTGATGATGGGATAACCGTGTTGTAAGCACGAGCAAGACGCGTGATTGAGTCTAATAAGATAACGACATCTTTCTTATGCTCAACTAAACGTTTGGCTTTCTCGATAACCATTTCAGCCACTTGTACGTGACGTGATGCTGGCTCATCGAAAGTAGAAGCAATAACTTCACCTTTAACCATGCGCTGCATTTCGGTTACTTCTTCAGGACGTTCGTCGATTAGCAATACCATTAACACCACTTCTGGGTTGTTATGGGTAATGCTTTGCGCCATGTTCTGTAGCAGTAAGGTTTTACCTGCTTTTGGCGGTGCAACGATCAAACCACGCTGACCTTTACCAATCGGAGAACATAAATCAAGAATTCGTGAAGTGATGTCTTCAGTAGAACCGTTACCGCGTTCCATACGTAGACGATCTTCAGCATGTAGTGGGGTAAGGTTTTCGAATAAGATTTTAGAGCGAGAATTTTCAGGTTTGTCGAAGTTAACTTCGTTGACTTTTAGCAGAGCAAAATAGCGTTCACCGTCTTTTGGTGGGCGGATTTTACCAAAAATGGTATCACCGGTACGCATATTGAAGCGTCTGATCTGGCTTGGCGAGACATAAATGTCATCTGGGCCAGCTAGGTAAGAACCATCCGAACTTCTTAGAAATCCAAAGCCATCTTGGAGGATTTCTAATACGCCGCCACCAAAGATATCTTCACCGCTTTTGGCGTGGGCTTTCAGAATGGAGAAAATGATGTCCTGCTTGCGAGCACGGGCCATATTTTCTAATTTCATGCTTTCTGCTAGTGAAACTAGGTCTGATATAGACGTGTCTTTTAATTCAGTTAAATTCATGTTGGGGGTCTTGTATTACGCGACGATGCTTACCGCAATCAATCAAAGGGTAGAACAATGTAGAAATGTGTGATTGAAAAGCGAGTAGGAGTTTAGTTGAAAAAATCTGATGAATAAATTAGCACTATATCTGCATGACGTCCAGAATTTTAGCGAAGAATCGGCACAAATTGTTCACATATTGTGCCGATTATCACTTTTCAAGCTTAAAATGCGCAGCAATGTCATAAGGTGTATCGGTTGAGTTAACTAAATATTGTTAGTTTTTAAACAACAATAGCGAACTAACCGTGTTAGCTCGTTATGAATAATATTCAACTTTCAATCAACAGCTGTCATTTTAATGAGAGGCTTGATTAAGCTTGTGCGTCAATAAACTCTTTTAATTGAGTCTTTGATAATGCACCTACTTTAGTGGCAACTAACTCGCCGCCTTTGAACATTAATAATGTCGGGATGCCACGTACACCGTACTTAGCAGGTGATACATTATTTTGGTCAACGTTAAGTTTAGCTACAGTGATCTTACCCGCGTACTCTTCAGCTACGTCGTCTAAGATTGGCGCAATCATTTTACAAGGACCACACCATTCAGCCCAGAAGTCTACCAATACAGGCAATTCTGAGTTAATGACGTCATTTTCGAAGCTGTCATCGCTTAGGTATACAATTTTATCGCTCATGTAAATCTCCAGATTTGGCACCATTGCTAGTTTATTAATGGCTTACCATGTATATTGGGGCGGTTAAATAGTTTTCAAGTAAACGTGTGGGCTATTTCAAACGATTAAGTCTTTTTTTGCAACACTAACGAGTATGCTTGAGCTATGAGCGAAACACATTTATCTACCCAAAAGTTTGCTGACTTCCCTTTGAAACCAGAGGTAATTCAGGCTTTAAACGAAAATGGCTTTGAATTTTGTACGCCAATTCAGGCGTTATCTCTTCCCATTTTATTGCAACAAAAAGATATTGCAGGTCAGGCACAAACAGGTACTGGCAAAACAATGGCTTTTTTGGTTGCCACATTTAACCATCTTTTATCGGTTGCCATACCAGAAGGGCGACAAATTAATCAGCCACGTTCAATTATTATGGCGCCGACTCGCGAATTAGCGATTCAGATTGCAAAAGATGCCAAATTATTAGAAAAACATACTGGCTTAAAGGTTGGTATTGTCTACGGTGGCGAAAGTTACGATGTTCAACGTCAAGTACTTGATGCTGGTGTTGATATTCTTATTGGTACCACTGGCCGTATTATCGATTATGTTCGTCAAGGTGTGATCAGTTTGAATTCAATTCAAGCGGTTGTACTTGATGAAGCTGATCGTATGTTCGATTTAGGCTTTATTAAGGACATTCGTTTCTTGTTTAGACGTATGCCTGATGCCAAGTCTCGCTTGAACATGTTGTATTCAGCAACATTATCAATGAAGGTGCAAGAACTGGCTTATGATCATATGAATGATCCTGAGAAAGTTGAAATTGCCCCTGAGCAAAAAACATCTAAGAACATTAAAGAAGAAATTTTCTACCCTTCAACAGATGACAAAATGCGTCTGTTATTAACCTTGCTAGAAGAAGATTGGCCTGAAAAAGCGATCATTTTCTCTAATACCAAGCACAGCTGTGAAAAAGTTTGGTCATGGTTAGAAGGTGATGGACATCGCGTTGGTTTACTGACTGGTGATGTGCCGCAAAAGAAACGTATCCGTATTCTTGAGCAATTTACTTCAGGTGCACTTGATTTATTAGTGGCAACGGATGTAGCTGCTCGTGGTCTACATATTTCTGATGTATCTCATGTGTATAACTATGATTTACCAGATGATTGTGAAGATTATGTTCACCGTATTGGCCGTACAGGTCGTGCGGGTCAAAAAGGCGTTTCGGTGAGTTTTGCATGTGAAGAATATGCACTGAACCTGCCTGCAATTGAAACGTATATATCACATTCAATTCCTGTGACGAATTACGATCGTGAAGCATTACTTGATGATTTACCGCCTCCTGTGCGTATTCATCGTAAGCATCCTACGACGCGTGGTCGTGACGGTGGCAATCGTAATGGTGCACATCGCAGTGGTGGTCGTCCACCTCAAAGGAATCGCAGACACTCGTAAATGACTGGTTCAGCTACATTACCTTGTTACGCCGCGATAACGCTTGGCTCAAATAGCTTTAATATGTTGGTTGCCCAAACATTGGATGGCCAGCCAACAATTATTGCTAAATATAAGCAGAAAGTGCGTTTGGCAGAAGGTATTGGCGAGGATAATCGCTTAGCTGAAGCAGTATTACAACGTGGTTTGGATTGCTTATCCATGTTTGCTGAGATGCTTGAAAAGCATCAAGTCGCTCAGCAACATGTTGCTGTTTTTGCAACAGCAACCCTTCGTGTTATCTCAAATGCCCAAGAATTCCATCAACGCTCGTTACCGATTTTAGGTCATCCTATTGAAGTGATTAGCGGCCTGCGTGAAGCTGAACTCATTTATCAAGGTATGGCAGCCACCACTGAAGGTGATGGTCAACGTTTGGTGATTGATATTGGTGGTGCTAGCACTGAGTTTATTATCGGTAATGGCAATCAGGTGCTATTTAAAACCAGTTTAGACTTTGGCTGTGTTCGCTTTAATCAGCAGTTTTTCAATCAAGTCCCTTATCAACTTCATCATTTCGAACAAGCCAAATTAGCCGTATCAAAGGCGCTTGAACCGCATAGCGAGTTATTGAGGGAATTAGGTTGGCAAGGCGTCGTAGGTGCTTCAGGCGCAGTACAGTCGGTTGTATCTGTGCTTAATCATCGTGAATTATCAGAAATCATTACCTTAAAGGTGTTATACCGTTTTCGTGATGAGGTTTTAGCGCAAAAAAATGAGTCACTGCATCATATTCAGGGGTTATCTGAAGAGAAAGCACCAACGTTTGCATCAGGTATTGCTATTTTAATCGCCTTGTTTGAACTGCTGGATATCGAGTCGCTTAACCTTTCTGGCGGTGCGCTGCGAGAAGGCGTATTGACCATGTTAGCTGAACGAGTTGAGCAAACTGAATAAGCTATTTCATCGTTTTCATTACCCAGAAACAGCAGTAAAAGAATACAAAAAAGGGACGCTAACTTACGTTAGCGTCCCTTTTTGATTATCAATTAATCAGATGCTTAAATACTGATTACTTAATGATGTTCAGTAAATCTTGCTCTAAAGTCACTTCAGGTCTTTCAATGATGCGGCCAATTTCTTTATCGTCTTGCTCTACGATGAAGGTTGGTATACGGCTGAACTCATAGTTAGCAGCTAAGCCTTCTGGATCTAATTTGCTGCGATCTACACCTATGTAAGTGACGGTGATATTTGGGTTAGCAACTTCTTCAATTAGCTTCATGAAACGTGGTGTTTCACGGTGACAATCTGGGCACCAAGTACCGATAATAACGACAACATTAGTTGGAGTGTCGATTGCTTTTAATGCTGAAATTGCATCTGCATTAGTTTGGTAGTTTTCGTACTCTGCTGCGTAACCTGGTAAATCTTTTTCAAGTGCTGAAATTTCAACAATGCCAGTGATAATCACTTCTTGTTTCTCCTCGCTGCATGTCGCCATGAAGCCTGATTGCTCTTCATCAAATGCACAGCCGCTGTTTGCTACTGCTGTACCTGTAATCAAATGACTACTGAAAAATAGAGCCGTTGTGGCTAGTAATGTTTTAACGCTTTTATGCATGATAAGGCCTCATGAATGAAGAATACAATAATTCAATCATTTCGGCGTAAGTTAGTGAAGTCGAATATGTTCGGCGTGTTAGCTAGATCACTGATAAGGGCAATAATTCAAACATAACTTTGAACTTGCCCTGTAATCAAAAAAAGACCCAGCATGGCAGCATTTTTAATAATATTTTTTATTTATATTATATGCCAGTAGCTTTACTTGGCTTAGGTTTAGCTACTTTTTCTGTTGAAAAAATATGCCAAGCTTTTTCAATACCTGACTCCTGCCATTTAGCAACTGCAACTAAGCGATGCTCGCGACCTCTGATGGCATTTGGGATCATGTTAGATTCAAAATATACTTGCGAGGTAATTTGTTGCTCATTAATGCCTTGGGCTACGATTATTCGCGTGATTTCAGCGGCGCGTTTTTTAGCGAGTTCATGGTTATAGGCATCACTGCCTTCTGGGCTGGTGTCACCGATTAAGTATATTCTTGCATCTTGATAATGTTTAACAGCATTGACCATTTTTGCCAATCGTTCTGATTCGTAAGTGGTTAACGTGTGCTTATCAAACTCAAACATCACCACTCTACTGGCTTGTTTTTCTACTGTGGTTGAGCTTTCACAGCCATCATTATTGATAACTGAACCATCTGGAGTACTTAGGCATAGATCGCGTGCGGAAATCACACCATCTGTATCCAAATCGTATAAATCACGACTTTGCTGTTCAACAAGGGCTGGGTGCGGTGTTTCTATACAAGCGCTGAGTGTTAGGGCAAGTAGGCAAAGTGGCAGTAAGTTAATTGATTTCATGTTACTTCTCCTCTTGCCATTGGTTAGGGGTGTCGACCCTAAATGATTCGATCAGTTGCCCTGTCGCGTTAATTAAGCGATAGGCCGCAATGTGATAATTGTAATAAGCACTAAGATAGTTTTTGCGCGCAAGATACACTTCGACTTTGGCATCGAGGACATCAAGCAATGAACGTCTGCCAAGTCCAAACTGGCGTTGATAGCCTTGTTCTGCCTGCACAGCCTGATCGACATTTACTTGATAGAATTTACGTTGCTGACCGACAAATTCGTATGAATTCCAAGCTAGGCGAGTGCCTTCTATCACTTGCTTTTCGGTTTGCTGACGAATGGATTTAGCTTGCTGAACTTGCCAAGCTGCGGCTTCTGCTCTGTCATTGGTTGAGCCGCCGTTATACAAATCATAGCTCAGCATTAACATGGCTCTGGCGTCTTCATCAGGGCCTTCAATTCCGCCAATATTGTCATTTTTGTTGGCTTGTAGCTCGATTGATAGCTTAGGCCAGTAATCACTTTTTTCGCGCTCATATTGAGATGAGGCTGCTTGAGTGTCATTGATTGCAGCATCGATTTCAGGGTGATTCTTAACTGCTTGTTCAAGCGCTAATTTTAATGAGGTAGGCACATAATTAAAGTCAGGTTTAGCATTATATAAATCTACCGGAAGTTGCCCGACAAGATCATAATACTTAGCTTGTAAATCCATTTGCTGATTGCGTGCTGCGAGATAACCCGATTGACTGGTTGCCACACGCGCTTTAACTTGAGCGACATCAGATTCACTGCTTAAGCCTTTATTTTGACGTAAGATGATATCCTTAAGGATATCTTTATGTTCTTCAATATTGCGCTCAGCGAGGCCGACAATACGGTTTGCTTCGACTAGGTTTAAGTAAACGGTGGCGACTTCTAGTGACAAGTTTTCAGCTTCTGAAATCAAGCCAAATCGCTCGGCTTCTTGTTCAAATTCAAGGCGGTCAATTTCAGAGGTTGTTCTAAACCCATCAAACAATAATTGCGATACTTTAACGCCGAGTTCGGTGCGATTTAGATCAGTATCAACTCGTTGGCCGCTGTTATATCGAACTTCTTCGTAACCGACACCACCGTAGAGTTTAACTTGAGGAAGATAATCACCCACAGCGGCTTTTTTATAACGAACTGCGGCTTCAAAGCTGGCATACTTTTGCTGCAACCTTGGATGGTGATTTATCGCTTCTGCTACTGATTGTTCCAACGTCAGTGCTTGTGCCTGTGTTGATATTACTAAAGCAGAAATGAATAACAGTTTTTGCATAGTATCCTTACCTTTACCTTACGGTTCTCGTAGCGCATTTGCTCTGGCCCGCAATAGCGGTTTTAGCCAGTAATTTAAGACGGTTTTATTGCCAGTTAAAATATCGGTTGAGGCTTGCATGCCTGAAATAATTGGCCAGCCGTTCAGTTGGTTTTCATCAGTTTGAATATGGGCTTCATAGTAAGTTGTGCCATCTTCAAGTTGTTGTGCATCAGGGCTGACGTATATGACCTCACCTTTAATACCACCGTATATCACAAAGTCATAAGCCGTAAATTTCACCATTGCCTTTAAGCCTTTATGAACAAAAGCAATGTCCTTTGGCGCGATATGACTTTCGATAATGAGTTGGTCATCTTGAGGGACTACTTCCATGAGTACTTGGCCTGGTTCTACCACTTGCCCTGCTGATCGCACGACAATATTAGACACGCTGCCCGAAACGGGACTGGTAATTTGGGTACGTTCCAGCCTGTCGGCTAGGGCTTTCATATTTTCGGTTAATGCAGATAATTCATTACTGGTTTTATTGCGCTCATCAGTGGTGCGGTTAACAAAATCGAGTGCGACATTTCGGCGCTCTGCCACTGCTTGACTGATGGCGGCTTTAAGTTGCCTTTCACTGGCTTGTGATGCTGATAATTCTCCTTGCAGTCTTACTGCATCACGCTCAAGTTTTAATAACTCTAACTCTGCTACAGCGCCTTCACCAACAGCCTCACGGGTCATGCGAATTTCTTGTTTTGCCATCGTAAGCCCACTGCGCTGAGCATTGATATTAATGTTCACTTCTTCTTTTGCTTGGCGTTTTTGCTCAACTATTTGGGCGGTTTGATCTAGCTGTGAAATTAATTGCGATAGCTGCGAGTTATATATTGCCTGTGATCGTCTGTTAGCTGAGCTGTCGGCAATATCAAACTGTTGTGGGGTAATTTGTACTTGTGAAAACCATAATGCTTGGGTGTCATCAATAAGGACACTATCGAGTAAGGCTTCGAGTCGAGTTAGTTGGTTTTTAAGCGCCACACTATTTAATCTGGCTTCATGAAATGCTGAAGCAAATCTCAGTTCATCGATAACTAATAGGGTTTGTCCTGCGATGACGGTGTCGCCTTCTTTAACAAGGATCTCTTTTAAACTGCCACCGTCTAAACTCTCAATTTGTTGCACTGCAGAGGCGGGAACCACTTTGCCTTCACCGACGACAACTTCTTCTAATGTCGCAAAAGCTGCCCAAATGAGTGTGAAACAGAGTAAGCCAAATGTGAGTAATATGACTCGGTTGGCTCGTTTAGCTCCTTCAAGGTGTTTTATATGTAAGTTTGCACTCATGATTTCACCTCACTTATCTTTGAGGTATTCGTTTTTGAAGCACTTGTATTTGAAGTGTGAGCCTTTGAGTTGCTGGTGTTGCGAACGTTAACCGCTTTGATACGACGTTTATTAGGTTCAAGTAACTCGGCAGCAGATTTCTCGCCAATAATGGCACCTTTATCCATCACAATAATACGGTCGCAAAGGCTAAGCACTTTTGGATTGTGTGACGAAATGAGCATAGTGCAGTTTTGAGTATTCATTTTTAAACTGCTAATAATTTGGGTTTCACTGCGTTCATCCATGGCGCTTGTGGGTTCATCAAGGATCAATAAAGTCGGCTGGCGAAGTAGGGTACGGCAAAGGGCTATAGCTTGACGTTGGCCACCTGATAGCTGACGACCAAATTCACCTACTTGGCTATTAAGGCCGCTTCCAAGTCGATCCATGAGCTTATCAATGCCTGTACTCATCATGGTTTGTGCTAGCAAGGTTTCATCCACTTGGCCGATACCGTAAAGCAAATTATCAAGCACTGTGCCATAGACTAAGTTAGGTTGTTGGCTCATATAACCAATATGGTCACGGAGCCTGCCGACTGACCATTGTTGAGCTTCCAATTGGTTATAAAACAGTTGACCTTCACTGAGTTGATATTGGCCTGCTATCAGCGCCATGAGCGTTGATTTTCCTGCACCAGCAGGACCATAAAATCCGACCTTTTCACCCGCTTTAATATCAAGAGATACATCGTTAAATGCTGACAGGGGTTGTTCAGGGTAACTAAAGCTTGCACCACGAAGATTAAGGCTGCCATTGAAAGGGAATTGCGCCACATTTAATGATTGCTGTTGGTTCTCTTGCGGTAACTCTAAAATAGATTCAACGGAGGTAATCGCAGATCGAGTTTGCTGATATTTAAGTAACAACATGGCGATTTGATTAATGGCGCTGGAAGCTCTGCCGCTTAACATTACGATGGCGATTAAGCCCCCCATACTTAAGTTGCCTTGGTGGATCTGATATACCCCAGTGATGATTAAGCCAATTGACACTAACTGTTGGCAATTCATCACGCTATGACTAAGGGTATTAGAGCTAATACGAGATTCATTTTGCCAGTCAGCTAGACTGCTGACGGTTTCATTCCAGACTCTCGAGGCTTTTGCTTGACCGTTATTTTGTTTTATTTCTGCCAGCATATTTAAGCTTTCAACAAGATGAGCTTGGCGCTGAGTTGATAGCTTTGATGATTCTTCGATGGTTACTGATAAGCGCTTTTGCATGAAAACACTTAGCAAAATGAGCACGACCATGCAGGTCAGCGGCACAAACACCATGACACCACCAAGCCAAGCAATTAACACCAGAAATAATAAGGTGAAGGGTAAATCTACCGCAGTGACGAGAGTGACAGAGGTGATGAAATCACGAATGCTGTCAAATTCTTGCAGTTGCTTAGCAAAAGCACCTGAAGAAGCTGGACGGTTTTCTAATCGCATGCCGATGACTTTTTCAAATAAGGTTGATGACAGTTTTATATCAACTTGTTTACCAGCAACGTCTGCTAAACGTGTTCTGGCTTGGCGTAATAGCCAGTCAAATACAATGGCAATTGACGCGCCACTGGCGAGTACCCATAGAGTATCGATAGCTTGGTTGGGTACGACGCGGTCATAAACATTCATGGTAAATAGCGGGGTGACTAATGCCAGCAAGTTAATCGCTAACGAGCCGATTAAAAAGCTGCCATAAAAGGGTTTTACTTCATCAAATGCCGCTAAAAGCCAATGCCTTTTAGTGTCTTTATGGTGTTCAGTACCGCGCTCATCAAGTTGCTCTATGGGCTTGATGTACCAGCAATGGGCTGAATTGGACTTAAATTGCGCTGCGAACTGTTTTTCATTTATTTGAGTGTGTTGACCTTGCATATCAACAAGCATTAATGCGCCTTGCTGTTTTTCTGATGCAAAGTAGGCCTGGTTGTGTTGATCAAATATGATTGCGGGCAAAGCTAAATGATTAAAACTTAATGCTTGGGGCGCGCTATCAACATTAATTTGTTTGAGTAAATCACTTAGCTGAAGAGCCCGTTGTTCTTCGCCGCTATTAATAGGATGGGCGGATAAGATTTTAGAAAGACTTTCTGAGGAGATAGGCAGGCCAAAATGAGCCTTAATCAGTGTCAGTAAACTGTTTAAGGCTTGATGATTAGCTTGTTGTTTAGCGCTTTCATTTGCTGACATTATAGACGGCTCATCCTTTGCATCTTTGTTATTGTTTATCTAGCTTTTATGTCTCTGTTTATATTGTTTTTATCACTATTGTTACTTAAATATTTAACTTTGGTTCAGCAGCGTTTGCTGTTGAGTTAGTTGATTGATTTCATCTAGTGCTGATTGATTTAAATAACTTTCACTTTCAAAACTGGTGGTTAACGTTTCTTGTTTTGATAAGGAATCTTTAATGGCCGATGTAAGTGAATTTAGCGAATTGATTTCATCATTAGGTTGATTGCTAAGTTCAGTATTAAAGGCACTATTGGTGTGAGATAAATCTGTGTGTGATGCATCTGTTTGTGAAACTCTAGTCGGTGAACTATCAGGAATAGGTTGTATGTAACCAAATCCTGGTTGTTCAATAAGTTTATCCCCCCAATGAGTATCAACACTAATCAGGGATAACGCTGAATTTTGGGCTACTGAGATGATGTCATTCGTAGCAGTTAAGCTTGTTGGTTGTGCTGATATTGGCATGATTTGATTGAGTGTAAATTCAATCGGGGTAATGTCGTCGACAGGATTATTTGGGCTTAACTCAATTCTAATAAGCTCACTATCAATAAGCTCACTGCCAACAGGATCTTGATAGCCATACTCAGGTTTTGTGTTGGGATTAAAATCAATACTAAAAGGCTGAATCTCTTTAGGTGCAGCTTCGACATTTGCGGACAGGCTTTGCTGCGATGCAGGGGTACTGAAATCTTGCGCATAAGCATTTTCATTAGAAATTACATTAGTATTTGCATGAGTACCTGTATTGGCACTTGTATTAGTACTTGCATCATTAATGACAGGATTGATTGGCAAAATTGAGTCAATAGGGTCCATTGGCGACACATAACGGTAAGGCGTGTCATATTGCCTCATGTATTCAAATTGCATCCTTTGATACATTTCTTCCATGACTTGCTGTTGGAAATCTTCAAGTTGTAAACCATAAACGGCTGAGCTTTGTGTCATGGGTTCAAGGTTATTAGGATTTACATCGGTATTAGCATCATTGAAAGCAAAGTTGGCCATGGCAGCTGGAATGTTCATTACTGCGTTAACATCAACGGTAATTGTGATGGTTTCTAGAGCGCCTTCTGCAGATTCGCCATCAAGTGTTGCTGTTGGGTCTAGGCTTAATTCAAAAGTGGTACCTGCCGTTACACCGCTTATCATTAGGTCAGCAACACTCTCAATTGGGACTATCCATTGATTACCTTGTTGGGTCCCAGCTGATAACGTTGCCCCGTCAGGCACGCCTAAAATAGTGAGGCTTGCAGTCTCTCCTGGGGCTGGATTTTGTAATTCAAGCCCAAGGTTGAGTGGGATATCGTTGGTAGTTAAAGCATTAATATCGCCAAATTGTGTCCAAATCGGTGGGTCGACTTCTGGGGTTATTTCAATCTCGAAATTGACTATTTGTGCAGCGCTTTGATCTGTTTCATTTGAGCCTAGTACTTCAGCAGTATCAATACTGGAAAGTGCCAACTCAACTTGTAAGGTACCGAATGCAAGTTCACCAGGTAAGATTTTTATTTCATCTAAACTGGTTTCATTGACCAGCAGCGATGCTGTAAATCCGCCATTCCCGTCAGAAATCAATGCAGCAAATTGACCATCAATTTCAATACCTGCTAAATCGATGAGGGCAGTCGCTTCTGCTGAAGTAATCGTCACTTCGACTCTAATGGACTCATGCCCTTCAAGGTCAATTAGCTCAGCCCCTAGTTCGACTTTAATAACATCGCCTTCTATGGCGCTGTAGTCATCTGGAGCTGAGATTATTTGGACACCATCTGCGACTGGACTGACACCCACTAAAAAGTCCATAGAGGTTGTGACGAAGTCATCAGTACCTAACTCTTGAGTGATGATTGAAAGTGACAATGGTATATCGCCATTAAAATTTTGTGGTGGCTTGATGACAATGCTATCGAGTTGGTCTGGGGTAATGGTCCAGTAGCTTGTAGGAGAGCCATTAAACTGACCTCCATCTGCACCATTGTTAGGTAAAAGCTGTAAATTACCGCCTGCATCTTGGTAATAAACAGTGGCGCCTTCTGGGACTCCTTGGATGGTGATGTATTGCACTTCGGAGCCGTCGGTATCAATCAGACCGATAATAGAACTATTGATACCAGTTAAGGCAATATTGGTATCTTCAGTACCGTTAATGATAATCAGATCTGCTGGCACCTCTGCAGCATCAGTAACAGGGGTGACTTGAATCGTTATAGTATCGCTGAAGTTTGCGTTGTCGATAACATTAGCACCATCAATATCTGCAGTGTCACTGACAGTGCCTGAAATCAGTAGTCTAAAGTCACCACTTAGGTGTTCTGGTGGTGAAAATTGCAATAAAGCTAGGGCATTGTTTAATGCTACATTGGTGTTACCTGTAAATTCCCAAGTATCATCAGTGCCAGATTTTAGCTGGAACAAACCAGTGTTATCAATGAGCTGGCCGCCATCGAGCAGGGTAATGGTAAATAGCTGTGCAGGGTCGTCCAAAATGATTTTTTCTTCACCACCAGTGTTAGCGGTGGCATCTGTGTCAGCGAAGGCTAAAAATAACCCTAAGGCCTTAGGGTCATCTTCATCCATGGTATCAATTAATGACTCCAGAGTGACACCATCAGCCACTGGGGTAATATTAATTTCCAGATTCTGAGAATCATCTACTTTGGTATCACCACTTAATGAGTCTGTGGCAATGATGCGAATAGGAATAGTCAAATCACCGGAAAAATCCTCAGAAATATTATGTAATGCTAAGTTACTTAACGATGCTGTAGTAAAGACATATTCGATGATGTTTTCGCCACTACTGTCATAGAGGGCGATAACGTCACTACCGGTAAAATAACCGCCCTGAGGTAAGTCGCTGGCTAGCACTCTAAAGCTTATGACATCATTATTATCACTGGTGATGGATAAGTTGAGATGACCCGCAAAATTGATGGTGCTGTCTTCTGTCGCATCGACATCGGTGGCTTGCAGTGCAGTTACCGTAGAGGCAGTAGATGTTGAAGTTGGTTGATCGAAAGTAACGAAGATATTTGCAGTAATGATTTCAGGATCATCTCTGTCTAACACTCTTGCTTCAACGATAATACCTTGCAAAACAGTGGCATGTTCGCTTGATATTGTCATACCCTCTAAAATCGATAATGCTTGTTCTTGAGTCGTGTCGTTGGTCATATTATTGCTGGGGATAATCCAACGGCCGTCACCATCATTGATGGCGCCATTGGGATGGGTAACAAACCATCCATCAGCACTTGGCATCGTTATGACGATGTAATCGATGACTTCAGAGCCGTCTATATCACCGTCAAAAAAGACAATGTCATCGGTAAGCGTTATTGGCTGACCATCTGAGCTGTAAAGGACGGTATTATTAATTTGTAAGCGGGTTATGACCTCAACCACCGCATCAACTTCGACTGAGAGTTGGCTACTTATTTCTTGTACTGTCGTCGCGCCAGTTTCCGATGTATCGGTGATTTGATAACTGACATCTAATGTGAATGGTCCATCGGCATCTTGTGGTGGTAATACGGCTAAGCGACCTGAATTTAATAACTCGGTCAGTGTTGGGCTAAACTCATCGGTCAGTTCTGACAATAATAATCCGAAGCTACTGACCGTTATCTCTGCACCGTCAAATAGATAAATCATCCCTTCACTGGATGGGAAGATTGTCATACCAGTGATGGTTTCACTGCCGTCCATATCAGCTAACAGAGCCGGCATTAAATTAAGCACTATGGGTTGATCTTCTTTACCCAAGCTGGTGGTTTTTAAAGAGTCGGACGTTTCATCAATGACAGGGGCAATATCTATATTGAGGTTTAACTCATACTCAGCTATGTCTCCGTCCAACTCGGTACTTTCAACAAATAGCGTCAAGTTTATTTGGCCACTAAAATCTTC
Source organism: Shewanella sp. 10N.7 (assembly GCF_020806285.1). NCBI lineage: Bacteria > Pseudomonadati > Pseudomonadota > Gammaproteobacteria > Alteromonadales > Shewanellaceae > Shewanella > Shewanella sp. 10N.7. Next base: position 24,332 of record NZ_JAJGZS010000030.1, read on the forward strand.
AGGAGGCCGGATTGATAATGTCGATAGCTCAGTTGCTGTCACACTATACACGGGCAGTCCATTGTCAAAATCGACCACTGATAAATTAACTGTTTGGCCATTTGAATCGATAAAACTGGCGCCATCAGGTAAGCCTACTAACCGTAAGCTTAAGCTCTCGGAACCATCATCGTCTGAGCTGATAACTGTAAACGATAAAGGAATATCGCTATCTTCGTTAAAAGGTACTTCTGAATTAATATCGCCTGAGTCAGTGATTTCCCATACATTGGGATCTGAATTAATTGTCGGTGCGTCATTAGCTACACCTGTCAGTGAAATGGTGACATTTTGCGGCTGACTATAGTTGGGATTAGGGTTTAGTGGATTATCAACGGGATCGATGCCATCTTGGGATGATTCAGTAGCATAGCTTCGCACTGAGATATCAAAGTCCCCTAAATTGGCAGAGCTGGCATCTGCCAGTGGGATGAGAGTCGCCTCAGCTGGTGGCGCAGAGAATACATCCTCAAAAGAGACGGTCCAAACCCCATTGCCCAAATCAACTGCACTTGGCGCATCAATCGCCCAGCCTGTAGGTAAGGTTAATTCAAAGTGTAGATTTTCTGAGCCTGAATTATCCGTAAGTGAACCAGAAAGCATCAAGTTTAATGCAATGGGGACATCTTCTTGGCTAGTGATGTCTCTTGTAACAAGTGTTGGCGTATCTGTAACAGGCGTTACTTTAATAACCACGGTTTCAGTGCTGCTTGGCGCGGTTGAGCCATTGTCAGGCTCGGTTGATAGTGCAGTGACATCAAAACTAAATTCACCAGCCAAATTGTCATCGACAGTGACTTGCAATAAGGCGAGTTCATCGGCGCTTATCTCTTGTCCGTTGGCAATAGAAAACTCAACACCGTCACTGTTGGTACTGGTAATGGTAATGCCAGCAGCAATATTGGTTATGGCATAAATAATGACTTCTGAGCCTTGCGGATCTGTCCCTACAATATCTTTTGTGGTCGCGTTAATACTAATATCAATGGCGCCAGCGTCTTCGTTGACGTCATAGCTGAACTGGCTGTTACTTTCCCATTCTGGCGTGTCTGCTACAGAGGCAATAGAGAAAGGCACTTCGGTGGTGATTGACGGTTTATTATTAATGTTGACCGTGATTTGCGCAGAAATCGCTAAGGTGGCATCTGATGCATCTTCTGGAGGGTGAAACACTAAATCGCCACTTGGAATCGCAATGCCTAAATTACTGATAAATAGGTCATTGCCTTGTAAAATATAATTCCCATCAGCATCTAGGCTCACGGGCTGACCGTCTAAGGTGAGTGTGCCGCCTGCAAGGGAGGCTTTATTGATAATGATGCTTTGGATAATTTCACCTTCATCAATATCGCCCGGTAACGCGACTATGGCTAATAGGCCTGGTGTATCTTCAGTGAAGTTAGGGTTGAGCACCTTGATTGAACCAGCTTTATCATTAGCCGTAATCGTGAGGTTATTAATGACAGTATCACCATCTGTATCGGTGACATAAACCTGCACATCTTCGCTATAAAATAGCTCAGCATATTCAAAAACCACACTGGTAACAGTGGCTTTACCATCAGCTGTGATGACAAGCGTGCCATATTTAACGCCAGTGTCAGTGAACAGTTCAACGGAGTCCCCAGCTGAATACTCTGTGCCATCATAGATAAATTTGCTGACCTGAGCGCCATCTGCACCTTGTTGTTTTTGGTTAAATAAATTGACGCTGTATTCGGTATTATTTTCTTCAGTGAAGGTGAGTGATGAGTCGTTTTGGATGGGCACATCATCTTGAATATTAATATTAATGGTTTGATTATTGGACTGATCGCCATCAGCGTCGGTAGCTACAACTTCGAAACTCATTGTTAGGTTGTTTTCGCCATTACCATCTGGGTGATCAACGGCGGCAAATTGTTCAAACTCGACTTTGCCATTCCCATTAAATCGAATTCTAAAGACATCGCTATTATCACCAGTTCGAATGGCGTTGTACCAGCCACTTCCATCGGCAAAATTACTTAATACAATGGCTTGCCCATCACTGGTATAGCTGCCAAAGCTAAAGCCTGCAGCGAGTTCAATATTACTGATATCGTCACTGCCACCATCGATATTGAGTATGGCGCTGCTTGACACACTAATATTATCTACCAGCTCCCCTTCATTGATTGCTATGCTCAATGAAGCAGGTAAATTGGGGGTTATACCGTCATAGATATTGATTGAAATGACGGCATTAATATCTGTGCTATCAGTATCTGTCGCGAGGATATCGACATTAATGGTGTTTTCGGTTCCTGCGCCAGTTTGATTATCAATAGGGCCAAACATTTGCATTGAAAAATCAATTTGAGCGGTACTTTCTGCATCAATATGAATATCGGCTGGTAGTGCCATTCTAAAGACTAAGGTGCCGTCGGACAGTTGCCCCTCGGCTGTGGCGCCATTATCAGAAATGACCCAATATACTGTCGAACCATTCTGAGTGACTAATTGGCCATCGGAATCTAATACAGGATCAAAATCATAGAGATCAAACTTAATATCGACGATTGGGTCGCCTTTAGTCGTTATGTCAATTAAGCCTTTGACTCGGTTATTGATCCCTGGGGTGATGCTAGGAAGCTCACTTATTTCTAAGCTGATGCCTGTGATGTCACCCGGGTCGTCATCTTGGACGATTAACATCATGTTGGCTTGAGTGGTATCACCGTCAAAGTCAGTGATAAACAGGCCAATATTGACCTCATCGGTGCCAACTTGGTCGAACGGTTGATATAAAGTAGTCGTGTAATTATGCGATAGTGTATCGGCTTCTAAGTTCCAGTTATTGTCTATTTCAATGGTAAAGATAGGTTGGCCAATATCCACTACATAGGCCGTTAAGGTTAAACCATCTACTGAAATGTCGAACATGATTTGCTCGCCACCTGCAGTGAGAGCCGGCAGCTCATTAGCATCAAACCCTAGAGTGTTTATCGCATCTGCGCCAACCTGTATATCAAACTGACCTGTTTGAACCAGAGGTGTCCCAATAAGATTAGCTTCATCAAAGGTTAAGGTACTGATATTGTCAATAAGGGCATTACTGCCGTCATTAATGACCCAATTAAGATTGCCTAAGTCAATATGACTGCCATCAATATCGACAGCATCGATCAATGTGGCCAGCTCGAGTGAATCTGACCAGCTATGATCGAGTGGCCTTTCAATATTCATTGTTGCGGTGACATTAACATCGTCACCACTATTAATGGCCGATAGCGACAGACTAAATACTGTCACCCCATTCGCTGTGGCAATAATTGATTTAGCGTCACCGCTCAATGCATAACTGATGGCATCTCCGTTAGAGGTTAGCCCTAGCGCTGTTAATGGGACTAAAGATAAAGCACTAAAAACCACTGAACTGGCGATAATCGCATCGGAACCTGCGGTGATGGTAAATATTTGAGCATCAGAATTAGGCGAAGTAATTACAGTTTCTGAAGTCGTAAATGTGGCATCTGCCATTATTCCAATGGCACCATCATTGATAGTGATTGTACTTGTAGCAGTAGCAATACTGCCGTCAAAATCTGTCACTGTATAATCAAAGCTAATTGATTGTTCTATCGTATTGTCGAGGTTATCACTCGCTACAAACCGCCAAAAGCCGTTATACAATACGGTTAACTCACCTTTGCCTGTATCAATAACGGCAGGGGCTCCTATTGCAACAGCATAATCAGTGCCGTTAAAGTTGATGCTTTCAACAATCAGTGGCCCTTCAATTGTATAGTCGTTACCTGTGATAGAGCCTGTAATTGACGTATCCTCAATAACAGTAAAATGATCATCGATGGCCAATTCTGGTGTGTCTTTGACGTGTAAAATGGCATAGGTAATGATTTCTTCCGTTGTGCCATCGGTATCGGTTTGGACTCCTTCAAGTCGAATAAATGTGGATAGTTTACCAATTGCAGGATTATCAAGTGGTTGAAAAATAGTGACTTGCAGATCTGTACCCGTTAACGCAGCCTCAAGCACAAGTTCGTTATCGCCATCTCTAAAGACTTGGAACGATAAACCATCTGGCGCAATGACAATACTTAAGTCTTGACCATTTGATTGGCTTCGTAACAAAAAGGATTGATCCGCTGATAAAGAAAGTACCGCATCGGGAATATCAAAACTAAATTCTGCACCAGTTTGATTGTTAATGTTTAATGCCAACTCGTAGAGATAGCCATCATTGGGTATATCCAAATTAGGCATATCATCCACAGCAGTATTACCGGCTAAATCACTAACGCTGACTTCCATTTGCCAACTCATTCGCTGATTTAAACCATCAACATTTAAAGTGTCATCAAATAGCCAGCTGCCATCTGCGTTGACCGTCGTGGTAAATGTCTTGGTCGTGATACCGTCGGTTAATGTAAGCGTGACAGTTTGGCCTTGCTCTACTCCTGTGGTGGTTCCCGTAAGGGACGATTCTCTTCCGTAGGTGAATAAACCGACATCAAAACCATCGACTCCAGTATCAATATCGATAGTCACTTGAGTATCAATTAGCACTTGATCAGATGCTGTTGCACTATTGCCTGCAATATCTATTGCTGTGGCGGTTGCCGTAAGCGTGCCATCAACAAACCCTAAAGCAGCAAGGTCTTGAGCAGTAATAGTATAAGTACCGTTAGCATTGACCGTGGTCGTTACGGTAGTTGATACATTGTTGGCGTCGGTTAATGTGATTTTTACTTGCTGCCCTGCTTCAATATTAGTCACAGTGCCGCTGACAATGACTGTACTAAGCTCAGTTTGGTTAATGAGACTATTACTATCGACAATTTCGACAGTGATGGTTGCGGTAGTATCCACAGGCATTTGTGCGGATGCTGATGCAAGGTTACCTGCGACATCGTTAACCTCTGCAGTGACAGATAATGAGCCATCATCAAAGCTTGATAAATCTTGTGCAGGGAGAATCCAAACACCACCAGTGACGATAGCGGTTAGAGTTAGAGAGTGGCCTTGGTTATCGGTGAGGTTCACCGTAACCGTTTGACCGTCTTCGACATTGGTAACCGTGCCTTGAATAACCACTTGGGATATTTCTTGAGCATTGAGTACATCATCATTGTCAATAATCTCGACTGTGATATCAGCTAGAATATCCACAGGAATTTGTGTGGTGGCTGATGTAGGGTTACCTGCGACATCGCTAACCTCTGCTGTGACTTCTAAAGAACCATCATCAAAGCTTGATAAATCTTGTGCTGGGAGTGTCCAAACTCCACCAGTAACGATAGCGGTTACAGTCAGCGAATGGCCTTGGTTATCAGTTAAACTCACTGTAACTGTTTGACCATCTTCTATGTTTGTGACGCTGCCTTGAATGACCACTTGGCTCATTTCAGTGGCATTGATAACGCCGTCGTTATCCACAATTTCCACAGTGATATCGGCAGCTGTATCTTTAGCTACTGTGTTATTGCCAATGCTCGGATTACCTTCTACATCGACAGCTAATGCACGTAGCGTGAGTTCACCATCAAGTAATGATGACAAATCAAGGTTATCAAGTTGCCACTGACCATCAACAACACTGGTATTAAATATTAATCTAGTACCACTTGAATCTGTCACCCAAATTAGTACATTTTGACCATCTTCAATATTAAGTGCTTCACCGCGCAAAGTTGTGCTGGGGACTTCAACTGCATTAAGCGTATTGTCATCATCTTCCGCTTCAATGGTCACAGATGCTTGAGAATCTTTGCTGACAATGGCAGTGACAGAAGTGGGGTTGCCAGCAATATCGACAGTATTCGCTGTAAAGCTAATATTGCCATCGACGAGTGATGAAACATCAGCATCATTAATTTGCCAAACACCTGCGACGACAGTGGTATTGAAGGTGAGTTGGTTATTGAGGTTATCGGTTAGAGTAATAGTAATGGTTTGACCGTCTTCAACATCATCAACTTGACCTGAGAAATCAAGGCGCAGCATTTCAAAGCGGTTAATGACAGAGTCTCTACCCGTGTCCACATCAATAGTAATATCAGCCAATATATCAACAGGCATTTGAGCGTTAGCAGTAGCAGGGTTGCCTGCTATATCGCTGACCTCTGCTGTGACCACTAGTGAGCCATCATCAAAGTTTGATAAATCTTGTGCTGGGAGAATCCAAACACCACCATTAACGATAGCGGTTACTGTCAGTGAATGGCCTTGGTTATCAGTGAGGTTTACCGTAACAGTTTGACCATCTTCAACGTTTGTGACGGTGCCTTGAATCACCACTTGGGTCATTTCAACAGCATTGATAACACCATCGTTATCAACAATAGTGATATCAATTGCAGCTGTAGTATCAATGGGGATTGAGGTCGATCCTTGTGCTTGGTTACCAGCATAGTCGTATGCGATAGCTGTCACTATGAGTGAACCGTCATCGAACGCTGATAAATCTTGAGCGGCTAAACTCCACACTCCATTTATGATGGTTGTTGTTAATGTTAATGAGTTATTGAAGTCGTCAGCTAGCGTGACTGTAACGAGCTGACCGTCCTCGATATTACTTACGCGTCCTTGGATGATGACTTGGCTTAATTCCGTCGCGTTAATGACACCGTCATTATCTACAATTTCGACTGTGATCTCAGCGCTAGTATCAACAAGTATTTGAGTCGAATTTGAAGCAAGGTTGCCTGCAATATCGTTCACTTCAGCAGTAACAATTAAGGAGCCATCATCAAAGTTTGATAAATCTTGTGGAGGTAAGTTCCAAGTTCCGTTGATAACTACTGTGGTTACACTGAGGGAGTTTCCTTGATTATCTGTCATCGTTACAGTAACGGTTTGACCATCCTCAACATTAGCAACAGTACCTTGTATTGATACTTGCGCCATTTCTGCGGCATTAAGTACTCCATCGTCATCATTTATTTCGACTGTAATGCTTGCTTGAGTATCTTTAATAATAGTATTTGTGGCGAAAGCAGGGTTGCCTTCTGCATCAATTGCTACGGCATAAAGGTGTAATATACCGTCAGCTAAATCAGAAGCATCTAGTCCTGATGCAGTCCAAAGACCATTACTCACCTCAGATGAAAGGGTAAAAACTTGGCCTAAACTATCGGTAACAGTGATGAAAATGACTTGACCATCTTCGATATTGTTAGCAACCCCAAAAATGGTGTTAAGGTCATCAATATCTTGCTGATTTAAAATCTGGTCGCTATCAAGGACATTGATAGTGACATTGGCAACAGTATCTTTAATTACCGTTGTAGAAGAAGAAGCCGGATTACCTGCAATATCTTGAGTACTGACATCAAAACGTAATTCCCCATCGACTAGTGCTTCAATATCTGCATTTTCAATTCGCCATATACCATCCACGACTTGGGTTGTGTAGGTGAGAGTCTGACCGTCAACATCAGTAATGGTGATAGTGACGGCTTGACCATTTTCTACGTCAAAAACTGAGCCTGAAAAATCAAGATTCTTCATCTCGAAACGATTAATAAACTCATCATTACCTGTGTCCACGCGAATATCGACAGCAGCCAGAATATCAATGGGATCTGTCGTCGAAGAAGCAACAGGATTACCTGCGATATCGATAACTTCAGCAGTTGCAATCAGGGAGCCTTGATCAAAGTCTGATAAGTCTTGAGGAGGAAGAGTCCAGATACCATTTGCTACCGTGGTGTTGACTTGATGGTTTGAGCCATTTGCATCCGATAAGGTCACCATTATCGTTTGGCCATCTTCAACATTAGCCACCGTCCCTTTAATGATGACAGACGATATTTCAGCAGCATTGATAACATTATCAAGATCTTCAATTTCGATACTGATACTAGCAAGGGTGTCTTTAACTGAGTTGTCAAAAGCGGGTTCAGCTATTCCTTGATAAGTGGGAGCACTTATCTCTGCATTGAGAAGTCCTTCTGCAAGGTTGGATATATCAACATTGTCTAGACGCCAACTTTCGTTGATTACAGTGACTTCTATATAAAGTTGCTGGCCATGAACATCTGTCAGCTTCAAGCTCAATATCTGGCCATTAATAGCATCTAATGCTTGACCAGAAATACTAACAGAAGGGACTTCGAATCTATTTAAATAACCATCATTGGCATCATCAATATTGACGGATAGAGTGAGTGTTACAAAAGAATCCTGCTCGCCGATTAGCGAACTAATGTTATTAGTGTCCTTTGAAAGGTTATCACCTTGAGAGTTATAACCAGATTGTGCGATTAAAGCATTGTATTGAGTCTGAATGACATTGTAGAAATAGTTTAACCCTTGTGTCTCTGAAGATGGCGTCTGATTATATGCGTTATCAGGTGCTTGGCTATCAGGGCTATTTGGCTGTGTAGAAGAGGGTGTTGATGGATTTTGGGAAGAATTAATCAATAAAGTATTTGGAATAGTGACAACTTGCTGATCAACGACGATATAGGGTGCGCTTTGGTCGTTAATGAGGATATCTTCTGCGTTGATATCATATAATGGAAGAGTATTAATGACTTGTTCAGAACTAATAGCGTGCCATTGACCATCGTTCGCAATTGCGAATACGCTCGAGCCAATTTTTACGTAATACAATACGTCAATGCTATCCACAATCATTTGCATTCCTTAACTTTCAATCCATTGTCATCATTAACCTATACGTTATTGATGAAATTAAGCGCAAATTTAAGCATAAACCCTGTTAATTAATTTTTAAAGACTAGTTGAATGATTTAATTGTCTAGATTCAAAATGATATAAAAAAAGAGGCCTATTGGCCTCTTTTTGTAAACAATCTAAAATATAAAGCGGTTAACGTTAGGCTTTACTTATCTTCTTTGAGCCATTGTGCTGCTGATTTGGCGAAGTAAGTTAAAATACCATCCGCCCCAGCACGCTTAAAGCAAAGTAACGACTCCATCACAATGGCTTTTTCAGCTAACCAGCCATTTTGAATCGCTGCCATATGCATGGCATATTCACCACTCACTTGATAAGCGAATGTCGGTACGGCAAGTTCAGTTTTAACTCGGCGAACAATATCTAAATACGGCATGCCAGGCTTAACCATAACCATGTCAGCACCTTCTTGAATATCTAAGGCGACTTCATGAAGTGCTTCGTCACTATTACCAGGATCCATTTGGTAGCTGTGTTTATTGCCACCTTTAAGGTTGCCAGCAGAGCCGACCGCATCACGGAAAGGGCCGTAGTAGCTAGAAGAGTACTTAGCAGAATACGCCATGATTTGAGTATTCACATGACCTGCAGCTTCCAGTGCTTCACGAATAGCGCCAATGCGGCCATCCATCATATCTGAAGGGGCAACGATATCTGCGCCAGCTTCAGCATGAGATAATGCTTGTTTGACTAGAATTTCAGTCGTGATGTCATTAAGAATGTAACCAGTATCATCAATGATGCCATCTTGGCCATGTGTCGTGAACGGGTCTAGTGCAACATCTGTCATCACACCGAGTTCAGGGAAGGCTTGTTTTAGCTCACGCACTGCGCGTTGAACTAGGCCATCTGAGTTATAGGCTTCTTCTGCCATTAACGATTTTTTCTCAGCAGGAGTCACTGGGAATAATGCAATTAGCGGAATACCTAGTTCGACCAACTCTGCGGCTTCTTTAAGTAATAAATCAATCGAGTAACGTTCGACACCAGGCATTGATGCGACTTGTTCAGTGCGATTGTTTCCCTCAAGAATAAACATTGGGTAGATAAGATCATTCACCGATAATTTATTTTCTGACATTAAACGACGGCTGAAATCATGTTTACGCATACGGCGCATTCTGCGCTGTGGAAACGCACTAGTAATAATATTCACATTTGACTCCTGATATTAATCTCATCTTATTCTGGCGAAAATTGGCAAACTTGATTTCGCCCACCGCGCTTAGCTTGATAAAGCGCTTTATCTGCTTGTTCAAGTAACAAAGTCGGATGTTCTTCAGTTTCAACAACTGCAGCACTGACTCCGATACTCACAAAAAGGGGAATAGGGCTTCCTTCCCAATCAATTGATAATTCAGATATTGCTACGCGAACGTGTTCTGCTAGCGTCATCGCTCCTTCACTATCAGTATTTGGTAATATAATAGCAAACTCTTCACCGCCAAAACGTGACACCAGATCGGTTGGACGCTTTAAATAATCTGAAATTGTTGTCGCAATCACTTTTATCGAGTGGTCACCCGCAAGGTGTCCGTGTTCGTCATTAATGGCTTTAAATTTATCGATATCAAGCATTAACAGCGCCAACGAGGTTTGTTGACGTCGGCTAATACGACCCTCAGCGGTTAAACGACGATCAAATTCGCTGCGATTTTTCACCCCAGTAAGGCTATCGATAGTGTTTTGCTGAGTCAGCTTTTGGTTCGCTTCATTGAGTTCACGTAAGGTCACTTCAAGTTCTAAGGTTCTTTCGGCAACCATTTGTTCAAGACGCTCATTTGCCTCGGCTTCTGCCCTTAATGCTTCATCTCGGTTTTGTTGTAAACGTATCGCTTGCTCAAGTGCTTTTTGCTGCATTTGTAATTTGGCTTTACGCTCATCGTTATAACGCATAGCCAGTACAGCTGCCATTATCACAACTTCAAATGTTAGTCCTATCATCACTGGTGTTTGCGGGAATACTGCCCAGTTGAGATAACCTAAATACATCAGCCCAGTGAACAAGGAACCGACAAATAGACCAATACGACCTATTGCATATAACCGGGCATTTTTGGTTCTTTTGAAGACTTGGATAAGTGAAAAAACAATCAGTATAAAGCTGATGAAAATGACTGAAAAACTCAGTAGATAAAGGGAAAATTTAAAGTCGATAAAAGAGACAATTAAGCTTAATAAAATACAATATACCGCTAAGTAACGGCCAAGTAATAACATTCGCTTGCTGTGATATTTAAGTTGCATGACCTTTTCAGTAAACATTAATGCAAAAGCCAGTGCCAGCGGGATTAAGACGGGAACAGCTAACTGTTGTAAAGAGGGCCAGTTAGGCCATAAATACTGAAATGCAATACCATGAATACTAGCCACAATAACGGTTAAACAAATCACGTAGCCACTATAGTAACTGTAACTGAACGACCCAGAGGCTAAGGCAATAAATAGGCTAAAAACCCCAATAGCAATCAAAATCCCAATTTGAAAACCATTCGCTAAACTTTGGGTTTCAATGGCATGGCTAAAATCGTTTTTACTCCATAATACTAAAGGAAAATTGAGGCTGCCACGATTATCAATTTTGAAATAAAACGTATGCAGTTCTCCTGGTTTTATATCAAAAGGATATAAAAATAAATTACTCTGCAATGGACGCTGATCGAAGGGGAGGGTGTCTCCCATATGTTCAATATTGAGTAATTCATTATTGACTAAATGGAATAGCTTAATGCTATCCATTAATGGGTTATCTAGAGCAATAATGCGTGATAGCTGATCATTTGGATTATAAAGACTGAAGCTTAACCAGGTATTTTTAGCGCCAATTTTGCGTAAGTCATTACTGGTTAATTTACGCCATTGACTCTGATTATTGTTCTGGAGTTTGAGGCTGGCAATTTCAGTGACATCATTCGAATTATGGATGTACAGCCACGGCTTTAAGTCGATTTTAGTGATTGAAGAAGCGGTTAAACGTAGTGGGATATTATGATGTTCTGTGTTGTCAGTATAACTGGTCGCATCATAAGCGTTGACACCTGTGCTTAAGATGATGAAAAAACTTGATAATAACAATGCCATTGAGCGACGTAACCAATCCATATTATGCTTTAGCATTACCGCTCGCCTAAATTAAACAAACGAATACTATTAGCATAACAATGGGCTGCAAACTCTTCATAAGGTTGGTTGCGAAGTGTCGCAATAGACTCAACAATATAAGGCAAGTATTGTGGCAGATTTTTGCTCGACTTAGGTTTTGGGCGCATGCTTCTTGGCAGCAAATAAGGGCTATCAGTTTCAACCACGAACCGATTGTTCGGGATAAGATGAACGATACTCGCAAGTTCTGCACCGCGTCTTTCATCGCAAACCCAGCCAGTGATGCCAATATATAAATCAAGGGCGATACACTCTTTAAGTTCGGTCTCTGTGCCCGTAAAACAGTGTAATACAGCGCTTGGGAGTTTATGGCGATAACGCTTTAAAATCGCGATAAAATCATCATGAGCATCACGACAATGCATCAAAACAGGCATATTCAATGTAGCTGCTAACGCAAGTTGTGCTTCAAAAGCCTGACGTTGATCTTTTCGAGGAGAAAAATCACGGTTGTAATCTAAACCACATTCGCCAATGGCGACGACATGTTTGCTATTGGCTATTTGAGTCAGTTTATCTAGGCTATTTTCATCCCAGCTTCTGGCTTGATGAGGATGAACACCTGCGGTGCTATAAAGTTTAAGGGGATATTGCTGACAGAGCTTGGCGGACTCATCGCTCTCGGCAATATCACTGCCGATAACGATTAACGGTGAAACATGATGTTCCACCGCTTTGTGTATGATGTTGTCTATATCTGCTGCTAACCGACTACTCAGTAGATTAACAGCAATATCGATATGTTGAGGCATGACTAGTTAACGCGCTTAACTCGTGTCGTCGAATTGCGTTCGTCACTACCTAAAATGAAGGAGCTTAGCGCACCTTTTTCAATATAAACTGTCTGGCCAACTTTGACTTTATATCTGACAGTTTCAGTTTGCTTCCATGTTTGACCATTGGTAAAAGTAATAATTAATGAGCCATATGGATCTTTCTTAATTTTTTCGATTTCAAGATACAAACGATCGACTTTTACTTCTTCTTTCTTTTTCTTTAAACCAAACTCTTGTTCAGCAGTACTGGCAGCTTGAGTTGAAGCAACACTTGCAACAGCAGGTGCAACAGTCGTAGGGGTGTTTGCTGCAACTGCTGTGGTTGCAACGGCTGTAGCTTCTGTTGAAGTTGTAGACACAGCAGCGGGAAGCTGAGTAGGAACTGCGGTATTAACTGAAGCCGCCAATGCGTCAAAGCACATTAGGCGGTCTAATTTATCAGTATGACTGGCACAATTAGCCAGTTGTTGCTCGATGCTAGCATGAGCTTGAGAAGAGATAGCCAAAGCAAAAGTGGCAACCAAGGTTAAACGCATAACAGAATCCTTCTTTATTATTGTTTTACTAGTCCATGAGTAACAAATGCAATTAACTTTAGCTGTCGGTGCGTTCGCTCTCAGACTCTTCGTTATCTGTATCTTCTTTCGGCGTATATAGCTTGGCTGCTAATAGTCCGCCTTCAAATAATATTAACATAGGAATTGCTAACATTGTTTGAGAAATAATATCTGGTGGCGTTAGCATCATGCCAACGACAAAAGCACCAACGACAATATATGGTCGTTTTTGCTTAAGCTCTTCAGGTGTGGTGACACCTGCCCAGCACATTAATACCACAGCAACAGGGATTTCAAAGGCCAAACCAAAGGCAAAAAACAACTTTAGAATAAAGCTTAAATAGCTGCTGATGTCGGTTGCCACAGTAACACCTTCAGGTGCAACACTGGTGAAAAAGCCAAATACAACCGGGAATACAATGTAATAAGCAAACGCGATCCCTAAATAAAACAGCAAAGTACTGCTGAATAACAGAGGGGTCACTAGACGTTTTTCATGCTTATATAAACCTGGTGCAACAAACGACCAAGCTTGGTAAAGCACATAAGGAATCGCCACAAAAAATGATAAAACTAAGGTTAACTTAAATGGGGCGAAAAATGGCGCAGCTACATCAGTAGCAATCATACTGCTTGTTTCAGGCAGTGACTGCATTAATGGAATCGCCATGTAATGGTATATATCATTTGCCCAGTAAACTAAACAGATAAACACCAGCAAAACACTGCCGATAGCTCTGAGTAATTTATTACGCAATTCAAGCAAATGACTAATGAGAGGTAGCTGTTGTGACATTGATTACCCGCTAGCTTTTGGTATTTGAACTGGTTGAGTCATTTGTTGGCGCACTTGATTCAGTGCTGCTTTCAGCTGATTCCGCTTTAGGTGCATCCTTTTTAACGTCTTCTACTTGGTAGGGACGATTAACGGATTGCGCAGCATCTTTTAGCTGATCAATAGACTCTTGTAATTCAGGAGATAGGTTAGACAAACCTTTGCTTTCAGCTTTCTTTAAGTCAGCATGAAGCTCTTCGATTTTAAGCTCTTGCTCTAATTCGTCTTTAACAGAGTTTGCCATTCGCTTTAATGAGCGAATCCACCCAGAGATTGAACGTACCGCAGTAGGAAGTCTTTCGGGGCCGAGAACCACTAGCCCCAAAATTCCAATCAGCAGTAGCTCCATAAAGCCAATACCGTCGAACATAATGAATTACGCCTGTTCTTTGTCCTTTGACTCGGACTTTTGTTCAGTTGCCTGTTGAGAGGTTTTTGCAGTGCTATCTTTATCTTCTAAAGATTTTTTCTCTTCATCTTCAGGATTCATAGCATTTTTGAAGCCTTTAACTGCTCCACCTAAATCACCACCTAAAGAACGTAACTTTTTAGTTCCGAATAACAAAACAACAATTAACGCAACGATAAGAAGCTGCCAAATACTGATGCCGCCCATGAACATTTCCTCTATAGAATAAAAAAGTGTTTTTAATAATGCCTAAATTTTAGCACTCATTATATTGAGTATTATGAACCTCTAATGAATAAGTGCTAGTTAAAATTTACGATTCTTTGGTCTGGATCGCCATCCTGTGAACCAAAGCACTATACCTGCAGTTAGACAAATATAAGAAGGCCATAGTGTAGCGTCTTGATTTAATAATAGTGTGCCGCAGATCAACAATACAGCAGATGTTATTAAGAAGTAGTTACTTTTATGAGCTTTGTGTTGAAACTTCAGATACTTATCTAGCATCTGTTGTTGTGTTCCTAGCAGTTTACGACCCACTTTTAGGTTGTCGTAAATAAGCTCTGGGAATTCTGGCAGTTTTTCAGCCCAATATGGCGACTTCATTTTTACTTTGTCAAATATCGCTTTAGGCCCGACTTGCTCAGACATCCATTGCTCTAAAAAAGGTTTCGCTGTCGACCAAAGATCGAGTTGTGGGTAAAGCTGACGGCCTAAACCTTCGATGTACAGTAAGGTTTTTTCAAGCAAGACTAATTGCGGCTGTACCACAATATCGAACTGACGAGCGGTGCGGAACAACTCTAGTAATACATGACCAAAAGAAATCTCATCTAATGGTTTATTGAACATTGGTTCGCAAACCACTTTAACCGCTTGCTCGAATGCTAACACATCGGTGTTTTCTGATACCCAGCCAGATTCAATATAGAGCTGAGCAATACGCTGATAATCTCGGTTGAAAAACGCAAGGAAGTTCTCAGCTAAATAACGTTTATCGACATCATTCAAGGTGCCCATAATCCCGCAATCCATGCCGATATAAAATGGGTTTTCTGGGTGCTCACGGCTAATGAAAATATTGCCGGGGTGCATATCTGCATGGAAAAAATTATCACGAAATACCTGGGTGAAAAACAGCTCAACACCGCGCTCAGCAAGTAATTTTAAATTGGTGCCCTGGGCTCTCAGTGCTTCAACATCGGAAACAGGAATACCATACACACGCTCCATTACCATTAGACGGGAGTAGCAATAATCTTCATATACGTAAGGTACGTACAGTGCGTCAGAATCTAAGAAGTTATTGCGAAGCTTAATCGCATTAAGGGCTTCAAGGTTTAAATTGAGTTCCCCCAGAATTGTGGTGCGATAATCTTCAATCACTTCAGCAGGGCGTAAGCGGTTGCCTTCGCCTAGTAATCTTTCTAAAAAGCTCGCCGCTTGGCACATAAGCTGTAAATCAGCTTGTACTTGCGCTTCAACATTTGGGCGAAGCACTTTTAATACCACTTCAGCGCCATTTTCTTTGAGGTTTGCGGTATGCACTTGCGAGATCGACGCTGAAGCCAATGGCGTTTCATTAAAATTATCAAATAAGCTTTCAATCGGCGCTTTTAGTTCGGCTTCAATGGCTTCGCGGGCTAAAGCTGAATCGAATGGAGGTACTCTGTCTTGAAGCATGGCTAGTTCTTCTGCCCACTCATCATTGAGTAAGTCACGACGTGTAGATAGCATTTGTCCGAGCTTGATATAAACCGGCCCTAACTCTTGCATTGCCAATTTTAGCCGCTGAGCTGATGGCTTATCTTTGTGTTGGTTACGGAGCCAGAAAAAGCTGTGTCGCAGAAGAGAGAAGTACCAGGGTGTTTTATTACTGGGTAAAAGTTCGTCTAAGCCGTAATGTAATACAGTTTTGATGACTTGATAACCGCGCCTGATACTTGCAATTGTCATGGGGTAATTTTTTCTCTTAATTTATCTATTTGGGTAACCAGTGCCGATGTGCTATCAGCGAGTTCTTCAAGATTATCACGAAAATGAATGAATTCTATTTGATGGGGGGCAAGACGATATTCTTCGGTGGTTAATTGGCCAACGTGAGAACGTGACTTTTCAAAAACCTGCTTTGCTGAACTGGCAAGTTGTTTAGCGCCAGAAACCAACATATGCGTCGGAGCATCCCCAATATAACGTGACAAGGGCTCTGCAAAATCTAATTCAATATGACGCAGATAATGGCTAAAACTTTGTAATAAGTTAACGTCGCCATCAAGCTTCAGCTTATCTTGTTTAATCAGCTCTGTTAGGCTTTCGCCTTCAGATATTTGGTAAAGTGTGGTGGCATCGGCTGTCACGCTGACATCGATATCCCCATCATAAATACTGAGTACTTGAACTTGTTTAGCAAAGACTAAATATAAAGGCCATTCAAGCTGACTTAATTGAATGCAGAACACTTTGCCGTGTAAGTTTTTAAGGCGTGCATATTCACCCTGATCTTGCGCTTGTAACTGCGCAATGGCAGTTTCTAGAGCAGCGCAAGTCAGTAATGAAAAATGGTTGGGCTGCATCAGAACTTATAACCACGGTGCAATGCAACAACACCATCAGTCATGTTGGTGTAATCAACTTGCTCAAGACCTGCATCAATCATCAT
This sequence comes from Shewanella sp. 10N.7, assembly GCF_020806285.1. NCBI lineage: Bacteria > Pseudomonadati > Pseudomonadota > Gammaproteobacteria > Alteromonadales > Shewanellaceae > Shewanella > Shewanella sp. 10N.7. The sequence goes on from NZ_JAJGZS010000030.1 coordinate 41,454, forward strand.
TTGCTTTAATGTTTCTTGATCTGGGTGCATACGAATTGATTCAGCTAAGTACTCATAGCTGTCAGCATCTTGAGTGATTAGTGCGCCCATTTTAGGCAATACTTTAAAGCTATACATATCGTAAACTTTGCGCATTACTTCATGTTGTGGCTTTGAGAACTCAAGCACCAATAACTTTCCGCCTGGTTTTAGCACGCGGCGCATTGAACGTAATGCTGCATCTTTATCTGTTACGTTACGTAGGCCAAATGCGATAGTGATAATGTCGAAATAATTATCAGGGAACGGTAAGGCTTCAGCATTGGCTTGAACATAATCTACGTTACCCACAATGCCTTTGTCGCGTAATTTAGTCCGACCAACTTTTAACATTGAGTCGTTAATGTCCGCTAAAATAACTTGGCCACGGTCGCCGACTAAATGTGAGAATTTAGCGGTTAAGTCACCAGTACCACCGGCCAGATCCAACACTTTCATGCCAGGACGTGCGCCAGCAGTTGCAATAGTGTGGCGTTTCCAGAAACGATGAACACCAAATGACATGACATCATTCATAATGTCGTATTTAGCTGCAACCGAGTGAAATACGTCAGCGACTAAGTCAGCTTTCTTTTCTGAATCAACGGTCTTATAACCAAAATGAGTGTTCTTTGGGTCGCCCTCAGACATCTGTGTATTCCTATAATATGCGGTAATTAACAGCGAGTGTATGCCATTGCTTGCTTTGCAGAAACTTTAATCAGCGAGAGTGTGATCCAGTTTACTAGAAACAGCGTGGAATTCAGCGATACAGAATCGATATATGCTTTTGTGTAAATAGCGCTGTAAAAACAGTTCTACTAAAATTGCCCTGCATTAGACCATAAATCTGTTCGATATTGAATAGCCTGTAAATGGTGAAATAACACATGAGCAGTAATTGATACGTTTAATCTAATAACAGGGTTCAACTATAGCCAAGCCTGTTGAGATGACTGTTAGTTATTGAGCTTAAGGTGTGTTGAACTTTTAAGGTTGTTTTTGCAGCGAAATGTTGTTGATTTAGACAAGACGGAGGCTTTGTGGTGCAGTTATTCTGCATAAAAGCCGATAACGTTGTAAAAAGTGGACAACAAACGCTGCCTGAAAGATTCGGCTAAAAACGGATTCTGCATTATTGAGCGAATTTTTTGCGTACAAAGAGTGCTTAGATTACGAGGCGGCAATTCTCTCGCCGCCGCTTAATCCGTTTTTATCTTGAACAACGTTCAACTAGCTAAGATCACACGCCTAATATTGGACAGGTTTCTTCGCTTGAATATAGGCATATATTAATTCGCTAACACTTTGACCAACATCTCTATTGCCTGCGATTTCACCAGCCTCATGACATTGGGGCGCGGCTTCTGCAATGTGCAGATATGCCGTTTGACAGTGTTTGGCTATATAGTGGATGTAATGACATGCATCTAACAATGGCACGCCAGCAAACGTTGATGCACTGCTGGGCATTTTTGCAATAGCATCGACATCCAGTTCGAGCGCAACAGGAAGCTGGGTTTGGTTTAAGTTGTTGGCAATTGCCTTTAGAGCCTCTTCCAAACTCACTTCTCGCCTGACCCATATTTGCTGAAAGCTATGCCACTCGCCGCCAAATAAACTTAGCTGCTCTAGAGTGGTTTCGCTGTTTTTAAGCTCATGTAGTCCTAGAACGTGGTAATAAGCTAAGGCGCCATTGGCTGCGGCGTAACTAAAGCCATTGCCACTATGTCGTCCTTCTCGAGGTCTGAAATCACTATGGGGGTCTAGGTTTACGGCTGCGGCGGCTTGATTGAAATGAGACTTCAGCGCCATTAATAATCCATAAGCATTATTGTGGCCGCCACCAATCACAATAGGCTCAAGCTCTGCTGCGAGAATGTGACTGATTACTTCAATGACTTGTTGGTCAAGTTCAGCTGTAGCCTGTCTTAGTTGTTCTGTACTGGCGTGAGTATCGAGTTGCTTAGGTTCAATATTACCTAAAATAAGACATTCACTGCCGTTGAGGTAGCGGTTTGATTGTAAATTCAGTAGCTGGCTCATTGCTGCATTAAATGCAGTGGTTGAACCGCCACGGCCTAAGTTGGCTCTGGGGCCTGCATCTTCACTGATACCCAAGATCACAAACTGTACGCCTTGATTTTTTGCTTGTACAAGGGCATGTTTTAGCTCGCTAGGTTGAGTGTTCACCTGACTGAGCAATTGCACCTGCTGGCCTAACTTGGTTTCGCCATCGCGCGTTGATAGATATGTATCTAACCAGGCTTGAGTCATCATTTGCAGCATAGGGCCTACTTATCTCGTTATTATTGTTATGTGAGCAGTGATATCTAATTTATTCATTAGCGTTTATTTTACAGGCAATAAAAAAGCCAGCATAGCTGGCTTTAGTTTATTTATGCATTATTGAATAGATTATGCAATATTGAATCGATTATTCAATATCTAAAGCTTCAGGCGATAAAATCACCCCAGTGTTATCAGCATAAATATGATCGAAAGGTAGGAAAGTCACACCGCCAAAATTGACTGGTATTTCGACCTCACCAACACCATTACTGTCGGCGCCAATTGGAATTGAAGCAAGTGCTTGAATACCAATGTCCATTTCTTCTAATGTGTCTACGTCTCTTACAGAGCCATAAACAATAATGCCTTCCCACTTATTAGCAACTGCAATTTCTGCGATAGAAGCATCGACCAATGCGCGGCGCATAGAGCCACCACCATCAACTAATAATACTTTGCCTTCGCCATCAGCCTGAAGAGCATCAGCAATCAGGCCGTTATCTTCAAAGCACTTAATGGTGCTAATAGAACCACCAAAAGAGCTAGTACCGCCATAGTTACTGAACATAGGTTCGACGACATCAACAACATCTAAATACATATCACACAGTTCTGAGGTGTTGTATTCCATAGTGACACTCCTTGGGGTTAGCGATTTGAATAAATTCGCCAGTAGTTAAGCAATCTTAAATGAATTATATGAGCTTTTTTTGAAATTAACAGCGATATTCATCACCAGAATGCGATAAAGCAACAAGTTGATTTATAACCTGATGTTATAAGCAGCCATAATGATCCAGTTTAGCTTAGTCTGTAAGAAAGTAACTTACATAATGGCCTTGGGGTGAAACAAATATTGATCTTAGTCATCATATTACGGATTTTTATTACAACCTTGTATGAATTTTTGTTAATATCAGCACTTAATTAAATGCAGTTTGTTTTATTTGCTTTAGGGGCACGGACCCCCCGTAACGCTTATGGATGGCAGAGAGCCTTACTTAGAGGTTCTTATGGAAGGGTTAGACGTTGTTGAAATCATTGGTTATGGCGCATCTGTTATGGTGGCGATTTCGTTAATGATGAAAGACATTATTTGGCTTCGCTGGTTAAATTTTGTTGGTTGTACATTATTCGTTATTTACGGTGTACAAATTGAAGCATGGCCAGTGGCTGGTATGAACGCGTTCGTGGCTGGGATCAATATTTTTCATTTGATCAAAATCTATCGCACCAGTAAATCCGACAATCTTGCAGAAGCATCAGCTTAAATTTTTTGTCGAATGAGGTGTCTTCCCAAGGCACCTTACTTTTATTGCCTTAAGTAACTTTAATCACCTTAACTTAATCACCTTAACTTAAGTCTCGTTGGCTAAATCCTCCCTAAGTACGCTCAATTAATTCTTTCTCGAGACAGTCTAATTAACACTTTGTCATAAAACTTTCGATAGATTGTCATGTCTCCGTCATTCGAAATATTTACAGTCCTTACAATGGTTGAATAACAATTAATCAATAAGGGCACAATTATGGCAAAGGACGTGACGTTAAGCATCGCCAACTTAGACAAGCAGTTGTTTTGTCATATTTTGACTTTTTGTCGTGATCATAAAATCACTGATTTTGCTAAAAAAGTGTCAGCAACAGGTGATGGTCATTGCTACGTGTACATGGCGGTAGGCTTATTGTTTCTTCACCCACAAGGCAGCCATTTTTTTAATTTGATGCTTGTAAGTTACGTGATTGAACTGCCACTTTATTTGTTATTAAAAAATTCTATTCGTCGCACTCGTCCTTGCGCTGCATTTGCAGGTTTCGAGTCTGACTTTCAACCTTCAGATAAATTCAGTTTACCGTCAGGACATACTGCAGCAGCTTTTATTATGGCGTCGGTTGTCATGACAACGTTTCCTATATTGGCACCAATCGCGTTTGCTTGGGCTGGTTTTATTGGTTTATCTCGAATCGCATTAGGTGTGCATTACCCGTTAGATATTTTGGCTGGTATGGGGCTGGGTATCGGCGCAGTCACCTTGGCTGAACAATTTATTTAATCCGATAGCGTATTTATATTGCTTTAAATAACAAGATGTCTAATTAACAACTCACCGTCACCCTAAGTGTGATGCAATATTGCTTGAGTTAGCACAAGGAACTTTATGAAAATATTATATGGTGTTCAAGGGACTGGAAATGGCCATATTAGCCGTGCGCGTGTCATGGCGAAATCATTGAGTAAAACAGATGTCGAAGTCGACTTTTTATTTAGCGGTCGTAATAAAGATCAATATTTTGATATGGAGTGCTTTGGTGACTATCAAGTAAGAGAGGGGATGTCGTTTATTACTGAGTCAGGTCGAGTTAATTTGACCAAAACGGTGAAACGTAATTTATCGTCATCTATTTTATCTGAAGTTCAGAAAATGGATTTGTCTGATTACGATTTAGTCTTGAATGATTTTGAGCCTGTTACGGCATGGGCGGCTAAAAAACAAGGGGTTACCTCCATCAGTATTAGTCATCAAGCTGCGCTGCAGTATCCTGTGCCAAAGCAGGGGATGAGCTGGTTTGATCGGGTACTATTAAATAACTTTGCGCCAACAGATATTAAGCTTGGTTGTCATTGGCACCATTTTGGGTTTCCAATATTACCGCCATTTGTCGAAGTAGAACCTAACTCTGGCGATCATAGTCATCAAATATTGGTGTATCTTCCGTTTGAAAATACCGACACTATTGCCAAATTTTTAAGCCCATTCTCAGAGTATCAATTTTTTGTTTATCACGCAGATAAACCGTTACAGGGATTACCCGAACACATAAATTGGTTTGGTTTTAATCGTGAAGGATTTAAGCAGCATATGTCTCAGTGTGGTGGGGTGATTGGTAATGCAGGCTTTGAATTGGCGAGTGAAGCGATGACCCTTGGCAAGAAGCTGCTGGTTAAGCCATTGCAGGGGCAGTTTGAACAGTCCTCTAATGTGGCAGCATTAGAGTTATTAGCTGCAGCGCAAAGCATGGATAAACTAGATGCAGGTATTTTAAATCGCTGGCTTAAGTCAGCTTCACCTAAGCCGATTAAATATCCACAAGTGGGTGATGCACTGGTTAAGTGGCTTAAGCAAGGTGATTGGCATCAGCATCAAGTGTTGTGTAATGATCTTTGGTCACAGGTAGAGTTACCAGATAATTGGCGTAAATAAGCTAGGTAAGTGGATCGTTATACGTGCTAGAGAAGCTCTCTTTTGATGAAAATCAAAGAGAGCATTTTAATGTGTGAATAAGGCTTAAATGGATAAGTGTTAAGCGAGTTAACTTGCTTTTGAATGGTGCTCGTGAAGTTGCTCAAGTAGTTCATCTTCGAAGGCAAAGCGGGTTTCCATTGCTTGAGCTAATTTAGAGAGGTCTGCATCTAGGTCCATTAATACATCATCATTATCGGCTTCAGTGTATTTATCATTAAAGTCGAGGGCTGCATCAGTGGTTTCACTGATTTGTGGTAATAATGTTTGCGCTCTTTCTTTACTGCTTTCGCCAAATTTCTCGCATTCAGTTACCACCTGATCATAGACTTCGAAGTGGCCTTCTGAGACATAATCCACCAATTGTGCACAGAATTGCTTAACAGCATCAGCTTTAGGCAGGCTTTTAGCGGGCATGGTATATGGCGCAAGGCCGGCAATTTTGAAATATTGGATCAGCAACGTTCTGCGATGATGTAGCCATTGATCGACAAGCTTGTTAGAGCCGCCCCATTTTTGTTCGGCTTTTTCCAGTTTTGTCAGCATAACGAATTCCAGTGTTGCAACTAATCCATATCACTTAATGTATGAGAGAAAGTGACTATTGATCAACTGTTTTCTGTAAAAGATCTAATGGATCGACCAGATAAGGTCTTATTTGATAGTGATTTGTATCACGGGGAAATAGCATAAAAAGAAAAATGCCCAGTGATAGCAAGCTACCACTGGGCAAATAGATTTTTTTAAGGGCTCGATTTATCGTGCTTCTTGATTGTTCTTGCTAGCGCAGACTTTTTATACCAAAGGCGAACAAGAGGTGCAACTTTTTTATCCAATTAGGCTACCTGATACCTAAATATGGGTATTATTGTGAGCATGCTAACGATTACATTAGCAATTTCGATACTAGTTAGGGTGTTAGTTCACATTAATTTAGCATCGCTGGTTACATTAATCGCATAAGTGCTAAACTACGCGCCAGCGGATATCACTATATGTTTAGGAATTAAGCCCAATGGCAGAATTAAAGAATGATCGTTATTTACGCGCCTTATTAAAACAGCCTGTTGACAAAACACCTGTGTGGATGATGCGTCAAGCTGGACGTTATCTACCTGAATATAAAGCGACTCGCGCAGAAGCGGGTGACTTTATGTCTCTTTGTAAGAACCAAGATTTAGCATGTGAAGTGACGTTACAACCACTTCGTCGTTACGACTTAGATGCTGCAATTCTATTCTCAGATATTCTTACCGTTCCAGATGCAATGGGCTTAGGTCTTTACTTTGAAACAGGTGAAGGCCCACGTTTCGAACGTCCTACTGACACCATCGATTCAATCAAAAAGCTTTGCATTCCAGATCCAGAAGATGAATTAGGTTACGTGATGCGTGCTGTTAGCACTATTCGTCGTGAACTTAAAGGTGAAGTACCTTTAATCGGTTTCTCTGGTTCACCTTGGACACTAGCGACTTACATGGTCGAAGGTGGTTCAAGCAAGACTTTCGAAAAGATCAAGAAAATGGCTTACGAAGAGCCAGCAACATTACACATGCTTTTAGACAAGTTAGCTGACTCAGTTATCTTATACCTAAACGCACAAGTAGCTAATGGCGCGCAATCGTTAATGATTTTTGATTCATGGGGTGGTGCGTTATCTCACCACGCTTACCGTGAATTCTCACTACGTTACATGCAAAAAATCGTTGATGGCTTAACTCGCCATGCAGACGGTCGCCAAGTACCAGTTACCTTATTCACTAAAGGTGGCGGACTGTGGTTAGAATCTATGGCTGAAACAGGTTGTGATGCACTAGGTTTAGACTGGACTGTTGACATCGGTGATGCACGTCGTCGTGTTGGACATAAAGTTGCACTTCAAGGCAACATGGACCCATCTGTACTTTACGCATCTCCTGAGCGTATTCATCAAGAAGTTGACCAAATCTTGTCATCTTACGGTGAAGGTACTGGCCATGTATTTAACTTGGGTCATGGTATTCATCAACATGTTAATCCAGAGCATGCTGGCGCATTCATTAACTCAGTTAATCAATTATCGCCTAAGTACCATAAATAAAAGTACCATAAATAAAAATACCATAAATAAAGCGCCGCAAATAATTGATGGTGCATAATTTGGGTATTAAATAAAAGACGAGCATGGCTCGTCTTTTTTTATGGCAAGAATAAATAGAAAATTAACAAAGGACTGTTAGACTATATAAATCATTGTTTTAACTATTTAGGTGCGCTTTATCACAAAGTGAGAATGGAATATTCTATTTTGTGATCTTTGCAAAACTCTTCATGGAACTAATTTGATATTTTATGCTCATTGTGAGAATAATATTAATAAGCTGACTAGCTTTGTTTTATGCTGGGATGGAAGCCACATCTAGTAGCCTTTGCCAAAAGAGAGATAAATATGAAAGTTCAAATTATTGTTGCGTTAGTATTCTTTGCTATTTTTGCTGCACTGCTACCTGGTACCCATTACATCTATGTTGCTAATGCTGGTTACTACATGGGGCAATTCGTAACTGTTGCTGCCGTATTGCTAATGTGGGGCTGTTTAGCTGCTGGTTTTGTGAGTCTTTTCTTCCACAAAATTAAAGCTTTGTACCTTTCAATTGAAAATGGCTAGTCACAGCCTGATTCATTGAGAGTGATGCTCATAAACGGGAATACTCTCAGAATGATTATTTAGCGACGCTGTCGATAGATAATAAATAAAGCCACCATTTTAAGGTGGCTTTCTTGTTTTTTAACCTTTGTTTTTTCTTAAAATATTGCAGTAGCAACGAAAGAGTTAATGCGTTGCTAGCTCAATCATAAAGTGACTTCCCTTTCCTGGGGTACTTTTTATATCAATTCGGCACTTCAATAAGCCTAATAACTGCCTGACAATGGCTAAGCCAACTCCGAGTTGTGGCAGCGCTTGATTTGGCTCAAAGTTAAGCTGCTGCATAGATAACTGTTTCAAAGCCTCTACTTCATGCTTGTGCATGCCTGCGCCAGTATCCTCAACCGCTAACCACGTTTGATCATGATGTGTTTCACTGTAAACCGTTATCGTGCCGCCTTTAGGTGTGTATCGCAGTGCGTTGTCGACGAGATTATTTAAAATCCGCCTCATCAGCTGAGGATCGGTATAAACCTGCAGTTGATCCGTGACATTAAAATCTAATCTAATCCCTAGTTTTTTTGCTCTAGGGGCAAAAGTTTGATTTAAATCGAGTAAGACTTCACGCAGATTAATCTTAGCTATTTGAGCACTGATTTGGCCATTTTCAAGGGCGGCAAGCTCAAGTAACTGCGATAATAATTGCTGTAAGTTTTGCCCAGAATTGGCAGCATATTCAATGTACTCTGGCTGACGTTCGTCGGGTGGAGACAGTAACCAAGTGTCGATATAGCCAATCAATGATGTTAATGGGGTTTTTAAGTCATGGGATAAATGCAGTAAAAAATCATGTTTGGCCTGTTGCTGACGTTTGACTTGTTGATGCTGATTATTGAGCTCTTGCAGTAAATGATTAATATGCTCGCTGAGTTTTTTGATTTCTAAACTGCCGTTATAACGATTGGGTAAGGCAAGATTTTCTTCTAGGGGAGCGTCTTTAAGACGGGTTAAATCGCTGGCTAACTTTTGAATTGGGCGGGTAAAAAAGCCTAATAACAGCACAAATAGAATCAATGCGAAAATCACCCAAAAACCGATTGTTGCGCCCCAAAGTTTAGGCTGGTTTTCCGAATTAATTAACGCCTGCCAACTGTCATAATCCTCGCCGCCAATGATTACGTATAAATATCCACTATGAAGGCCGTTTTCTGTCACTAGTGGACTGACGGAGAATATTTTCTGGGTTTCAGTTGAGCGTGGATCTGTGCCTAAAATCGGTAAGTCACCACCTGCAATAAACTGCTGAATTTGGCTTAGGTTGACGCGATCTTTTTTGATTTTTTCTTCTTTGGCATCATAAGCGATGACACGGCCTTCGGGATCAAGGGTATAAATTTCAAAGCTTGGCCCTAACAGCATAAAGTCATGAAATGCTTCCTTTAGCGCGGCATCAGAGGTAATACCTTGTGAAAGTAACGGGTTGATATGCGCCATATGTTCGGCAAGTTGCAGATGTAATGATTGCTGAATTTGATTACGACTAAATTCGTGATTCAGTTGCAACCACTGCCACAGTGCGACAAATAACAGTAATACCACCACAGTCGCAGATAGGAACAGCCGGTTAAATAATCGATTCATGATGCGGGACCTACCTTGGTTCGACTAGGGTGAATGAAGTCAGAGTACTGAGTTAATTTGAAGTGCGTTTAATTCAATAGCGCTAATGTGCCCCAGCTTCGGGTGGTGAAAATTTGTAACCGACTCCCCATACTGTTTTGACTAATTCCGGGTGGCCAGGGCTTCGAGAAAGCTTAGTGCGCAAGCGATTTATATGGCTATTAACAGTGTGCTCATAGCCGTCATAGTTATAACCCCATACTGCTTCTAATAACTGCATTCTGCTAAACACTTGCAGGGGATGCTGGGCAAGAAACAGTAATAAATCGAACTCTCTCGCTGTGAGCTCTAACGTACTATTGTTAGACACTACTTCGCGGGTTGTGGAGTTAATGGTGACCCCGTTAAACTCCAATTGCTCAGTTTGTACTTGTTGTACTTTACTGCGTCTGAGCATGGCTTTAACCCTTGCTCTAAGCTCTAATACGCTAAAGGGTTTGACGAGATAATCGTCTGCGCCAGCTTCTAAGCCTAAAACAATATCGGCTTCTGAATCTTTGGCAGTTAACATCATCACAGGCAATGATTTTCCAGCTTCTCTGAGTTGCTGGCAAAGCATAATGCCATCACCATCAGGGAGCATACGATCCATTAAAATCAGATCGAGTGATTTAGTGTCGATGATTTGCATGGCTTGGCTTAAGGTCGTGGCATGAAACACTTCGTAGTTTAATGCCGTGAGATTCAACATAATCAGCTTGGCTAAATCTTGTTCGTCTTCAACCAATAAAATATGCTGCTTTATCTGGTGGCCGTTATGCTTAGTGTTATCGTTCATCCAAAATTTCCCAAATCAGATCCCTAATAACCAGACCTGAGATGGGAAGATTAAATTTCAACCTGTTTGTTTTTTATTTGTTAACAAACTTGTTTAAGCTTAATCATGGATGTTTTTACTATTCCGTTCGACTAATCGAAATGGAGATTGCCGGATTATCAAAACGATGTGAAGGCGTTAATACACTGTCCATCAATCCGTCGTACATGGTGATCACACCAGGATGAATATGAACAAAATCTACATCATCACGTTCTGAGTTATATCCTTCGCCACCATCAGCAGGTCCAGGCATCGTGCCTTGTGCTTCTGAATTGGCTTCGGTGCCTGCATCGTAAACCATACCGCGCATCGACACTGACTCATCAACAGCCAACATACTAATGTCATAACTATTTAGGCCAGTAAACGCATCATTGGTGTTGACTAACATTGTGGCGACAGTGAGATTGGCAATGTCTGCTTCATCAAGTGTCACAGTGATAGTTTCTGACATACCCGGCATTAAAATTCCTGCGCCACTGACCGTAGACGTTACGCCTTCAATTGCTGCAACATCTGCAGCATCGCCGCCTTCAGCAATTTTTTCCAGTGCAACATTGGCAGCTTCACCTGCTTGCCACAACATCACATCACTACTGTGCGAGGCAATGGCAATCGGTGACATAGGTTGGTTAGCCGTTAAATTGGTCACGGTAACCGTATAAGTCTGCATTACAACAGTCGGTTCAGGCGGAGTAACAGGTTCTGGTGTAGGTGATTCATCGTCATCATCAGAACAACCGCTTAGTCCTAACACCGCAATTAATGCTACTGCCGTTAAGCTATATTTATGCGTATGTTTAGTTTTACTATTTGTTAAATATCTCATCGCGAGTCCCCTTATTTGACAGTAACAACTACTTTCGCAACAGGGTTTAACCAGCGATGAATGCGGCTATCTAAATCACTTGCGCCACCGGCTGCATCAGTATCACCAAGCACACCTGGATGAGTGTGAACATTAGCATTAGTAGAACCATCCATAACACCAGTACCATTCATACCTCCGTCACCACCAGGTGCTGCAGGAATACCTGGAACACCTGCCATACCGCCGCCATTAACCATTTCATCATTGGCTTCAGTGCCTGCGTCATAGGCATTTAAGTAAACTGTATAACTACCTGCTTCAGTAGGGATTTCCCAACCATCTAAACCGATAAAGGCATCATTGGTTGGTAGCACCATGGCAACAATTGAAAGGTGCGTCATTTCCATGGAATCAAGCATCACTTCGCTGACATTAGCCCCTGGTGCTAGTAATCCCATCGCAGGGTTAACTGCGGTAAAACCACCTGCGCCCATCACAGCAGCGTCTAAATCACCAACATCGCCACCTTCGGCCATTTTTTGCAATGCTGGTGTTGCTTCGGTGCCGACTTCAAATAAGTGGCTATCAGCATCATGAGCTGCAATTAATATTGGGGTGAAGTGATTACCATGGGTTAAGTTAACTACGCTAATTTCTAATTCTGCAGCAGTGGCTGAAACACTGAATAGACCTGCAGCCACTAGGCCAAGTGAAAGTAGAGTCGCTTTAGTTTTCATTGATGCAGATGATGTTGATACTGAAATTGACGGTTGTACTTCTGACGCCTTTAAGACTGATGATTTCATAACAGAGCTCCTTTTGTTTAATTGCTAACGATTCTGGCAAAGGGATCTCACTGTGTTATCGCCAAATTATCACAAAAGATTAACAACGTTTATTTTGCCGAATTTATTGTGTAGTCTTGGCGATATAATGATGACAATTGGAGTCAATATAATAATGATAAGAAACTTAACTCCTGAATATTTTCAACAGGTTATAGAGCTTGGTAATCTCGTGCATGGTGAAGGCTATTTAAATCTCGCCTCCCTTGAAAAAATTTATCAAATGGGCATAAAAAATAATATTAATGCGCATTTTATTGCGATAAGTGACGAAACTTCACAGATTGACAGTCAATCAACTATCGTCGGTTTTCGATTAACTTATGCGGCGGGAAAGTGGCCCATTGATCAATGGTGCACCTCAGATAAGTGGCCAGTTTCCGTTGAAGATATGTGTTACTTCAAATGCAATACAGTGGCAGAAGGTCAGCGAGGGAAAGGCATTGGTTCTCGGCTATTGCAGGCTTCAATTGCAGCAGTAAAGCAGCAAGGGGCTAAAGCTGGCGTGAGTCATTTGTGGCAGCAAAGCCCCAATAACTCGGCAGTAGGCTACTTTACACATGCTGGAGGTGAACTGATTAAGTTGCACCCGAGTCGCTGGAATCAGCGACATGACAACAGCGATTACCTGTGCGTGATATGTGGTGATGACTGTCACTGCACCGCTTGTGAAATGGTGATTGAATTTCGCTAAGTTCGCTTCAAAACATCACTTTTAATGTATTTCAGCACACCGATAAATGAGTACCTTGTATGCCCTCAAGTTATTACGATCCTTTAATCAACAGTACGCCAGCATCACAACCTTTTGCAGATAGTTATTGGGCATCGACCGAAAGCTTGCCTGCGCTACTACCTTCACTTAAGAGTAGTCAACAAACAGATGTGGCGATTATCGGCGGTGGCTACACTGGATTACTAACAGCGTATTACTTAGCAACCGAATTTAATATTGATTGCCGTGTACTTGAAGCTAATCAGGTAGGGTTTGGTGCCAGTGCACGAAATGCGGGGTTTGTGCTTAAAGGTTCAGGCCGCTTAGGCTACTCAGCTATGGCAAAGCGGTGGGATCTTGCTACAGCACAAGGTATTTATCAGGAGTTCAGTCAAGCGGTAAGCCGAGTAGAAGGGCTGATAAATCAACACCAGATAGCCTGTGAACCCCAAGAACATGGCTATCTTAAAGTGGCGCATAACCCCAAAGCGCTTAACAGCCTTAAAGCCGCCGCTGATTTTATTCAGCAAAACATGGCGCAAGACAGTGATTTTACGGCGCAATTTATCAGTGCTGATAAGTTTAAAAATCAATATCTCAATCATCACCAAGCTTATGGTGCATTAAGGCTTAATGATGGCTTTGGTGTAAATCCGCTGAAATTGTTACTGGGTTATAAATCATTGGTTCAAAAGCAAGGTATTAGCATTAATGAGCAGTCTTGTGTTGTCGATTGGATTGAAGAAAACGGTAAACATCGACTGCTTACCGAGCATGGTGAACTGTTGGCAAACAAAGTGATAATGGCGGGAAATGCCTACTCACCAAAACAGTTTAATCAGCGCGTGGATGACAAGTTTTTACCGATTTTAAGTAATATTATTGTCACCGAGCCATTGACCGATAATGAGCTAGCCCAAGCGGGTTTGCATACTAACCAAGTCACCATGGATACCAGAATATTAAAGTATTACTTTAGGCTGCTACCTGATAACCGACTGTTATTCGGCGGAAGAGGCGCGGTATGGGGCAAAGATGCGGCTGAACCTATTTATGGTCAGCGCTTAAAGCTAGCTATGGATAAATGTTTCCCTTATTTAAGCCGCAAAAAAATTGCCTATAACTGGACAGGTTGGATTGCTGCATCAATGGATGACATGCCCCATGTGTACAGTAAAAATGGTGTTGGTTATAGCCTTGGTTATTGTGGCGCAGGAGTATCTTTTAGTGCTCAAGCTGCCTTTAGGCTAGCTCAAAGTATTGCTGGTGAATCTTTACCTGACTTACCGCTTTATAACGCGCCACTGCCTGCGATGCCCTTTACCAAAGCAAGGCGAATAGGGCAGTGGGGTTATTATCATTATGGTTGGTTAAAAGATAAATTCGGTTAACCTTCACTTGGATTAGTTATCGTTAATTCGGTTTCTTCTAGCGGCTCAATTTTAATATTAAAGTAAGCGTACGATGCACTGATAAATGGGCAGACCAAGTTAAATATCGCATAGGGCAAGTAAGCGATAGTCGCCACACCTAAGGTGCTTGCCATAAATGCGCCACAAGTATTCCAAGGAATTAATGGGCTGGTAACAGTGGCCGAGTCTTCAAGGGCGCGGCTGAGGTTCACAGCAGCAAGTTGACGTTTTTGATATTCAAGTTTCAGCATTCTTCCAGGCAGTACAATGGCAATATACTGGTCGGCAGTAATCACGTTAGCACCGATACAAACCCCTAATGTAGTGATGATTAAGCTACTAGTACCTGTGACTAAGCTAAGAATGCTTTCTAGTAACCTTGAAAGTAAGCCTGTTACTTCCATTACTCCACCAAACGCCATTGCACAGAGAATTAACCAAACGGTAGTGACCATGCTGCTCATGCCACCACGGCTGAGTAAGTTATCCAGTACCTCATCACCCGTGGTTGCCACGTAACCATCGAACATTGCAATCCAAATGCCTTTAATGATCGCCACAAATGGCAATAAATCGGGCTCATTAACATACGCTATGATGTTGTCGAATTGGAAAAGGGCTGCGCAAATTGCCCCTGCAATGGTACCTAAAATGACGGTAGGGAAAGCGGGCATTTTCTTGTTTGCTAAAAACAGCACGACTAACAGGGGTAACAGTAAATGCAGGCCGGGGTCGTAGGTTTGCTCAAGCAGAGCTAACGTTGTGCCTAGTTGCGAGTCAAAACTCGACACATCCGCAGACAAGCCGATAATCGTAAACACAATGAGCGCAATAATGATGCTTGGCACGGTTGTCCAAGTCATATGCTTGATATGACTAAAAATATTAGAACCTGCAACAGCGGGCGCAAGGTTGGTGGTATCAGATAATGGCGACATTTTATCGCCAAAATAAGCACCACTAATAATAGCGCCAGCGGTGATATTAATATCTAAGCCCATTGCCGAGGCAATGCCCACCAGTGCAATACCTATTGTACCGGCCACCGTCCATGAACTGCCGATACTGATAGCGACTATCGCGCACAAGATACAACTTGCAGCGTAGAAATATTTGGGGTTGAGGATT
Source organism: Shewanella sp. 10N.7 (assembly GCF_020806285.1). Lineage (NCBI taxonomy): Bacteria > Pseudomonadati > Pseudomonadota > Gammaproteobacteria > Alteromonadales > Shewanellaceae > Shewanella > Shewanella sp. 10N.7. Next base: position 57,043 of record NZ_JAJGZS010000030.1, read on the forward strand.
TGCATACCGTAATAAATCATTGTCGGTACAGTTCCTGAAAGAATCCAAGTACCAATGAGCGATCCCACAGTAAATAGAATCAGCAATGCGCCTGTGGCGATACCAATACTGTTGATTATTCCGCGCTCCATTTGGTTCCAGCTGTAACCATTTTTATAACCAATCACGATGGCAATACACGCAGCAAGGATCAGCGCTATTTGGTTAGCACCTGAAGAGCTGTCAGATGAAAAAAGGTATACCGCAGCGCCAAGCATAGTGATTAATGCAAAGACGGGTAAGAGTGCATCAAGCAAACTCGGCTGCTTGATTTGAGAGTCAGACATAAAGCTATCCCTAATGTTATTTTTATTATAGGTCGTGCTAGGTATAAGTTATTTTTAGCCTTGGTTACTATTGTTATTAAATTGTGACAGTGCGACATCCTGCCATAAAGCAGTAGCTCAAGTCGATGTTTGTGGGTCGTTGTTATAGCCGTTAATTGGATTGGATTTAGCTGGTTTTAACAATTCAGACATTTATTAAGCATAGCTATTCATAATAGTTATTTAGCGTGCATAAATACCCATTTAAAATATTACCGAAAAATGTCGATGTGATTTGAACTGCTTGTTCGACGGCATTAAGCCGTTAACTTTAGACCTTAAACAAGCTATATGAGGGTTGAGTCCTTCAAAAGCGATTAATTGCTTAGATCAGTAAAGGGTAGACTGCGGTTATTGAGATTTTCCTTTATTGAGAGGCTTACGCACCTCAATAAACCGCCACGATATATAGGTATTACATGAATAAAAAACAAATTGGCGCAGTGCTTATGTCGCTATCATTTAGCGCATTGGGTGTTTCAGCGACGGCAAATGCCAATGAAGCATCTGAACAAGCTCAATTAGAGCAAGCTATGAGTGAAATGGTGGTGGCTGAAACATCGATGCTGTTGCTAGAAGAAGGGGATGCGTACCATACTGAGTTTACGAGAATTGTAGCGACCCAGTTTAGTGAAATCCTTATCACAAAAGAGCAAGCTAAGCAGTTATCGTTGCAGAAAACCAAGCATTTCTATTTTTCTGCAGAGCATGACGTAGAAACATTGGCACAGGTGGTTTCAGGTGTGATTGATACTGATGCACCGACCTATTTCTCTGTAAGCTTATTTCGCGAATACAACCGTAATAATGGTGGCTATCAGTTTGGTGCCAAAATTACTGAGTACGAAGATACCGATAACCGTGATTAACCCATTTTTCATTTGAATCACCCCTTTGCCGAGCCCATGCTCGGCTTTTTTGTTTTAGGGTCGCAATTTGATTTTAGCAAACTGGCTTGTAGTGAAATAACCGTCGATAATAATGTTATATGACATCAATAAATTCCTTTTCAGAGGCTTAATTGCAAAATATGACAGATGACACTATAAAGTTATCGACTTTCACTACTAACACAACAGACGATGTTATTGAGTTATTTACTCAATCGTTTGGGGATGCTGAGGGCGAGGCTGAAGGCAAGGTGATTGGTCACTTAGTTTCTGAATTGATTGTGACAACACCAGCGACAGACTTGTTGGGTTTTGTTGCAACCATAGAAAGCAAGATTGTAGGGGCTATCTTCTTTAGCCGTTTAACATTAGCGAATAAAGCCAATGCATTTATTTTATCTCCTGTCGCGGTGAGCACTGCTTTTCAAGCAAAAGGGATTGGCCAAAAGCTAATTAGCTTTGGCTTAAAACAGCTGAAAGACAATGGGGTTGAGTTAGTGTTTACTTACGGTGACCCTAACTACTACGTTAAGGTTGGCTTTAACCCTATCAGCGAAGACTGCATCAAAGCGCCTCTTATCCTGACTTACCCTGAAGGATGGTTAGCACAGTCATTAGTTGGCAGCGAGATTGAGCCGATTGAAGGGGATAGTTTTTGTGTGGATGCACTGAATGAGCAGTCATACTGGTAATTGGGTTTCGGCAGAAATGCCGAAGTGATTTTTTATTTTATAAATCTACTTCTAAATCCACTTCTACTTCTACATCTACATCTACATCTACATCTACATCAAGATCGTGGCGCTTCGCCCACACCAAAATTAAGGGGGAAAGCGCTTGTCCCCCTTGATAATCCCTCAGCGCTCCGGCGAAATTTAAAAAGCAAAATTTCCAACGGAGTATTGTTTATCTTTTGGCCTCGTTTTGATTCTGCTTCGTTCATCTTCAAAAATTACTAACGCTCCCGATGGGGCGTTTTGTTTTGTTAACTATAGCTGAAAGCAAAATCAAGGTCGCGGCGCTTCGCCCACACCAGACCAAAAGGGTATCAACAGCAATACCCTCTTGGATCAC
>NZ_JAJGZS010000031.1:0-31892 GCF_020806285.1 Shewanella sp. 10N.7
TCTTAGAACACCCCGCAGCTCCGGCGAAATTTAAACAGCAAAATTTCCAACGGAGTACCTATATAGCGTTTAACTTCAAATGTAGCCTGCTTCGATAAGCTGCAAAAATCACTAACGCTTACGATGGGGCGTCCCTTCCCCTCGAAAGCTAGCTGGAATCTTAAGTGCAGGATGCACTAAATGCCTTGAAGCACATGGATGTGCGAGAAAGGCCATGGCCAGACTCACGCAATTTTCTTGCTTGCCACAATTCAAATTGAACATTCAAATAATTGCCAAAGAGAAGAGAGTTAATCTCATCAACAACTCTTATGGCTTTAAATTCAAAAATTACAAACGAACCTGCGGACACAAGAAGTCCCCATTGAAATTGCTGAAATGCGTTGAAGAAAATAGCGTGAGCCTGACAGGACGTCAGGCTAGCTTTAGTTGGCCATGGATGGCCATTCTAAAGCGTTAGCTATTTTCGAATAAGCATGAAGCTTACTCGCTTTGAAAGAGTAATTTCGTTGGGGCGGCAAGATTCTTTATATAAATCAGCGAGAAGGGAAATGCTGTTGTTTCCCTTTCGTCGGGTGTGGGCGAAGCGCCACGACTTTGATTTTTGAGGAGTGTAATATCAACTGCGGTTTTTTAGGCAACAAAGAGAGATTAGGTTTTACCTAGCATGCCCATAGTCATTTTGACTTTCTGGTTGCTTGTTCAATAAAGAATTAATCACTTCTTGTTGGCTGACTAACAGCTTGCCATTTTCTTCATTAAACAGTTGGCTTTCTCGTACTAATTTCACCAAGTTGCGCCACAATAAAAGTACTTGTTTCTGACTGGATTCTGGGAGTCTTGCTATTAAATCTTCCATGCCTTTACTGTTACCAGTAAAGCCTAACGCGACCAAGGTAATAGAGCGTTTTTTGGCTCGTTCCATTAGCAATTCACATAACTTAGTTTGCTCTTCATTATGAGCTGCTAAGCCTGCATTATCACGGCGTTGCATTAACTCGCGTTGACGAACTAATAATGCATGAAGTTGTTTATAACCGTCGATATCCAAACGTACGCCGCGCAGTAACCCCTGCACTTGCTCTCGCTTAGATACTTGCTCTGGTTTTATTTTCTTTTTTGCAGCAGGGTTTTCACTATTAACCATGATTTTGCTTCATCGCCTCTGCAATTTTTTTCACATCTAAGCTGAAGGTGCCAGTTTGCAAAGCTTGGCGTAACTCAGCGACTTTATCAGCATCAAAATCACTGAAATTCGCTAGCTCAGGTTGTGTTTTTTCTATGAGTTTCCAATCATCACTAACGGTACTTTGCGCAGGCATTTTACGGGGTTTAAGCTCGGCGACTTCAGTTTGTCCTGAAGTATTAGCCTTGCTCTTCGTTGTCCCCATATCCGCAGTCACTGGACTCGATATTTTGTTGATATCCATAATGGTTCACCATGTATGTCGTCGATATCTATATATAAGCGGCGCAATAAACCAGAAACTAAAATAAAAACATCAGAAAACGCACTGATATTTCACTATCAATGCGAGAAAAACAAAAACGATGATAGTTCACTAGAAATAGTACTAAAACAAAGTGGTTACTCTACCCTTTTCAGTTGGGTACACATGGATAATTTTACCCGAACTTAAGTTCCTCACTCGGATAGTTGAGCCTTTGCCACCTGACTCTAATGCCTCACCTGGCATGTTAGCGTAGAAACCATTCATTCTTGCTTCAATCACCACCCGGTCACCAATATTAATCCATTGTGGATTAGTGACTTGGCTGGCTTTAATTGCTCGAAACCTTCTGACTTTATGGCTGACTTGGTTGCCGATGAGCTGCGACTTTTTAGTGATTAAATCTCTATCTGAAGCTGATAACTTAAGCCACTGTAATTCAATATCAGTAGCAGAGATCTGCTCACCTCGCGCCAATGGTCTATTCGCTACTGGCACATTAGCCGTCACGTCCACTCTTGCCCTGATGAATAAACTCCAACCTAAAGCATCACAGGTTGCACGGCGCTGCACATTGCCAAAAGGCAACCTTGACCCTGTCGCAATATAAACCTCATTGGGACATTGTTGTAAATTTGCAGCGCCCGAAGGCAAGTTCACTTGAATCGTTTTTTTAATGCTTTCAAGTCCTGCTTGGCGCTGCCAATGCTGCAGTTCAGCCTCTAAGACCTTCACCAAAGAACGCTCAAGTTGTTGCGTCGCTGCAATGTGATCTTTAGCACTGCTTGTCAGCGGAAACAAACAGGAACACATGACGACCGCATAGGAAACGGCAGTTCCGATCTTATCTTTTAAATAGCCATAAACCATTGATAAAACTCACTTTAAACTTTTGGCACACTAATTGGATATACGGGACATATATTGAAATTGTTCATACCATACTAGGAGTTTTAATGGCTATCAACCTCGACACAGCCTTAGGCATTCACGCACAAACGTTAGATTTTCGGGTCGAGCGTAGCAAGATGCTAGCAGGTAATTTAGCCAATGCTGAAACTCCTGGTTATAAAGCTCAAGATTTAGATTTCAAAGCGGTAATGACTCAAATTAATGCAGGAATGGAAGTGGGCCGTGACTATCAAACAGCGTATCGAGTCCCTTACCAAACCTCTGCAGATGAGAACACTGTAGAACTTGGAAAAGAACAAGCCAGATACTCGCAAAATGCCATGGACTATCAAACCAGTCTGACATTTTTAAACATGAAGATTTCCGGCTTACGCTCAGCCATCGAAGGGCAATAAATCTCAGCGCAATACTTAAAGGACAATAGGAACTGATATGTCATTTGGTGAAATTTATAACATTGCTGGCGCAGGTATGCATGCACAGACAATTCGCTTAAATACCGTTGCAAGTAACCTTGCCAATGCCGGTGCAGCAGCAGAAAACCCTGATGATGCTTTCCGTGCATTAAAGCCTGTGTTTTCGACAATTTATAATCAAACGCAAGATGGAAAAGCCGCTGGTGCGCATGTGGAAGTCGCTGCCATTGTGGAAACGGATGCCCCTCTCGATATGCGTTATGAACCAGACCATCCCTTTTCAGATGAACAAGGTTATGTGGCCTACTCTAACGTCAATACCGTTGAAGAAATGGCTGACATGATGGCCGCAAGTCGCTCATTTGAAACCAATGTTGAAGTGATGAACCGTGCTCGCTCAATGCAGCAAGGGCTATTACAGCTAGGAAATAAATAATGAATGTCACGCCAAGTACTACGAGTAGCGATCCAGCCACTACTGCCACTGACGTCATGAATTCACCGGGTAACGATGCATCATCTATCCGCAATGAATTCATGACATTAATGATTGCACAAATTCAAAATCAGGACCCTACAAATCCGATGGATCCTGCAGACTATGTCAGTCAGCTAGCTCAGTTCTCACAAGTAGAAAGTCTTGAGCATATGCGTGCAAACCAAGCGACAAGCATGGTGATGATGGAAAATTTAGCCATCGTTCAATCAGCGCAACTTGTGGGTAAAACCGCAATGGTACCAGCCTCTGAACTTGAGCTAGATATCGAACCAGTAGACGGTAAAGTCTACTTAGGCAATGCGGTTGAAGAACTCTCTATCGATATCTTAAATGAGCATGGCGATGTGGTTCACACCTTAGAGCTTGGCTCACAAGAGCCTGGTGATGTGGCCTTTACCATTGATCCAGAAGCACTCGATTTACCTCCTGGCGAATACAGTATCGAAGCGAATATGACAGCAGATGACGTCACAGAAACAGCCGATACCTTCATTGCCGCAACCATTGAAAAAGTTCACTTTGTCAGCGCATCAGGCGTAATGATGGCCGAACTAGCTAACGGACTCGGGACGGTTTCTGTCCTCGAAATTTCCGAAGTTTCATAACTCGAATTAAAAGGATTACCCCATGTCGTTCAATATTGCTTTAAGTGGTTTACAGGCTACAACTCAAGACCTAAATACTATCAGTAATAACATTGCTAACGGTTCAACTGTTGGTTTCCGTAGTGGTCGTAGTGAATTTGCTGCAGTTTATAATGGCGGCCAGCCAGGTGGTGTTAACACCATGTCGACCAGTCAAAACTTCTCAATGGCTGGCAGTTTAGCTTATACCGGTCGTCAACTTGATATGGGCATTCAAGGGGATGGTTTCTTTGTACTGAGCGGCCAAGATGGCAGCACTATGTACTCACGTGCGGGTATGTTTAACCAAGACGCTAATGGTTATGTCACTGATCCTGCTGGAAACCGTTTACAAGGTTACAGTGTAGGCCCTGGTGGACAACTGCAAAATGGCAACGTAACCGACCTACAAGTACAAGCTGGGTCGCTTCCTGCTTCAGCAACCAGCACCATTGGTTTAGTGTCAAACCTAGACTCTCGTGTTGAAGAAATTGATCAAGCAGCGACCCCTTTTGATAAAGATGACGCATCGACTTACCACTCTTCAAGTACTGTCACCACTTACGATTCACAAGGTAACGAGCACGCACTGACTCAATATTTTGTTAAAACAGCTGACAATGAATGGTCGGTACATTATGTGATGGGCGATGAAGATATTACACCTGCAGGTGGTCACCAATTGTCGTTTGACGAAAACGGTTTGCTGACTGCTGGCGCTGACTTTGATTTGGATATTCCAGCGCATATTACAGGTGGCGCGGCAGCAATGACTCTAGCATTAAGCTTTGATAAAAGTACTCAATATGCTTCTGACTACAACAATTCAAGCTTAAGCCAAAACGGTTACACCTCAGGTGAACTGAACGGCATTCGTTTAGATGATGGCGGCAACTTATACGGCACTTACACCAATGGTGAAGAACAGCTGCAGGGCCAAGTCGTACTAGCTGACTTTAACAACCCAAATGGTTTAAGCCCTGTAGGTCAAAATGCTTGGGTTGCAACTAACTCAGCAGGTCAGCCAATGATTGGTACCCCTACAACAGGTACTTTAGGCTCAGTTAATGCCGGTTACCTTGAAAGCTCAAACGTCGATAACACCGCTGAGATGGTTAACTTAATGACAGCACAGCGTAACTATCAGTCAAACGCAAAAGTGCTAGATGCTAACTCTACAATGCAACAAGCATTACTGAACGTCATTTAAGGGTAACCCATGGATAAGATGCTATACACCGCAGCCACTGGTGCAGCCAGAGTCATGGAAGCGCAAGCGATAAGAGCCAATAATTTAGCCAATGCTGATACCACTGGGTTTAAGGCCGACCTGGAACGTGTTAATGCCAAAGTCATTACACCAACAGGAAATAGCTTGCACACTCGCGTATTAGCGCAAACTGAAACCAGTGGTTTTAGTCAGCAAGCTGGCACTTTAAACCCAACGGGTCGCACGTTAGATTTGGCGATCAGTGATGCAGGTTTGTTCAGCGTAATGACTGCTGACGGTGAAGCATATACCCGCTCGGGCGTTGTAGTGCCTGATGCCCAAGGCCAATTAACCATTGATGGCCGTCCAGTGGCAGGTATCGAAGGGCCAATTGTTGTACCTGAATACCGTGAGCTGTTTGTCGGCGATGATGGCCGTATCAGTATCGTGGCAGACGCAGGCAATATCACTGAAGAAATTGGTCAATTGAAATTGGTCAATCCTGAACTGCAGCAGATGACCAAAGGTCAAGATGGCTTGTTTTATAGCAACAATGGTTTGCCTTTAGAAGCAGACGAAGAAGTCCATGTGCGTAGTGGGTTTCTCGAATCCAGTAACGTCCAAGCGGTTAGCGAACTGATAGCATCAATGGATTTAAGTCGCCAATTTGAAGTGCAAGTTAAACTCATGCAAAGCGCAGAAAAGCTGTCTGAAGCAGGTAATCGATTACTACGAGATGCGTAAATAATCGTTTCAGCGATCGCTGCTTCTACACGAATGACATAAAAAGAATTTAAAGGAATAACATCATGCAGTCTGCATTATGGGTAAGTAAAACAGGTTTAAGTGCTCAAGATACTAAAATGACCACCATTGCCAACAACTTGGCAAACGTAAACACTACAGGTTTTAAACGTGACCGTGTGGCATTTAACGACTTGTTTTATCAAGTACAGCGTCAACCTGGTGGTCAAGTAGACGAGCAAAATGAATTACCATCAGGCCTTCAATTAGGTACAGGTACTCGTGTTGCTGGTACTCAAAAAGTCTTTACTACTGGCGATATTCTTACTACCGGTCAGCAGTTAGATATGGCCATTCAAGGCCAAGGTTTTTTCCAAATCGAAGAAGCTAATGGTGACTTAGGTTACACCCGTGATGGCCAATTTTTCCGTAGTAGCGATGGGTTAATGGTGACATCACAAGGTTTGCCTTTAGTACCGAATATTGAAATACCTGAAGATGCATTAACTGTCACTATCGCCTCTGACGGTCAAGTGTCAGCTCAAATGGCAGGCCAAGCTGAAGCACAAGAACTAGGCCAAATCACCTTAGTTAATTTCACTAACCCAGCAGGTCTTGAAGCACGCGGAGACAATTTATACCGTGAAACTGGTGCTTCTGGAGCCGCGATTGAAGGTGTTGCTGGCGATCAAGCTATTGGCCAAATTCGTCAAGGCTCTCTTGAAGGTGCGAACGTAAACGTGGTTGAAGAGATGGTTGAAATGATCTCGACCCAACGTGCCTATGAAATGAATGCCAAAGTGGTGTCTTCATCTGATGACATGCTGAAGTTCTTGAACCAAGCACTGTAATTTTGGGTTAAATCTATAACGTTAGTGTTAATGGATAACACTAACGTTAATCGATAAGACTAGCTCTGATTTTTAGACTGAAACTGACGGTTATTATGCGCAAAGCAAAGAGTTTAATAAGACATAGTTGGATTGCGATAGCACTACTACTGACTGGTTGTGCATCACATCTTCCTGAACCTGAAACGGCACCAGGAAAACCAGAGTGGGCGCCACCTGAAATTGACTACAGCTTGCCTGAAGCCAGTAATGGGAGCTTATATCGTCAGGGATATATGCTGACCTTATTCAAGGATAAACGTGCCTTTCGTGAAGGCGATATCTTAACGGTGTCATTGGACGAAAAAACCTATTCAAGCAAAAAAGCAGATACTAAAACCAGCAAAGACAGCTCGATGTCTATAGGCGCTCAAGGTTCAAGTGGCAATAGCAGTTTTGCCGGAAGCGGCGGCGCTGACACTGGCCGTTCATTTAACGGCACAGGTTCGAGTACTCAGCAAAACCAATTAACGGGCTCGATTACTGTCACTGTAGCTAAAGTCTTACCTAATGGCGCGTTACTAATCCGTGGCGAAAAGTGGCTTAGATTAAACCAAGGTGATGAATACCTGCGTTTGTTAGGTCTTATTCGCACCGACGATATTGGCACTGATAATACCATTTCATCCCAACGTATTGCGGATGCACGGATTATTTACGGTGGCCAAGGTGCAATTTCAGATAGCAACCAAATGGGTTGGGCTTCACGTTACTTTAATAGCCCATGGTTCCCATTGTGATAAATCTACGACTACCAACCAAAGTCTTTATAGTTAATTTTGTTAGTGCCCCCCAATTAGCACTGACATGGAGCGTTAAATGAAACAAGCCATCGCATTTTTCGCGAGTGTCCTAATGACCATCATGTCATTGCAAGCCACCGCCGCGCCGCAAAATGAACAAGCTGTTCAGAACCGTTACTTAATGGATATTGTGGATGTGCAAGGTATTCGTGATAACCAACTTGTTGGTTACGGTTTAGTTGTGGGCTTAGATGGCACAGGTGATCGAACTCAAGTCCGCTTTACTAGCCAGTCTATCGTCAACATGTTGAAGCAATTTGGCGTACAAATCGATGATAGAACCGACCCTAAGCTTAAAAACGTTGCCGCTGTTGCCGTTCACGCCAACATTCCTCCACTTGCAAGCCCTGGACAAACCATTGACGTCACAGTGTCATCTTTAGGTGATGCGAAAAGTCTCCGTGGCGGAACGCTGTTAATGACCCCGCTTCGTGCAGTTGATGGTGAAGTTTACGCTGTTGCGCAAGGTAATTTGGTCGTTGGCGGCGTGTCAGCACAAGGACGAAATGGCACTTCATTAACGATAAATGTGCCAACCGTTGGCAGGATCCCTAACGGCGGTTTATTGGAAGCAGAAATCCACAGTAACTTTAATGAAACTGAACATATCGTATTAAACCTGCGCGACCCAAGTTTTAAAACCGCACGTAATATTGAACGTGCTGTGAATGATTTATTTGGCCCAGATGTCGCTGAAGCAGATAGCAGTGCAAAAGTATTGGTGCGCGCTCCGCAGTCAAATCGTGAACGCGTCACCTTTATGTCGATTCTAGAAGAATTACAAATTGAGCAAGGCCGAAAATCCCCTCGAGTGGTCTTTAATAGTCGTACAGGCACGGTCGTCATGGGCGGTAATGTGGTTGTTCGTAAAGCGGCAGTAAGCCATGGCAACTTAGTCGTTTCCATTGTCGAGCAAGAATTTGTTAGCCAACCCAATGCGCCATTTATGGGCCAAGGTCAGGGGCAAACCGTTGTGGGTAGTGACAGTGAAATCGACATAGATACAGGTGATGGCCATATGTTCGTTTGGCCAGAAGGTATTGCCTTAAATGATGTTGTTCGTGCAGTGAATAGTCTAGGTGCCTCACCAATGGACTTAATGGCAATTTTGCAGGCGCTTGATGAAGCTGGCGCGCTTGAAGCTGAACTAGTGGTGATTTAATGAAATTAGACAATAACCACGGTTATTTAAATAACCTCAATGCCAAAGACTTAATCGAAGCAAATGGTGAGCATGGCGCATTAGAACTTGTGAGCCAACAATTTGAAGCCCAGTTCTTACAAACTGTGCTGAAACAAATGCGCTCAGCTTCCGATGTGATGGCAGATAAAGACAGTCCATTATCGTCTCAAAATGATGGCATGTATCGTGATTGGCACGATGCTGAACTTGCAGGCCGTTTAAGCCAGCTACAAAGCACGGGTCTTGCGAGTGTCATGACAAAACAATTGTCAGCAGCGCTTAAGTCTGCCCCTGATAGTGTCGCTTCTAATAACCAAACCGAACAAGTCACTCAAGTCGTGAATAATACCGCCCAAACGCCTGTTATAGCTGAACCTAATTCAGTTGTTACTGTTAATACTACAGCCATGCAGCCAGCGCTAAATATTCCACTAATGGCCAAACCGAACAATTAACAACAGCGAAGCATGCCCCTTAGCGGTTATATATTCGTTGTTGTGACATGAGGATTAGATATGAGCATGCTCAATATTGGGATGTCAGGCATTAATGCCAGCATGGCAGCACTTAATGCGACATCAAATAACATTGCCAATGCGATGGTGCCAGGTTACTCACGCCAGTCAGTATTAATGAGCTCAGTGGGCAGTAATACCTATGGCGGTGGCATGGGCGTCATGGTTGACGGCGTACGCCGTATTTCAGATCAATACGAAGTCGCACAAATGTGGAAAACCACCAGTGATGTGGGGTTTACTAGTGTTCAAGCAAGTTACTATACCCAAGCTGAGCAAATCTTTGGATCTGAAGGCAACAGCATTGCAGCCGGGTTAGATTTATTGTTTGCATCACTTAACTCAGCCATGGAGCAACCCAATGAAATTGCTCACCGTCAGAGTGTCCTCAATGAATCCCGTGCATTGACCCAACGCTTTAATTCCATCAGTGACGGAATCGAATCACAACTTAAACAAGTCGAGGGTCAAATTGGCGCCTCAACCAAAGAAATTAATGCGCTACTAGAAACCATTGCCAGCTTTAATGCTGAAATTCAGTCTGGTGGTGATAACCCGCCAATGGCGTTACTTGACGCTCGCGATGCTGCGATTGATGAATTAGCCGTCATTGTTGATATACGCGTCGTTGAAGACTCTCAAGGGATGAAAAATATCTCTCTTGCTCAAGGGCAGCCATTAGTTTCTGGCACCAAATCGTCAACACTTTCTACTCAGCCAGATCCGAATAACCCACAAATTTCACAAGTGAGTATTCAGTTCGGTAACTCAAGTTTTCCTGTAGACGAAACAACTGGCGGCAGCTTAGGTGCCTTGTTGGATTATCGCGATACTAGCTTAGCTGAATCAATGGAATTCATTAATGAATTAGCTCAAACCGTTGCCGATGAATTTAATGCTGTATTACGTAACGGTACCGATTTAAACGGTGACTCACCAACGATTGATTTATTTACCTACGACCCAACAAATCCAGCGGGTACGATTAAAATCAGCGATGGTTTTACTGCTGAAATGCTAGCGTTTGGTAAAGATGGCACCCCAGGTGATAACGACAACTTAAAAGACTTAGTCGAACTCGCAAATACCGAGTTTACCTTTGACTCTATGGGCGTGACGACCACCATGGGGGATGTATTTGCCAGTAAAGTCGGTGAATTAGGCTCAGCATCTCGTCAAGCACAAATGTCGCAGGACACCGCATTAAAACTGCAAATGGAAGCCCAGTCTCAATGGGCAAGCACCAGTGGTGTCAGCATGGATGAAGAAGGCGTTAACTTGATTATTTATCAACAATCATATCAAGCCAACGCCAAGGTCATCTCAACTGCTGACCAATTATTCCAAACGCTTTTACTGTCTATCAAATAGAGGAGTTCTGCTATGCGCGTTAGCATGATGAATATGTACAGCCAAAACCTACAAAGCATGCAGCACTTAACCAGCGATGTTGCTAAGGTTAATCAGCAAATGGCAACCGGTAAGTCCATTTTACGCCCGTCTGACGATCCCATTGGTATGGCTAAAGTGATTACCACTCAACGAGATTTAGCGGCGACTTCGCAGTATCTAAAAAATACCGAGTCGTTAAGCACCAGTTTAGACCGCTCAGAGACATATCTCTCTAGCATGACCAATCTGCAAGCGAGAATGCGTGAGATCACTATTGGTGCTAATAATGGTGCGCTATCTCCTGAAGACAGAGCAGCATATGCGGCGGAGCTTAGTGAGCTATTAGAGTCATTTGTCGATGTGGTTAATGCTAAAGATGATGGCGGAAATTACTTATTCTCAGGTAATGAAACGGGTACGGCTCCAATTGGTATTGATGCTGATGGTAACTACTTCTATCAAGGTGATGATGGCCATCGTGAAGTACAAATTTCAGGTTCTGCTTGGATGACAGGTAACGTGACAGCACAGGAGTTTTTATTCTCTGGCGGCGGCACTGATATTTTAAACCAAACTAAGCAATTTATTGATGTATTGAACGATCCCAATCTTGCACCTGGTGATGCTACCTTTACCCAAGCAGCTGAAGATATGCTGCAATCGTTAGATAATTCATTGGCATCGATTAGTGGTGCTATCACTGATATCGGTGGTAAGCAAAACGCCTTAAGCTTAATGCAAACCACCCACACTGAACGTATTTTATTTAGTGAAGAGGTTATCGGTGAAACCGAAGGATTAGATTACGCACAAGCCACAGCGGAATTTAATTTGAAGTTGACCACATTACAGGTGACACAACAATCTTTTGTGCAAGTGAGTCAGCTATCATTGTTCAATCACATGTAAGTTAGTAGCCAGTAAAATCCATGCTTAAAGGTATTTCGGAAAGTTTAAATGTATTGCAGCGCAACCAAACGGTTGCGCCTGCACCTACTGCAGTGCACGACACTCAGCCAGCGACGGCGAAAGCCGTGCCATCGATTCCAACTCATAGACTTGCCAGTTACCAAAAATGGGCTAAGGTAACCCAAGGTCAACATGCGATATCAGCCAATCAAGTGGCTGAACAAGGGTTATTACGTGTTTCACAGCTGTTAAAGCAACTGCAGGTTCCCTTGAATAATGCCAGTCCACAATCTGGGTTATCTGAGCAACAAACTGATACAGCAAAACAAATTCAGCAGCAGCTTGTTGCACTCGACATTAGTTATCAGCAACAGCCATTAGTGGATCACCAGCTCAATCTGATAAATGCTAACCGCCCTGCTGCTAAGCACTTTTTTCAATTAAAGTCAGTTGATCTAGTGGGAGTTAAATCCCGTGATGAGCGAATCACCATCCAATACGGTGACAATAATGCTCGCGCTTTTTTACCTGCGCATCAAAATAATCAATTTTTAGCTAAACAGCTCACCAATGCGTTTAAAGATATTGGCATTAGCGTGCAAGCCCCTGCCCGAAATGCCGCCATGCTGAGTACAGATCATGCACAATGGTTACAAATCCAATCTGGGTTATTAATGTCCGGTCAAGGTCAACGTTTGCCTGCAGGTGAAGCTCGTACGGTCAAAGTGGTCGAAATTCTGTCATGGCAAGATCCCAAAGAATGGCGTTTTGACAAAGCCGAAGATGTTAAGCAAACCCAAGTGAAAGTGGTAAAAAGCCAGCAAAAAGTTAATCAGCAACTTGTTGAACTTCGCAACAGTAAACAGAAAGTGCAACAACAGCTCAAGCGAGCTAATCATCAACAACAGCTTCATGGCAACTTGGATACAAATATGGCTAAATTAAAAGAGTTAATGCAGCCAAATCCATTTTCATCCCAAGTCACCTCGTTAATGGCGCAAGCTAACGTCAGTCGCGATCATGTTTCATCTTTATTAAAAACTAAGCAATAGCACTAATTTTAAGTCTCAGTCACTTTTATTAGGCAAATTTCAATTAACGCCTTCATCTGCATATAAAGCCTATCAAAGTAGGCTTTACCCTCTATATCCCATCACCTAGAACTGATTCAAACATCGAATTTCATAAAAATTTGCTAATTATTTTAGTCCGCGGATTCAGTTTCGTTTTCCAGTGTCGTTTTAATTAGTGGTAACACCAATAACTTTAATCCTATAGGAAGACATTATGTTATCTGTTCATACTAATACTGCTTCGAACATCGCTCAAAACTCAGTAACAAAAAGCAACGATCTAATGACTAACGCTATGGAGCGTTTATCAACAGGTCTTCGCATCAACAGTTCTGCTGACGATGCAGCTGGTCTACAAATTGCTACTCGCTTAAACGCGAACGTTACTGGCATGGAGCAAGCTAGCCGTAACGTTAACGATGCAACCTCTATGCTACAAACTGCTGATGGTGCATTAGAAGAGTTAACGACTATTGCTATGCGTCAAAAAGAACTCGCTACTCAAGCAGCTAACGGCGTGAACTCAGCTGAAGATTTAACAGCTCTAAATGACGAATTCGCAGAATTAAGTGCTGAAGTTGACCGTATTATCGGTGATACTGAGTACTCAGGTAACAACCTATTCACTGCTTTAGACGATATCGATTTCCAAATCGGTGCAGGTTCTAACGAAGTATTAAACGTAACCCTAGGTGCATCTGCATTAACTGGTCTTGCTGATGACTTAACAACAGGTGCTAACGCTGCAATTGACAACGTTGATGCATTTATTAATTCAGTTGGTGCAGAGCGTTCAACGCTTGGTGCTAACATCAACCGTTTAGGTCACACAGCGTCTAACCTAACTAACGTGACTGAAAACACTAAAGCTGCTGCTGGCCGTATCATGGATGCAGATTTCGCAGTTGAATCAGCTAACATGACTAAAAACCAATTATTAGTTCAAGCGGGTACTACTGTACTTTCTAACGCTAACCAAAACACTGGTCTAGTAATGGGTCTATTACGTTAATAACACGTATTTAGTCTACAAAAAGGGCCCTATGGCCCTTTTTATTTTAGCTCAACCTATGTAATGCCTTTAAAACCTATAAGAATAAATCCCCTCAACACGCTAATTTTATTAGTAAAAAAGCTAATAAAACTTTAGCCGTCAGTTATCCCTGTCGCCTTTATTCATTGTTATAAATTCTTTTTCGACACTCGGTGAATCAAACGGAAGCTCAGCTTCCATTGTGTTGCACAAAACGGAAGTTGTCTAACCGACATAACAATCGAAAAAACAACAAATAGCTATTAAACAATAACTTAACCATTGGCATAAAGATTGCCATTTAAGTCCGTTAGACAATAGGAGTTGCCATGATTTCAGGTATGAGTGCCGCCTCATTTGCCGAGCAATTAGTTGCTGCAGAGCGAATGAGTAAAGATGTTTTATTTAAAAACAACTTAGACAACAGCAAAGCACAAATTGATGCTTATAAAATTTTAGAACGTACCCTAAATCAAATGACCAGTAACTTGGACAATTTGGGTGATGATGCTTTTGAAGGCAAAAGTTCAGAAATTAGCGATGACAGTGCCACCATCACAGTAGACAGTGACGCACCAGCAGGTGTGTACGATTTATATGTGAAGCAACTTGCTCAAGCTCACCAAATCACCAAGTCGTTTGCAAGCGAAGACGAAATTCTACCAACAACAGGTGTAGTCAGCATTGATGTCGGTGGTAATACCATTGAAATTGATATGGCTGAACTTAACTCGACAGGTACTCGCACCGTTGCCGATCTACGTGACGCCATTAACAACCATCCAGATAATCCGGGGGTTCAAGCCTCATTAGTGCGAACTGGTGGTCAAGTTGAGTTAATGCTGACCTCTGAAGAAACTGGCGCTGATAGCACCATTACGATGGAAATGAATGGTGTTGACTGGGGGACTCAAGAAAGAATAAAGGCACAAGACGCAGAGTTTACCCTCAACGGTATCGATATCACCAGCAGTACAAACTACCTAGATAACGTAATTGATGGTGTCAATATTGAGCTTAAAAAAGCCCACGCTGTAGGCGAAAGCGCCACTATTACTATTGCTAACGATATTGAAGGCACTGAAAAAGCCGTTAATGACTTCGTCGATTCTTTCAACGAATTAATGACCCAACTAAATCAACTGACTCGTTCAATGGGCAGTTCGGTTTTAGACGATATCAATGATGATAAAGAAACTGATGATGACGATGATGAAGATGATGACGATGAGAACTCATCTGTTGGTGAAGACCAGATAGGGATTCTAAAAGGTGATTCTAGTCTGCGTATGCTGCAAAACAGTGTCCGTAATGCCATCTTCAATGAAGCACCTAATGGCATGCGTCTATCAGATATTGGTATTGAAATGGGCCGTGATGGCAAGTTATCTGTTGATGATGACAAACTATCTCAAGCTATTAACAGTGACTCAGCTTCTATCAAAGAAATGTTTACTGCCGATGGTGGCTACATCGATAACATTAATTCGATTATTGATCCGTTTACCAAGAACAACGGTTACATCGATTTAAAACAGAAAAACCTCGACTCTCAAGTAGAGCAAATCGAAGACAACATGACTCGCCACGATAACCAAATGAGTCAACGCTACCAAATTTTACTCGCCCAATTTACCGCAATGGAAAACACCATTAACAAGCTAAACACTGCTAGTGGCCTATTTTAATTAGGAATAAATGAACAATGTTGAACGAATATGATCCTTTTAATGCTTATAAGCAAACCACGTTAGATGCCAGAGTCGCCTCGGCAAATCCCCATGAAATGGTACGTATGTTACTGGATGGATTGTTGGAAGAAATTGAGCGTACCAGTGGCTATATGGAACGACAAAGCTTTGAAGATAAAGGTAAAAGCGTCAATAAATGTCTCAACATTGTTCACGGTCTAGATTCCATGCTTGATCTTGAAAATGGTGGCGAAGTCGCCACCACGCTAAATCGCTTATACGACTACTGTAGTCGCCAATTAGTGACTGCTAGTGTTGAAAATAGCATCACAGAGCTAACCCCCGTAATTAAGGTTATTACCGATGTCAGAGCCGGCTGGGCCAACCTCAACTAGTCAGTGGCAACAATTTGAAGTTGCCCTGGTGAAATACGCCAATTTAAAAGATTGGAAAAAAGTAGAAAAGGTGAACGAGTTAATGATGCTGGCGCTCACCGTTCAAGGTAAACCCAAAACAAAGTCGCAGCTATTAGCAAGACAATCCTTAGCTAAAGTTCATCAACAGGTGATTGCGCAAGCGAATGCTGAGAAAGAATCTCTCAGTAAAGAAATGAAACAGTTCCAAGCAACTAAAGATGGCATTTCAGCTTACAAGCTGACCAGTCTGTGTGGTGAAATTTATGATTAGTTACATGCCAAATTTAATTTCAGTAACAGGGGCAGCGAGCTCCTCATCTCAACAACCAATGCGCCCACTTGATTCAGAAATGAATGAACATGGAGTCATGGGATTTGTGATGCCAGAAAACCAAGCCTCTCAATCAGGCTTAGTAAAGACCATTTCATCTCAGCCAGCTGCAATATCATCTATTCCTGAACATCTTATGGCTGAGTTAAAGCAGCATCCTCAACTGCTTAATACTCTGAATGATCAAATCACTCTTGCGCCTAAATCAGAAATTGGCACTGCAGCTGATTTATCTAATCTTGCATCGGCGCAGGCTAAGCCTCTTAGCCCTGAACTTTCGGCATTGCTAGCAAGTTTACATAAGCAAGCAGGCAATATGAGCGCAAACAATACTGATATGAATGCGAGATTTAATCCGCAAGCATCAGTGCTATCAATGCAAGGGACTCAATCATCACTCCCAGCTCAAAATGGATTACCTTCAAATGCCTTAGCTCAGAACAGTTTGCAGACAACAGCTGAAGCTCCTATGTCAGTTGCAACGACCGTCTCTGGTCAAGCTCATTTTCAGCCTGCTGTTATCAATGTCACCGATGCTGCCAACGCTGAATTAGACAGTATTAATCAAGTTATTAACCAACTAACTCAAGCCAATACTAAAGGCCAAAGTGTCAGCCAGTGGGGACCTGTTTCAGTGTCTCAATCTGCGCCAATGCTACAACAAGCCAATGAAATGATGTCTCCGCTAAGAGATCAACTCAGGTTTCAAATAGATCAGCAGATTAAATCGGCTGAACTCAGGTTAGATCCCCCAGAACTTGGCAAAGTTGAGCTGAATATCAGACTCGATGGCGACAGGTTGCACGTGCAAATGCACGCTGCTAATCCAGCGGTTAGAGATGCATTACTTATGGGGTTAGATCGTTTGCGTATGGAGTTAGCCATGGATCATGGCGGCCAGATTGATGTGGACTTAGGTCAATCTCAGCCAGAGCAACAAGCGCAGCACAAACAAGCACCACAGATCCACAATAACAATATTGAATTTCAATCAAGTGAGCAACACCAAGCCACTGAATTAACTCAACAAGATCAGGTTGATTTACTCGCCTAAAAAGGAAAATAAGCAATGGCTATTGGTAATAAAAAAGTCGGAAAACTCAGTGTATTAAGTCTCGTTTTCCTGACATGGTCAGCGGGAATGTTCTATGTCGGCTGGAAGTCGCCAGAAATCATTGGTGAGCCATTCGGCGCTTTTGAGCCAGCTCCTAAAGTCGCAAAATTCTATCCATTAGAGAAATTCATTTTCTCTGTGCCAGGAAAAGACACTTCGCATTACTTGCTGCTAGAAATGGCGTTAAAAAGTCGTTCAGAAAATGCAGACCAGACTATTCGCGAAGCAGATCCGTTGATCAAAAACGCCTTAATGGTGATGTTTTCTGAAAAAGATTACGAACAACTTCAGGCTAATAACCACCTTCAATTACTACAAAAAGAAGCTCAGGTATTACTAGCAACGGTACTAAATGAAAATAATTTTGCCATTGAATTAGATGACGTTCTGTTTACCAGAATGGTTGTCCAATAAAGAGAGACTGCCATATGCAACCGGGTCAATTAGCGTATCAAGAAGCGTTCGATGAGAAAAATGTCCATCGATTATCTGAAGCGCAAGTCATGAAGCAATACTTACCTTTAGTTAAAAAGTCAGTTTCGCACTTAAGGACACATTGCGGCGCTGCATTGGCCATAGAGGATATGGAACAGATAGGGATGATGGCCTTACTAGAATCAGCAAGGCGTTACCCTGGTGAATATGACAATGGGTTTATTTCATTTGCAGGGCAAAGGATCCGAGGTGCAATTTTAGATGAGTTACGTCGTCAAGATTGGCGCCCACGCCCTGTGAGACAGCAAGCCCATGAGCTCAACGATACCGTAAGAAAACTAATCCGAGAATTAGGCCGTGAACCTACAGATTTAGAAGTCGCTGAATGTTTAGGCCTAAATAAAGAGCAGTATCGAGATCGTCTATTTGCGACTCAATCTGAGTCGATGAAAAGTCTAGATGAGTTGTTAACAGATGGAATCAATTTTAAGGACAAAAGTTGTTTTATTGAGCAATTAACCAATAAAGACACTTTATTTAAGGCAATTTCAAAATTAAACAAAAGAGAGCAAGTAATCCTGTCGCTTTACTATCAACATGAACTTAATTTAAAAGAAATCGCTGCGACTCTTGGATTAACTGAAACTCGAATATGCCAACTACACAAACAGGCTATTATGAACCTTCAGAACATATATCAACAGTGGGAGCGATAATACCAGGCAGGAAATATGAGCAAGTTAATTGGGATATCGATCATTATTTTTTCAGTATTTGGTGGATATGTATGGGCTGGAGGCAGCCTAACCTCATTATGGCAACCTGCTGAAATATTGATTATTTTTGGAGCTGGACTGGGAGCATTAATTATTGCTTCACCTCGTTCAGTTTTAGATGAAATGGTTGACCAAGTTAAAACTGTTTTCTCTACCGATAAAGAAGATCCTGAACTCTACCCGCAATTATTTGGCTTAATGGGTATGTTAATGAGCCAAATTCAATCTCAAGGCCTTAAAGTCCTTGATGAGCATATTGATAAACCGAACGAAAGCTCACTATTTCTGATGTACCCTGCGGTACTTGAGCACCCTCATGTACTGCAATTCCTAATCGATAACCTTCGTTTACAATCAATTGGCAAGCTATCTCCACATGACTTAGAGCACATGCTTGCTGAAGAAATAGAACGCATTGAAGAAGACAGTCTTCGCCCTTCCCATGCCCTATCTAAAATCGCAGAAGCCATGCCTGGCTTTGGTATTCTAGCGGCGGTCATGGGCATCATTATTACCATGTCTAATATTGATGGTCCTATTACCATGATTGGTGTCAAAGTCGCAGCAGCATTGGTGGGTACTTTTATTGGTATTTTCGCCTGTTACTGTTTCTTCGACCCGCTTTCAAAATCCCTTGAACATTTAGTTGACCGCAAAACTTCGCAACTTAGATGTGTGGCAGCAGCGCTATGTGCTTTCGCTAAAGGCAAACCCCCAATGCTAGCTTTAGATGCCGGCCGTAAACAAATTCAATCAGAGAACCGTCCTTCATTTATTGAACTTGAACGCTGGATTGAGGAGCAACGTGGCTAATGGCAATTCATCAAGAACCGGTCATTATCAGCCGGAAAAAGCGTAAGAAAAAACACGCAGCCCATGGTGGCGCCTGGAAAGTGGCTTTTGCAGATTTCACTCTCGCGATGATGGCACTGTTTATGGTGTTGTGGATAATGCAGGTTGCCGATCAAAGAGAGCGAACTTTGATTGTGCAATACCTTAAAGGTGACATGTATTCTTCTGGCCCTATAAATCCATTTGATTTAAGTAACTCTTCTTCGATTATTGATCTAGATGGCGGTATGAGTATCGAAACTTCAATCGTGCCAACCACAGGGCAAGGTAAAAGTGAAATCGCAATTAGCAAGCGCCATGCTCTAGGAGAGCAGTCATCTCCTTCGGGTGACGGAGTTGAGCTCAACTCTATGCTACCAGGCCAATTTGAAACCCAAGCTCAACTTGAAGTATTAGCCAAAGAGTTGGACCAGATTATTTCCAGCGTCAATATGAATGCCAATGTGGACTTACAGATTGTGCCTCAAGGTATTCGGATTTTAGTACACGATAACGTTGAACAATTTATGTTTACCCGTGGCAGTGCTGAAATACAGCCGTATTTTGAAGACTTGCTTATCGCTTTAGGCACACTACTTGGGCAAATCAATAACGGTTTAAGCATTTCAGGCCATACCGATTCACTGCCATTTGCAGGCAGTACCTTTACTAACTGGGAACTATCTAGCCAGCGAGCATTATTAGCAAGACGGATACTTGAGGCTGGCGGTATTGATTATAAACAAGTTGTCCAAGTCACAGGAATGGCAGATCAATCTCCTTATGTACTGGATGATCCTGCTGCGGCAGCTAACCGCCGAATCGAGTTACTGGTGCTAACGCAAGAAGCAGAAGAAAACCTCAGAATGATGACTGGACTTCAAAGTCGCCACTCCGAGGGCAACAGTAATATTAGTGGCAAAGTCGATAAAGCGATACAAGCAGCTGAAGACAATATGCCTAGAATGCGGTATCCAAACTAATGACTGAAGAATATAAAGCCAGTGCCGAATTTATTGCCCGTGAGCCGCGTACTGACTCATCTGAACCAATTGAGGTTGATAACCGCGACCATATCAGACTGAGCCTGCGGGATTCTTCAGAAGAGCTCTCGCAAGCTTGTGATGGTATCAGCGTAAAACTGCATAAAAAAGGCTGGTTTCTCATGGAAGAGATTGGCATCGCGAATATCAAAGATATTAGCTTAAGCGGCGTAGGATTGATTACGCCAGCAACACTCAAGCTAAACCAAGTCATTTGGGTTGAAGTAAAACAATCTTTTTTTGCGTTCACCATCATGCGTCAATACCCAGTAAACCAAAGGTTGAACTTTATCGGCGGTAAGTGGAAGTCGAGTGTTCAGGACAAAATAAACAAGCTATTAATTGAGATCAACAACCTGAAATCTCAATGATTCACCGCTTTATTTTGCAGCGTTTTTCCTACATAAAGATAGGGAGGTATTGTGCGGACCAGAGATAAAAGAAAAGGACCTGATGGCCTTCAAAAAATCTTCCTGTATTTGATATTACTCGAATGGTTTTTACTCATTTACACCACTACAACCATCAGTAGAATGACCTTTAGGCAAGGGCTATTAACCTTAGCTCTATTGCTAGGGTTTAATTTAATTCTAGGCAAACTGTGCACTAAAAGAGCGAAAAGAACCACTGACGGTTACATTATTTATCCAGTGATATGTGGTGGATTGTTATCTTTTTTATTGTTGGTTTATTTTATTTTTTAAGCGCTGTAAACCAGCGCCTAAAGTCATCATAATATTGCCTATTAAATGCAATTAATAACCAAATTGACATCTATTTTCACTCGATGAGCATGGCACAACAGAAGCACTGATCCCTGTCAGTGTTTCTTGGGTTTCAACCATAAATCCACTCAATTCAACAAGCTGTTTCATCTTGATAAAGTCATGACTTAGCTGCGACTCAAACTGAAACTTATCGCCTAATGTAAAAAGCTTTCCTTGGCCTAAAACAAGATGATTACTGTTAGCATCTTTAATCTGCAAAAACCTAAAATGTAACTGATTATCCGAATCAATAAAATCAACTTCAGCATAGCTCTGTGAGCCGTCAGCAAAGGTAACAACAATTGGAGGAGATAAGTTTTTCAACGGCATATTAGCTTGGAGGCTTGCTAACTCACCTTGTTGCCATCTAGCTAGAAATGCTGAATATTCATATTGGTATTCTTGTTGCCAATTAAACATCACCTTGCCGATGACATGACTACTCTCAACCAACTCCCAAGCCGTGTTAGCGACTTGAGGATCTACCTGTATATATTGGCTTGTAAAAAAGTCCATTTGATATAATGATTCAGCCAATAAAATGACCTGCTCGCGCGCAATATTAGTGACTTTCAATGACTTTACCGATGAGCCATCTTCCATTTTACAGTAACCTTTAGTCGCAGACTTTCCATAGTCACTGCATACTTCCACTAGCAATTTTTTGACATCAAATTTGCGCACATCGAATTGATTAAAATTAATCACATTAACGACTTTTTGCTCTCTGTCTTTTAGGGTTGATAAAGCGGCTTGGCGGTATGTTTGATTTGAAGTGCAATGGTTACACTGGATATTCACAACAGTATTAAATACATTTGCAGCAGCATGATGACTCAGCAGCATCACAAATAAAACCAACGCTATGAACAATCGATTCATTAGGTAAAAATCCATTTTTACTGGGTTTATGTCAATTTAGGCTAAATAATCAAACGCTAACAACCGTCTAAGTCTCTTGCAACTATTGGTATTTCCCCAATAGCTTTTGGCTCTGAATATCGTATCTCGCAATCATTCACAGAGTAATCGGCTGCAGGTCTGATCCGTAAACCCGTTAGTGGGTTAATAGAAAACGAGGTAATTTCAAAGTCCTCTCCGTCCACAATATTAATTGCGCGGGCAATACCTGCTTCCGTCTGCCTTGGATAACCATAGGCTAATGTTATATTTTGTCCTTCAGCCTCAATAGTATTTCCGTTACCTGGCCCTTCAGTTTCATCACAATCAGCACTAATTACGCAAGCGGAATACACCAAATCTTTAGCGCTGCTAATCGCACCAGACACTCCTTGCATTTGTCCTGCGTATGCATCTTCTTTTAACGAAATAAACTTTGGCGCAGCAATCACTGCAAGTATCGCTAAAATAATGATAACCACAACAAGCTCGATTAAGGTGAAACCCTTGTGAGCGTTTGATAAGGGGTTGCTGTAACATACAGATTTTATTGACATATGACCTCTAACGACATTATATAAATTCTAGTATATATTGCGCATGCATGATTAACTCGCGATGGTAACTTTGTTTTTGCCTTGGCGTTTTGCGCGGTACATTGCAGTGTCCGCTCTGTGGATCAAGCTATCAGTGTCTTTATCAAAGCCACTAGATAAAGCCAAACCAATACACGCACTAATACAAATCACACTGTCTTCAATAATTACCGGTTCAGAAAATAGTTGCAGTAATTTTTCAGCCGCACACTCTGCTGCAATGATCGAATCCATATTCGGCATTAATACGATAAATTCATCACCACCATAACGAGCAAGAATATCGTGAATAAATAGGTGGTTATTGACTTTATCTGCTAAGGTTTTTAGTAATTTATCACCCACTCTATGTCCATATTGGTCATTCACCCCTTTAAAACCATCGAGGTCGATAAACAATAATGAGAAATGTTTTTGCTGCTGTAATAACTCAGCAATTTTATCTCTAATGGCGACCCGATTAGCTAGCCCTGTCACCGCATCATGATTGGCGAGTTGTAAGGCTTTTTCTTGAGCTTCGGCTAAATCAGCGGTGCGATCAGCAACTCTCACCTCTAGCTCTTCTCTTCCATTTCTAATTTCTAATGACATTTGTCTAAAGCTATCAAATAACTTTGCAAATTCTGCGGTATGAAAACCTCTAGGGTGTCTCTGCGTATCCGAACGAATATCAGTGATGACACGAGTTTTAGCCGTTAAAATATCGATTGGTCGAGTAATTAAGCCGACAATCCACCAACTAAACACACTGCATACAATCAGCGATACCAATGCCACTAAAAGAGTAAATTTTATAACGACAAAAGCACGTTGATCGAGCTCAACAAGAGGTTGTGGGATCATGACTCCCCAGCCCGTGGTAGGCACCACATCAAAGCCCGCAATCATGTCCGCTTTTACCGCTGGCGAGTAGAACTGACTTACCCCCGTTTCACCCGCCATCATCTGCTTAACGATGCTCACTTTACTGATATTTTTAGCCTCTGCTTGCCACGTTTTGTTGGGATGAGCCAACACGTTACCTCGCTTATCAACAATTGCCGCATGGCCTTTATCGCCGAACATCACCGCCGATTGTAATTGCTCAATATAAGTGGCATGCATCGTCGCCAACCAAATACGCATATCTGGGGTTTGACGTATCATGTATAAGGTTGGCTGTAGCACACCATTTTTATGAATAGGAGTAAAATGCGCTTCTGATAATTCAGATAAATCAAATGGGTTATTGGCGTCGGTTAGGCTTAAAGGTTGAGAGTTTTCAGCACCATATACGACGCTTTCTCGTTGTCCTTGGGGGTTAAAGACACCAATTGAAACCACATCAACGGTGTTCAATAAATCAAACATGATGCTATCAACACCCTGCTGGGAGTTACTGTTGGTTACTGTGGTAAAAATAGCGAGTGCATCAATCGCATAACGATTAAGTGCTTTGGTAATGTTTTGCGCGAGTAATAGATGCTTGTCATGCACCATATTATATTCGTTCTCAAGAGCTGAATTTGCCGACCAAAATGATATTGCAGTAATGGGGATGAGTGACGTTAAAATCATCACCAAAAATAACAAATGGCGAAAAGAAAGTTTCATTGAGATTCCATGCTCAGGTTATTGTATTAATACGCCTTATACCGACGTTTTATTGCCTTACAGTCTAGAAAAGCTAGGACTAATGTAAGCCTGCTCAACCTGTAAAAAAAATGCTACACATTTGGTGCAGCATTGTTACACACGCTCAAAGAGTGTTCAACCATTAGCACGCAAAACTGAATAGTTACTCTAAAGAAGTGAGAGGATCATCAATAAATATTGAGTTGATACTCAATATAGGCTTAACAATATAGATGGTTTTCGGGTGTTCGAGCCTAAAACAAGGCTCGAACGATAGATGAGTTAATATGAAAGTTTATTCAGCAGTGTTTGTTGTAGCTTGATAATGTTTACCATTAATACGTTGAATAATTTGCGTTGCAGTCAAGTCGTGAACCACATTAATGACTGTTGAAGCCGCATCAGTTATCGCGCCTAATACCACCAAAATAGGGATCACTTCTAAAGGCAAGCCTAAGGTAGTAACAATAAAAATCTCACCTAAAAAAGCGCCACCAGGTACTCCACCAATAACAAACGCTGACAGTACAGATATCAAGATGGTTAACATAAACACATCGGATGTGAACTCCATACCCAATAGCGAATAAATAAATACGATTTTGAGTGCAGTTATCATCGCTGCGCCGCCTTTATTAAGGTTCACCAATAGCGGTAAACTTATCTCAGCGATTTGCTCATTTAAGTCCATTTTGGCCGCAGCCCTGATATTCACTGGTAAGGTTGCTAATGATGAGCTTGTCCCTAACGCTGTCACCGCTGGTTCAAGCATGTTTTGCCAAAAGCGTTTCACTCCTGCTAAACCGCCACCGCCCCATGCATAAAGCGTCGAACCTAAGGTTAAATACACCACTGTTGCGACTAAAAAAAGTCCTACAGCTCTTGCAAATGTTCCCATTAATTCAGCGTCTTGACTGGCCATAGTGGCGGCAAAATAAGCACCTAAGCCAATTGGCGCAACATACATTAATATCGCAATAATTTTCATTATCACGGTATTCAAGCTATCAAGTAACGCCGATACTTTACGGCCATCCTCGCCTGATTGACCGATGGCGATACCACTGATTACTGACATGATAATCAGCGCTAAAATGTTCGATTTTGATAACAACCCAACAAAATCATTGGTGGTCAATAAGCTAACAAAGTCCATGCTGCCAGCGGCTTCTACGGTTTCCGCAAGTTCTAGTGTGACTCCTTGAGCAGGATCATAGGCGAGTGCCAATAACACAATCCCAATGGCAGGCACCATTGCCATCACCACAGACACGGCCATTATCGAAGCCAAAATAGAACCTAACCTTTTTAAGTCTGTCATCTTCGCAATTGAAGACATCACACTCACGGCCACTAAAGGCACAATAATCATAAACAATAAATTCAGGAAGATTTGCCCAATAGGCTTAAGCTTGATAGCAAATTCTGGCAATGCAGTCCCAAGTAATCCGCCAAGCAATAAAGCTGACAATAAAATAATTGATGACCGATAGGCTTGCAGGGTATTCCACATAAATAATGTCCGTATATTGTTGTGCAGCTAAATATTTCACTTAATAGTCAGAATAATAAAAAAGCCTGCAACTTGCAGGCTTATTTTCTTATTGGCTCAATTAGCGATGTACACGCCCTCGCCCTTCTCTTGCCATGCCTGATTGGCGGGCTTGACGAGAGCGATTTAAGCTTTGGTGATCAAATCCACCACTTGGACGACTGCGGTTTATCGAGTTATTCATATTCGATGGACGTGAAGAAGGCATCGTTGCTGGCATATTTGACGGCCTTGACGAAGGTAACGTCGACGGACGAGTGGATGGCAGCGTGCTAGGTTTACTAATATTACTAGGCTTATTGATATTAGTGGGCTTGCTCAAGTCCCGAGTAGCAGGAGCTGTATTCCACTTGCCATCACTGCGGTTCTCCCACTTACCTTGATTATCACGAGCCACATTACCGTGTTTATCTGCAAACACATCATTGCTGCGATTCTTATTGTAAGTGGCTTTTTTCAAGTTTTTATTGGCAACTGCAGGGCTCGCTAAACGATCGCGAGTGGCTGGGCGGTTATACAAATTGTTCTGCTTGCCAATTCTATTTCCATTAATATTTGTAGAATTGATTCGATTAGACACCTTAGTTCGATTACCCACACTAATACTGTTACCAATATTAATATTGCCGGTATTAATCACCACAGGGCGACGGTATCCACCACCATAATAGCCACCGCAACATCGATATGGACGGTGGTAGCCGTAGCCACCTCCCCACACAACACCTGCACGGTAAAAGCCATTACTCCAGCTCACGCCCACATTCCAGCCTGTCCAAGGGTTATAACCTACATGTAAGCCCCAGGTTGGTGGACGAGGATAATAGTAACGCCCCCAATATGGCGGGTAATACCAACCAGTGCCATAAATAGGCACGCCGTAATATGGATAAGACCACATATAGCCTGGGGTATAACCCACGTAAACCACTTCAGGGGTCGAGTCATAAACTTGTACGTAAGTGGTGTTATAGACAGGTGAACTTGCCGGAATTTTTGCGATTTCTTCATTCGGAATATCATCAGCAACAATCCAAGGGCCTTTGGCTGATGCCGATGTAAACCACACCCCATTGTCGACGGCGTAATAGACTTCTTTGATCAATAAAACTTGGGTTGAAGTGTTAACGGCGTAAGAAACTGAAGTGCCTGTTACCGCCTCGAATTTAGGCTCGCCATCATATTCCACCTCAAGTTTGGCTTCGTCACGTTTAATCGCTGCTGTTTGCGGAATTTGCGCATCTAACATGGCTTGATTTGCTTCATCAGTGCCCGCAACCGAAACCCTTAAACCACCAATATCGGATTCTGGTGGAATATCTTTGAAGCTTTCAGGTAATTTATCCCCGCGCACAAATGCCCAAGGTCCAGCTTGTTTTTTTGATTTAAACCAGCGACCCGAAAGTAACAGATACATATCACCTGATGTTGTTTCACGGATCCAGGCCGTTTCTGTATTACTGACATATAGAAGTTTGCCATCGATTAAACTCTGCCAATTAGGCGAACCATCAGTTGAAATCAATTCTGTCGGGACATCCGAGGTAATAATATGCGGTGCATTGGCAGTGCTTTTAGCGGGTTCATCCTCCTCGGTGTTCACCATACTAACCAAATCTTCAGGTGGATAAAGTGTGACTTGCCATGGCCCCATAGGATCTTCTGCCACATACCAATATGTGCCACTACTTAAATAGAGTTTCTTTGACTGGGTATCACGGGCAACAGCGAAAGGAGTATTGAGAATACGTTCATAAGGGCTATTTTCGATTTCCCTAAACTGTGGCTCACCATCGTAAGACAGCAAAACACTCAAGGTTGAACTGAAAATAACCTCAGGTGCATCATTTTTAATATTATCTAAGCTGCGTTTTTCTTGCTCCGCGGTTTCTAAACTGGCAGACAATCGCTCCATAGATATTTCAAAGCGGGTAGAGGCTAATGCCTCTGAAACGGTATCGGTAAAGGTTTGCTGATCTTCTTCTGTTGAAGATGGCCAGCGCACTTCAGTCACCTGAATATTACGCACAGTTGTTACATCGTCAGTGGTATCAATTCGGGCACTAAACCAAAATGCACCAAATACGGGATCTGTTTGATCCTTAACCTCAAATGACATCGCTGCACGACTTTGTAGTACATTGCCATTAAGCGACTCTGGTTGCGGTTGGTAGACAACCAATGTCCCCAGTTTCGTCTGAACTTCCTGCGGCCATTCCAGTGCGATTGCGCCATACGAAAAGCCATACAAGACAACACCAACTATGATCTTATGAAACCAACGAGATATAACTGTAGACATCATGCTTATCCTTTGCGTGCTGTAGTCACTAATCTAACCATGTAAGTCACTCTCAGAGTTAGACAACTTATTAAAACGATGCATTTTAAGATTAACGATATGAAGTCATCTAAACAAACAGGCATTAGTACTAAAAAGCAAAAAGACCTAAAAATGATTTGATATTTGAAAGCTTAGTAATTGTATAGTTAATATACAGACATAACAGCCACATATGTAAAAATCTTTAAAAAAGAGATTCAATTGTAAGGTCAAAGAATAAGGAGTAAATTAAACAAAAGTAAAAATATCAGGCGTATTATGGCTAAAAACTTGTTTCAAAACCTTGATTTAAATTTATTGCATGTCTTTTTTATTCTGTATCGAGAACGCAATATGCGCCTTACCGCTGGCCGATTATTTGTCAGTCAGCCAGCTATCAGTAAATCTCTACAAAAATTAAGACACCACTTTGGCGACGAATTGTTTGTTAAGATCCCTTCAGGGCTCGAACCGACTCCTTTTGCTGTCAACTTATTTCAATCGATTAGCCCTGTTTATCAAGACCTTGAACTGGCGGTAAACAGTGTTAATGAATTTGACCCCGCCGCACTAGAAGACACGTTTCACATTGCGCTTTCGCCATTTTTGCTCAACAGCATCGGCAGCAAACTATTTCTAAATATTATGGCATCAGCACCTAAATGTAATGTTCAAATGTATAAATGGTCTACTGATTCATTATCTCAAATTCAGCAAGATCGACTTCATTTAGGGCTCACTTATCAAATACCTGAATTGCCATCTGAAGTGAGTGAGAAGTATATTTCGACAGAACGTTTTAAATGTTACGTTCGAAAAAATCATCCCTGTAAAAAAACTTCTATCAGTTTATCTGAAGCGGCTCAATATGATTTCGCTTCAATTATTGCTGCAGACTGGAATTATCAACAAACGAAAGCACAGGGAATCTTCGCAAAAAACAATCTAGATTATCGGGTTAAATTTCGCTCAGAATTACCATCTGCCATCTTAGATGTTATTAGCGAAACCGACATGATCGCACCTTTATCAGGTTTCTTAGATATAAGTCACTACCCTCAATTAAGGGCAATAAAGGTTAACACCGAAGAGGATGTTTTTGATTACAAAATATCTACTTATTTTCATTATAAAAATCGTCAAAATCCATTAACGCAATGGTTGAACAATTTGGTATTAAAAACCTTTGAAGAGCAAAAGCAAAAGCAAAAAAGCCCATTAATTTAAATAATGGGCGAGAGCAACCAAATGGTTAAAAGCGGTTATTTTTGATTTTATAATAAATTTTTTTAAAAATTAAAATTAATTCCAAATTCAACTTGGCTTTCTGATGTCACAGGTTCGCCTGGTCTAACTCGGTATTCACCATAGGTGTATTTCACATAAGGTGAAACGTATTTAGGTTTGAACGTCAACATAAAGTCATGACTGGTTATATTGTCATTTTCCACTTCTAAAAATCGGTTACCTGAAAGTAAGCGATCATGATTGAGCGTATAACCCAAATTAACCCATGAAGCAGGACTGTAATTAACACCAATGCTATTACGCCATTCACGTTGGTCAAACAGTCCCATAGAACTACCTATAATACGGTTTGATTCACGCCATTCATGTGCCGTATTAGCAAAAAGCATCAATTTCTGACCTAACATTACACCTGACATTAAACTCACATCATAGATATCAAGTGTATCTGCACGGCCATAACGTCCGCCAATTTCGGTATAGAATTGACCCAACATCATGCCGTAGCCAGCACCGACCTCTAAGTAACCCGTTGAATCAACTTCAGCACTAAAGTTCAACTCTTCAGTCACTTGCACACTACCACTCGCTACAGCAATGACTTCATCATTATATTGAAACACCTGCAGGCCGCCAGTTGATTCTGCATTTGCAGCCGAACTGGCAATTGCAACTAAACCGATAATAAATCGCATCATTAAAATCTTTTTCATTTCGTTTATCCTCAAAAAGTTAAGGAGGCTTTCGCCTCCTTATTCTTGCATTTATCTAAAAATTAACGATTTAGACGAGCCTTAACAGCATCTCTAATCTGAGACACCTTACGACGAAGATTTGATTTCTGTTCAGCAGTCATGCTTTCTGCCATTTTAGCAAATGCTTGACCTTCTTCTGGTACGAAGCCTGGGATAGTGTTGTCAATTGACTCATCTTTATCGATGATTGGACCATCTACTGGAGGCTTACCAGCTGAATCATCACCTGGGTTACCCCAACCATTATCGATATTCTTACCATCATCAATAATTGGACCATCTACTGGAGGAAGAATCTCAGGACGGTCTGGATTACCATCTACTGGAGGTAGCTCTACAGGTGGCGTACCTGCGTCTACATCTCCATCGTTACCCCAGCCATTGTCGATATTTTTACCATCATCAATAATTGGACCATCTACAGGTGGAAGAATCTCAGGACGGTCAGTGTCATCACCGATAGTTGGTAGAGATGGCTTATCACCAATCAAACCATCGATATTACCCATGAACTTAACACCCAAGATGTCACCAGCAGGTGAGATTGCAGTAACACGTACATCACCGTTTTCGTTGATAGATACCATTACAACAGAACCATTCGGTGCACGTTCAGTCTTAACTACATGACCTACAGTTTGGTCACCAGCTTTGATAGTACCTTCTGAATCCACAGTCAAACGACCTAGAGCAGTTTCAACGTAAGCAACATTACCTTCAAAGTCATATTCAACTTTACCTACGAAGTCACCATCATGTCCCATATCTGGAGCATCGTCAGTTGGCGGAGGAAGAATCTCAGGACGGTCAGTGTCATCACCGATAGTTGGTAAAGATGGCTTATCACCAATTAAACCATCGATATTACCCATGAACTTAACACCCAAGATGTCACCAGCAGGAGAGATTGCAGTAACACGTACATCACCGTTTTCGTTAATAGATACCATTACAACAGAACCATTCGGTGCACGTTCAGTCTTAACTACATGACCTACAGTTTGGTCACCAGCTTTAATAGTACCTTCTGAATCCACAGTCAAACGACCTAGAGCAGTTTCTACGTAAGCAACATTACCTTCAAAGTCATATTCAACTTTACCTACGAAGTCACCATCATGTCCCATATCTGGAGACTGGTCTTTATCGATATCGATTCCTGGCTTGCTTGGAATCTCTATTTCCGGGCGATCTACTTCTGGAGCCGTTGGCTTGAAGCCTGGAGCCATGTCACCATCGTCTCCACCCGGGTTAATACCACCACCACAGTTTGAAGTACATGGAGCAGTAGCATCTATACCATCGTCACGACCTGGAACATTACCGAAGCCATGGTCAAAGATAGGCATGTCAGCAATCTTCTTGATAGTTACTTCACCAGCAGCATTAACGAATACGATTTCACCGTTATCATTCTTGCTTGCGGTAACAACACGCTCACCGCTTGCATCGATAACGTAAACAGAATCACCGTTACGGATGATTTGATGCTCACCTTGAGTTGGCATATCTGGAATTAAATCCGCTGGTAAATCTGGTGTTGTTGGTGCACCTTCAATTGGGTTTGATGCAATTGGCAAATCTGGTGTTGTTGGTACACCTTCAATTGGGTTTGATGCAATTGGCAAATCTGGTGTTGTTGGTACACCTTCAATTGGGTTTGATGCAATTGGCAAATCTGGTGTTGTTGGTGCACCTTCAATTGGGTTTGATGCAATAGGCAAATCTGGTGCTGTTGGTACACCTTCAATTGGGTTTGATGCAATTGGCAAATCTGGTGCTGTTGGTACGCCTTCAATTGGGTTTGATGCAATTGGCAAATCTGGTGTTGTTGGTGCACCTTCAAT
>NZ_JAJGZS010000031.1:31991-59255 GCF_020806285.1 Shewanella sp. 10N.7
TTGGGTTTGATGCAACTGGCAAATCTGGTGTTGTAGGATTACCTTCAGGCCCTTGGCCAGGTTTAGTATCTTCAATTGGGTTAACCATTTCAGGAGAAACTGGTAATTCTGGCGCTGGTGAAGAATGGCTTCCACTTGAGCTAGTTGATGAACATGCTGTCATTAAAGCAGCTGAGACTAAAGTGGCGATTAATTTAACTTTCATTTGTATTCTCTCATTAAGTTGAGTCATGTCGATGAGTGGTCCCATCTTGTCGCATTACAAGTCACCTGACTTCGTAAGCGCTTGTTATGGGGTGTATATTAATGACTCAATTGTTAAGTGAATAATTGTTAATCTTTATAACACTCATAACCAAAAGTTATCTGATACATATTGATACATGCCATTTGAGAATGAGGGTTTGTGTTTATAAATACAGAAGCATCTTGGTTGAGTTGGATAAAACGATGAATGTTCAGGCAATAAAAAAGCCCATACTGAAACCAGTAAGGGCTTTTTCGTTAACGGTTGATGAGCTTAATCAAACTGCATCTGCGTTAAACAACTTCTACTTATAGAGAGTAGTAAAGTTGGAATTCCATTGGGTGAGTAGTACGAGATACTTGCTCACATTCTTCATTTTTAAGAGTTATGTAAGATTCAATAAAGTCTTTACTGAATACATCACCTTTAGTTAAGAATTCGTGGTCAGCTGCTAAGTTCTCAAGTGCATTCTCTAGAGAAGTTGCAACTTGTGGGATCTCAGCTGCTTCTTCAGCAGGTAGGTCGTATAAATCTTTATCCATTGCTTCACCAGGGTGAATCTTGTTTTGGATACCGTCAAGACCAGCCATAAGCAGCGCTGCGAATGCTAAGTATGGGTTAGCGGTTGGATCTGGGAAACGTGTTTCGATACGACGTGCTTTCGGGCTTGGTACCACTGGGATACGGATTGAAGCACTACGGTTACGCGCTGAATAAGCTAACATTACAGGCGCTTCGAAATGAGGAACAAGACGCTTGTAAGAGTTAGTGCTTGGGTTAGTGAATGCGTTCAATGCACGAGCATGCTTGATGATACCACCGATGTAGTAAAGAGCTAGTTCACTTAAACCAGCGTACTTGTCGCCAGAGAATAAGTTAACACCGTCTTTAGCTAAAGATTGGTGAACGTGCATACCACTACCGTTATCACCAACAATTGGCTTAGGCATGAATGTCGCTGTTTTACCGTATGCATGAGCCGTGTTATGAACCACATACTTCATGATTTGGATTTCATCCGCTTTGTTTGAAAGCGTGTTGAAACGTGTAGCAATTTCGTTTTGACCAGCTGTAGCAACTTCGTGGTGATGCGCTTCAACCACTTGACCTAATTCTTCAAGAATTAGACACATTGCACTACGAATGTCTTGTGATGAATCTACTGGTGCAACTGGGAAGTAACCACCTTTAACGAATGGACGGTGACCTGTGTTGCCGTCTTCGTAGCTAGTACCTGAGTTCCATGCTGCTTCTTTCGCGTCAACTTTAACGAAAGTACCTGACATGTCAGTACCAAACTTAACGTCGTCGAATAAGAAGAACTCTGGCTCTGGACCAATTAATACTGTGTCAGCAATACCAGTAGACTTTAGGTACTCTTCAGCTTTCTTAGCAATTGAACGTGGATCACGTTCGTAACCCGTCATTGTCGCTGGCTCTAAAATGTCACAACGAATAAGACCAGTAACTTCTTCAGTGAAAGGATCTAATAAGAAAGAAGAAGGGTCTGGCATTAACACCATGTCAGATTCGTTGATGCCTTTCCAACCGTTGATAGATGAACCATCAAACATTTTGCCATCTTCAAAAAAGTCATCGTTCACTTGATGAGAAGGAATAGAGACGTGCTGCTCTTTACCTTTAGTGTCTGTAAAACGTAAATCTACGAACTTAACTTCTAGTTCTTCAATTTGTTTTAGGATTGATTCAACTGACATTCTTAAGCCTCCGGTAGGGTAAAGGGTTGTCCCTTAATGTAATCTTGTTATTCGTCAGACATCACGTCTGCTTTCGAATTTGATTTGTTATAAGCGACTTTCATGCCAGAAAGATAAAGCATTGATTTAAAATACAATAAAAATATCCCTCTCGCGTAAGGCACTAATAACGCACAACTTCGGTGCACCACTATGCGCACTAATGGTGCAAAAGTCCATTTCGGTGCATTGGTTTTAACGCCATCATTGATCTAGTTCATTAAAGCGTCACTTTATTGAGGCAATATGATCCTTTTTGAATTTTATCTTCTATCTTTAAAGCTTAAATTTTTATAAATAAGCAAGTGTTCAAAAATAATCCTATCTACTCAAGCCTTGCTGGAGTAGAATGGCACGCTTTTTTATGGTGGCTATACTTATTAGTCCTATAAACTCCTATTTTTATTTGATGGTATAGAGGTTTTATCCGTGTTAGAGAATTTACGTAATATCGCCATTATTGCTCACGTCGACCATGGCAAAACAACCTTGGTAGATAAGCTTTTGGCTCAGTCTGGCACCCTTGAAAGTCGAGGTGAAGCCACAGAACGTGTAATGGATTCTAACGATCTTGAAAAAGAACGTGGTATCACCATTCTGGCTAAGAATACAGCCATCAAATGGAACGACTACCGTATTAACATCGTAGACACTCCTGGTCACGCCGATTTCGGTGGTGAAGTAGAACGTGTTCTATCTATGGTAGATTCTGTTTTATTATTAGTTGATGCAGTTGATGGCCCAATGCCACAAACTCGCTTCGTAACTAAAAAAGCATTCGCACAGGGCCTTAAGCCAATCGTTGTTATTAACAAGATTGACCGTCCTGGTGCTCGTCCTGATTGGGTTATTGACCAAGTATTCGACTTATTCGACAACTTAGGTGCAACTGACGAACAGTTAGATTTCCCAATCGTATATGCTTCTGCATTAAATGGTTTCGCTTCATTAGATCCTGATGAAACAAGCGAAGACATGACACCACTTTTCCAAACAATTGTAGAGAAAGTATCTTCTCCTGATGCTGATTCGGAAGGTGACTTCCAAATGCAAATCTCTCAAATCGATTACAACTCATACGTGGGTGTTATCGGTATTGGTCGTATTAAGCGTGGTAGCATCAAGACCAACCAACAAGTGACTGTTGTTGGCGCTGATGGCAAAACTCGTAACGGTAAAATGGGCCAAGTATTAGGTTACATGGGTCTTGACCGTCACGAAGTTGCTGAAGCTAACGCTGGTGACATCATTGCAATTACTGGTCTTGGCCAATTACAAATCTCAGACACAATCTGTGCGCCTTCTACATTAGAAGCGCTACCTCCGTTGTCTGTAGATGAGCCAACACTAACAATGACTTTCCAAGTCAACACTTCTCCATTCGCTGGTAAAGAAGGTAAGTACGTCACTTCACGTAATATCCTTGAGCGTCTTGAGCAAGAGCTAGTTCATAACGTTGCACTACGTGTTGAAGAAACTGAATCTCCGGATCGTTTCCGCGTATCAGGCCGTGGTGAATTACACTTAGGTATCCTAATTGAAAACATGCGTCGTGAAGGTTACGAGTTAGCAGTATCTCGTCCAGAAGTTATCGAAAAAGAAATCGATGGCGTGATGTGTGAACCATTCGAAACATTAACTGTAGATGTTGAAGAAGAGCATCAAGGTAGTGTTATCGAAAAGCTTGGTACCCGTAAAGGTGACATGCGTGACATGCAGTTAGATGGTAAGGGTCGTGTACGTATCGACTTCGTTATCCCTAGCCGTGGCTTAATCGGTTTCCAAACTGAATTCATGACTGCGACTTCTGGTACTGGTCTTATCTACCATTCATTTGACCATTACGGTCCAGTGAAAGGCGGCGATATTGGTCAACGTGCTCGTGGCGTATTGATTTCTAACGCTACTGGTAAAGCACTGACATTCGCATTATTTAACCTTCAAGAACGTGGTCGTCTATTTATTGGACACGCTGCTGAAGTATACGAAGGTCAAGTAGTTGGTTTACACGCTCGTGCAAATGACTTAACAGTTAACTGTTTGAAAGGTAAGCAACTTACTAACATGCGTGCATCTGGTACAGATGAAGCACAAGTACTGACTCCACATATCGAAATGACACTTGAGCAAGCGCTTGAGTTCATCGATGATGACGAATTAGTAGAAGTAACACCTGAGAACATTCGTGTTCGTAAGCGTTACTTAACTGAAAACGAACGTAAGCGTCACAACCGTGGTTCTTAATCGTTATTAATCATATTAAATGATTAAAAAAACCCGCTTAGGCGGGTTTTTTATTGCCTGTAAATTACTCATTTATAAAAATTTAAATCGAACACTTCTCGTTTTACAATTCAGTCTAGCCTATAACTTTTTATTACTTTATATTCATACTGTTTGCATTTATATTCACAAAATAAAATAAAACTAGCATGATTTAATTAAGGAATACCACAATGAGCGTTATTTCACAGGTCGATGTCGCCACCCAAGCGAATGTTTATTTTGATGGCAAAGTCATCAGTCGCACCATTCATTTCACTGATGGCAGTCATCAAACCTTAGGCGTCGTATTGCCTGGAGAGTATGATTTCGACACCACTCAAGCAGAAGTAATGAACATTACCTCAGGTCAATTTGAGGTGTTATTACCTCAAGCCACTGAATGGACAACAGTTGCTGCGGGTAATCTTTTTGAATTGGATGCCAACGTGAATTTCAAAATCCGTACATCAGAAGTGAGCGAATATCGCTGTCAGTACAAGTAATTAGCAAATTCAGTTCATCAGTAATTGCTGATTTTTTGTTAAAAAGAGGCTAGTATTAAGGTGATTAAAGCCCAAGGTGAAGGAACCCCAAATGCGCTTAACCCTAATTATTAGCCTTATTTTATGCAGTATTATCATCTCTAGCAGCCATGCAACCGTTTATCGTTGGGTCGATGAAAACGGTAAAGTCCATTATAGTGATGAACCTAGAGAGAATGCTGAAGCTGTTGATTTAAACGCAAACACTCAAAATAGTATTTCAGTCAGCATTCCGACTGAAACTGAAGTGATGAAGAAGAGCGCTGAACCTATCACCTACCGTGTCCGTATCGTTAACCCAACCCAAGAAGAAACCATTCGTAATAACCAAGGTAATTTCACTGTTGTTGCCAGCGCAGCACCAGAATTACCAAAAGGTTACCTACTCGCGTTATACATCGACGACATCCTGTATGGTCAACCACAATCTAGCGCTATTTTTAATGTTACCGAAGTGAATCGCGGCGAACATAATTTAGTGGTTAAGATTTTGACCCAAAACGGCAAAGTCCTTGCATCTAGTTCTGCTAGAAAGATATTTCTACATCAGACATCGATTCTAAATAAGCCTAGACCAACACCTAGAACTTAATAAAATCTATAACTTTCATATAGATAAAAATTATTTGTTCAGGCGTTTATAAATTGATTGTCGATGTAGAATAAGTTGCACAACGCACCAAATCGGTGCAACATAATGGTGCAACTTCATTATGCAGGACAATTGATGGACACAAATAATCTGCTGAATCATTTAGTTACCGCAGTTTTCGTTATTGATAGCGAATTACGGCCTCACTATGCCAATGCGGCAGCAGAACAGCTGCTTGGTGTTGGTGCAAACAAACTAGTTGAACAGCGCCTCCCAGAGCTATATCAATCTATGGGAGTTGAGATTCAATTACTGATTGATTCAGTTAATGCCAATCAGGGCATAACCATCAATACTGCCTCGCTCATGACCTTAGATGGCGTGCACCATATTATCGATATCACTTTAATCCCAATGGAAAGCGAAGATAACCTCAGTTTATTAGAACTGCGTCAGGTCGATCAACAACATCGCATTCACCAACAACTGAATCTTGATGCCCAACAACAAGCGGCGCAATTCTTAGTCCGAAATCTTGCCCATGAGATTAAAAACCCATTAGGCGGCCTGCGTGGTGCAGCCCAATTGTTGTCGCGAGAATTAGCTGAACCCGAGTTAAAAGAGTTTACTGATCTGATTATTGAGCAAGCAGATCGACTGCGAAATCTCGTCGATAAGTTATTAGGGCCTCAGCGCCCTACACAGCATACAGAACATAATATTCATCAAGTGGTGGAGAAAGTCTTAAAGTTGACCGAGTTAGCTTTGCCTGAAAAGGTCAAACTCGCCCGCGATTACGACCCATCAATTCCAGATATGAGTATGGATGCCGACCAACTGCAACAAGCAGTGCTTAATATAGTGCAAAACGCGGCTCAAGCATTGGAAGTCGAAGGTGGGGAAATCTTAATTCGATCTCGCACTCAACATCAGGTCACCATTGGAACTC
Source organism: Shewanella sp. 10N.7 (assembly GCF_020806285.1). Taxonomy (NCBI): domain Bacteria; kingdom Pseudomonadati; phylum Pseudomonadota; class Gammaproteobacteria; order Alteromonadales; family Shewanellaceae; genus Shewanella; species Shewanella sp. 10N.7. The sequence continues at coordinate 38,344 of NZ_JAJGZS010000031.1, forward strand.
AGCGATATAAACTGGTACTTGCATTATCCATTATAGATAACGGCCCTGGGATCCCTGCCGAACTATTAGATACCCTATTTTACCCTATGGTAACGGGTCGCGAAGAGGGCTCAGGATTAGGGCTCTCCATTGCACACAATATTGCTCGACTACATGGAGGTCGAATCGATTGTGTATCGGCGCCAGGACACACTGAATTTACTATTATCCTGCCATTACAATAACGTGCCATTGATGGCCATAGAGGAAGTAACATGAATATAAGCGAACAAGTTTGGATCCTCGACGACGACAGTTCAATTCGCTGGGTATTAGAAAGAGCGCTACTCGGCGCTAAAATATCCACTGCCAGCTTTGCAGCTGCGGAGTCATTGTGGCAAGCATTAGAGATCTCACAACCAATCGTGATTGTGTCGGATATTCGTATGCCTGGTACCGACGGACTGACATTGCTTGATCGCTTACAAATGCACTACCCGCATATTCCAGTCATCATCATGACAGCCCATTCTGATTTAGACAGTGCCGTCAGCGCTTACCAAGCTGGTGCATTTGAATATTTACCGAAGCCATTTGATATTGATGAAGCCATCGCACTGGTTGAGCGTGCACTTACCCATGCAACGGAGCAAGTGCCAGTCCCAAGCGAAGAGCCAGAAGTGGTCAAAACACCGGAGATCATTGGCGAAGCGCCATCGATGCAGGAAGTATTCAGAGCTATCGGCCGCCTATCACGTTCATCAATTAGCGTATTAATTAATGGTCAATCGGGTACCGGTAAAGAACTGGTTGCAGGCGCGCTACACAAACACAGCCCAAGAAAAGACAGCCCTTTTATTGCATTAAACATGGCTGCCATCCCGAAAGATTTAATTGAATCAGAACTGTTCGGACATGAAAAAGGCGCCTTTACTGGGGCTGCCAACGTACGCCAAGGACGCTTTGAACAAGCTAACGGTGGTACCTTATTCTTAGATGAAATTGGCGATATGCCCCTTGATGTGCAAACCCGCTTATTGCGCGTACTTGCAGATGGTCAGTTTTATCGCGTCGGTGGCCATATTGCAGTGCAAGTGGACGTGCGAATTATTGCCGCCACGCATCAAGACTTAGAGTTATTGGTGCAAAAAGGCGATTTTCGTGAAGATTTATTCCATCGCCTTAATGTCATTCGAGTTCACCTGCCACCGCTTTCACAACGTCGTGAAGATATTGCCCAACTGGCAACTCACTTCTTAGTCTCTGCGGCAAAAGAAATTGGCGTAGAACCGAAAATACTCACCAAAGAAACTGCCACCAAACTTGAGCAATTGCCTTGGCCGGGCAACGTTAGACAACTTGAAAATACCTGCCGCTGGTTAACCGTTATGGCATCAGGGCAAGAAATCCTGCCACAAGACTTACCAACAGAATTACTAAAAGATCCTGTCAGTGCTGGCGAGAGAGTGAATGGCGTATCTGATTGGCAAGTCGCATTGACCCAGTGGATAGATGAAAAACTGGCCGCTGGTGAAAGTGATTTACTCACCGAAGTGCAACCTGCCTTTGAGCGAATTCTATTAAAAACAGCGCTCAAACATACCCAAGGTCATAAACAAGAAGCTGCAAAACGCCTAGGCTGGGGACGCAATACCTTAACGCGTAAATTGAAAGAACTAGAAATGGATTAACTGCAAAAGGCTCACTGAAACTTAAAACAATACTCAATACTCAATACTGCATTAAGGATCACAGTTGAGAACCCAGAAGCTAGAACATAGAACATAGAACATAGAACATAGAACATCCTTAACTTAAGGAAAGTACATGACCGGTAAAACCATTATTGTGATGGGTGTATGTGCCTGTGGTAAAAGCACCGTTGGTGAAAAGTTAGCAACTCGCTTAAATGCCAAGTTTATTGATGGTGATGACTTACACCCACGTGCCAATATTCAAAAAATGGCTCGTGGCGAGCCACTTAATGATGATGACAGGGCACCATGGTTGGAACGTGTTCGAGACGCCGCATACAGTATCGAATCGAAAAACGAAACTGCCATTATTGTCTGCTCGGCGTTAAAGCAGCAATACCGTGATACGATTCGAGACGGTAATCAACAAGTCGCCTTTCTGTATTTAGAAGGCAGCTACGAGCTTATCTTGGCAAGAATGCAGGCCAGAAGCGGTCACTTTATGAAACAGAACATGGTTGATAGTCAATTTTCGACCTTAGAGAGTCCCAGCCAAGAAGCCTTAGTCGTGACCGTCAATGTCGATAATACGATTGAAAATATTGTCACTGCAGCCACTGAACAATTTCGTCAGTTAGGTTATTAATACTGATTGATGTATTGAGTATATTGAAAAACATATACTGAAAAAATGCCGCCAGCAAATTCAATTGTTGGCGGCATTTTTATATTTTGATGCGACGCATTAACTCAAATGATGCTCTTTAATAATCTAATTAATTGGGTCTTGGTGAATGATCACTTCAGCACTATCAAAAGCATCTCGCAGTCGTTGTTCGGTTTTATCAGTAATTTCATGCGCCTCACGTAATAATAACGATCCTTTAAGCTCAATATGGAACTGAATAAAAGTCGTTTTACCCGCCTGACGGGTACGCAAATCATGAATGCCATGCACACGCTTATCTTGTTTGGCAATCTCGACAATCTGCTCACGAGTTGCTTCATCTAGCTCTCGATCAAGCAATGACTGAATTGAGCGATAACCTAAATCAACAGCTTGATGACCGATATACAAAGCAATTAATACCGCAAATAAACCATCCGCCCACCACCAGCCATACTGTGCCAGTACTAACGCTAACAACACCGCACCATTTAGGAATAAGTCCGACTTGTAATGTAACGAGTCGGCTTCAACTACCGTACTATTGGTTTTAGCTAAGGCTTTCTTTTGTAGCAGCACCAAGGCAAAAGTCATGATTAAGGCAATAATCGACACCACCACACCTAAACCTGCATGGGTAACTTCCACCGGATTAAATAGGCGCTCTCCACCATAAAACATTAATAAAAATGCTGAACCTAAAATGAAGGCAGATTGGGCAAGAGAAGCAAGGGGTTCGGCTTTACCATGCCCGTAACGATGGTCGTCATCTGCGGGTAAAATGGCATAGCGAATAGCAATGAAGTTAACGATGGAAGCTAATGCATCAGCAAACGAGTCGGTTAATGATGCAAGCATACTCGCTGACCCTGAATAGAGCCAAGCGAGTAATTTTATCACAATAAGGATTAGGGCTGTAGCCACTGCAGCGCGGCTAGCTAGTTTAACCCAAAAATCGTACTCTGAATCTTTCGTCATAGTAGAGGTAATCACGCATCATTTAGCAAGATAATATCCCTCTATTATAACTGACTCCGTCAACGATTAACGACGACCTTTACTTTTAACTTTAGTAAAACGTGAGTCAAACTTCTCTTTTTGCTCATCTGTCAGTAATTGATAGATTTCGTTTTGCATTTTCATGAAGTTTTTCATGCCTTCTTTCATCTTAAGTTGCTTAGCATCAATAATGGCATCAGCTTGAGCATCGTCGAAGTTAGCATTGCTAATCAGCGCTAGCATTTCAGCTTTATGTGCTGCACGCTCTTCAGCAGATGGACGGTCAGCTTTATCTTCTTTGTACTTTTCAAAAACTGCTTTAACGTCAGTTTTCTGCGTCTCGGTTAAATCTAAAGAGCGAAGCATTTTGCGCACACTCTTATGCATGCTCTTGCCGTGGTGTTTACCGCCGCGCTCACCTTTTTGTTGAGTCTGCTCAGTTTGAGCTGTCGTCTCTGCAGTGCTCGTTGCATATACTTGGCCCGCTAATAACGCAGAAGAAGCGACAAGAGCGATTAAACTGCTTTTTACTGTTAAACGTGATTTCATAATGTCACCTATTTGTTTGCTTAATACATTCTGTGTGAATAAGTCACGACGCTTGAACACATGGGTTAACTCGCATCGCTAACTGAATTTGGTGTTGCTATACCAAGCTGACTAACAAATCCTTTGAAGTCGTTTTTGGTATGAAGCTAGTTTAGCGAATGCAATGTCAGCAAGGGTTATGTGTCGGTAAAGCTATGTAAAGATCTCAAATTCAGATACAAACTCATTTCATCAAGCAGATATGCGAGCCAGTTCACGTATATAAACAAGAATAATTTCCATACTGAACAAACAGTAATGTTTTGTATCAGAGATAACATTGAAGTCTCAGTTTTCCCTCACACTTTCATCAAGGGTGCTGAGCTTCTGGTAAATTCTTTTAGGTGTATTAGTTGAGGTTATGGATGAGCAAGTTTTTCACCCGCATGATGATTTTATTTAGCCTGTTAGTTTCAGTGTCAGGCCTAGCCCAAGCAGATGAGTCTGATATTTGGGTCAACAAAACAACCGCCGAACCCTCGGTAAACTTACATTTTTTCTGGTCATCGACTTGCCCACACTGTCGTGAAGCCCATCCTTTTATTGATGCTCTTGCAGAACGTTACAGCTGGATAAACCTTGAAGACTACCTCATTAGTGAACCAGGTAATGTCGATAAGTTAATGGAAATGGGCAAACACACAGGCGTTGAGCCTAAGTCTGTGCCTTACTTTGCCGTCTGTGGCGAAGCGATTTTAGGCTATAACAGTCATGACGTAACGGGTCGATATATCCTTGAACGGTTAGAAGCTTGCTACCAACGTAATGGCGGTAACGCTCATGCAGCAAAAGATAGCCAAGATTTAATGGCAGACTTTTACGAGGATAAATCAACGGCTAACACGCCATTATTTGAAACCTGTTCTGATAACTCTGACCCAAACAACCCAAGTACCTGTGGTTTAGACTTAGATCCAGACACCAGTACTTCAAACCTTAATCAAGCTGATAACACGCCTCATGTGCAACCCGTAGATATTCCATTAATTGGTGCTGTACAACCCGAAAAGATGTCATTACCTGTACTGACATTGGTGCTCGCAGGTGTTGACGCCTTTAACCCTTGCGCCTTTTTCGTCTTGCTATTTTTACTAAGCATTATGGTGAATGCTGGCAGTCGCAAGCGCATGTTATTGGTCGGCGGGATTTTTGTGTTTTTCTCAGGCTTTATTTACTTCATCTTTATGAGTGCATGGCTCAACCTGTTCATTCTACTAGGCGGTGGTGATGGTGGCTGGATTATCACAGGTGCAGGTTTACTCGCTTTAGTCGCTGCGGGGGTCAATATTAAAGACTTCTTCTATGGCAAAGGGGATGTCAGCTTATCGATGTCAGTTGAAAATCGAGGTAGCCTAATCAAGCGCATGGGTAAACTGTCTAAAACCAGCTCCTTGCCAACACTGATCATTGGCTCAACCATATTAGCAATCCTCGCTAATGCCTATGAGTTATTGTGTACTGCGGGTTTTCCCATGATTTACACCTCCGTATTGTCGATTTCAGGCTTAGATACTATTGAGCGCTATATGTATTTAATCGCCTATAACATAATTTATGTTATTCCACTGGCGACTATTGTTATCGTATTCTCAGCAACTTTAGGTAAGCGTAAGCTGACCGAAAAAGAAGGTGAAGTGCTTAAACTCATGTCTGGCATTATGATGCTAGGTTTAGGCAGTATGTTGGTCATTAATCCTATGGCACTGCAAAACGTGGTGTTCTCAGTTGGATTAATTGCGGGCTCAATTTTATTGACGTTTATTGTGGTTAAAATTAAGCGTTATATGCAGAAATAACCCAAGGATTTATAAGCAACAGTCTTTCAATTCTTCAAAAAAAGCGAACCTGAAACAGGTTCGCTTTTTTGTAAAAATGATAGCCTTGGTCATTTCCATAGGCCATTGCCAATAGGGCATTTCCAACAGATCATTGCCAATAGGGCATTTCCAACAGATCATTGCCAATAGGGCATTTCCAATTAGTCAGCATCAAAAGTACAGAATCAACTGCTAAGATCGATTATCAAAAATAACACGATAGTGTTTATAGCTTTAGCCTGTTTCTGATTTAAATCTATTCACTATAATTATTCACTAGAATTAATTGATCAATATTGTTTTGATTAAACACCACTAGCGGACTTTTATAATGAACCTATCTCCTTTCGTTATTTCTATTGCTATTTTAGGCAGTTTTTCAGCCACACAAGCGATAGCTAAAACCGCTCAACTCCAATCTGAAGTCATTAGCAGCAGTGAAATTCAATGGGGATATCTAAACCCACTTCGTGGTGATAAAAGCCCAGGGGCTGCTAATCTATGGGGCGACCGCACTAAAAATATGCCTACTGGCATGCTGGTTAAATTCAATAAAGGCTTCTCGTCGCCTCCGCACATTCACAACATTACCTATCGCGGTATTGTGATTAAGGGACAAATGCATAATGACGACCCTGATGCAGCAACGATGTGGATGCCTACTGGTTCATTTTGGACTCAACCCGCTGGCGAAAACCACATCACGTCAGCCAATGGTGAAGCCAATACAATTTTCTTAGAAATCGATAGCGGCCCTTATCTTGTCAAACCATCGGATCAGCATTTTGATAATGGAGAAAAGCCAATTAATCTTCATGAATCAAATCATGTGTGGTTAAATCCAACTGATGTTAGCTTTATTAATGGCAATGATGTGCAAATGACTGCGTTATGGGGCAGTAACGCCGATGGACAACTTGGCGGCACTATGGTCAAAATCCCAGCTGGTTACAAAGGAGAAATCGACGTCGATGCTGAGGAGTTTCGCGGTATAGTGATTGCAGGAAATTTACAATATCGGTCAGCAGAAACAGAGAACGCTAAAGCTCTTAATGCAGGTAGTTACTTCGGCTCAACGGGTCAGTTCTCACATAACATCGAAGCCGCAGAAAATGGCGCGACAATTTATATCCGCACTGATGGCAAATACCAGTTGAATACTCAGCCGTAGAGGGGTTCTATCTCATTCAAGTAGCACTGTTCAATTTGTAAAAGAGTGCAATGTTACTAACCTTGGTTCCTCATTCGTTATATAGTGTGGTTAATAAATGAGTGAGGATACCAATGAGTCGAATTTTATTAGTTGATGATGACGCAGGCTTGTCAGAATTATTAGCCCAACTTCTAGAACTTGAAGGGTTTGATTTAACCCAAGCATTTGATGGCCAACAAGGCCTTGATTATGCACAAAATCAAGATTTTGATTTAATCCTACTTGATGTCATGTTGCCAAAGCTTAACGGCTTTGAAGTTTTGCGTGCTCTCAGAACCCAAAAGCAAACCCCAGTGCTAATGCTGACGGCTCGTGGTGATGAAATTGACCGTGTGGTTGGCCTTGAAATTGGCGCTGATGACTACTTACCAAAACCGTTTAATGATCGTGAGCTAATCGCCCGTATGCGCGCGATTTTGCGCCGCTCAGCCCTTACCCAAGCCGATAGTGGTGAACAAGATACAATCTCTTTTGGCGATTTGAGTTTAGATCAGGCCAGACAAGAGCTTTACTGTAATGAACAGCTTATTATTCTCACGGGAACAGAGTTTTCACTACTGCACAGCTTAATTACCCAAGCCGGTGATTTGGTCACTAAAGAGCAGCTGAGTGAAACCGTATTAGGCAAAAAATTAATGCCATTTGATCGTAGTTTAGATATGCATTTATCCAATTTGCGCAAAAAGTTACCTGAGCGTAAAGATGGTCGTCCAAGGGTGAAAACCATTCGTGGTAAAGGGTATATCTGGATCCCATAATGACGTTATTACCTTCTATAAACCGTTTATTTGTTAAATTGCTGCTGGGCTTTTGGTTATGCAGTTCGTTAATCATTGGCTTTGTCGGCGTGCTGCCTTTTTTACAACAAAATCACGATCAACAGCCGCTTTCCCACAAACAAGAGCACCTTCTCAAACGAGTAGCGAAGCACTTGATCGAAGAACCAGAGCTACTGGAAAATACTCGTGCGTTAAAAAAACTCAACCGTCATCGCAGTCCTGAAGGTAAAGCGCTCAAGTTTTATATTCTTGACGATGAAAGTCGGGTCATAAATCATCAAAAAGTGCCTCGTACTTTTCGTGAGTTTTTGCTGTTAAGTGAAGACCACAAAGAACCGATAAGTCATCAGTTTCGCACCGAGCTTATCTTTGGCCCATACACCTTTATCGCTGGTGAGCGTCAATACCGAGTTTACAGCCGTATCGCTGATAATCACCCTAAGCCTTGGTTTTTCTTTTTTAACGACCACAAGTTACTCACAGTCATCATTGCAATGTTGATGTCTGGTGTTTTGTGCGGATTGTTAGCATGGAACTTAGGAAAGCCACTTCGTTCACTAAAGCAAAGTTCTAATGCCCTTGCCGGCGGTGACTTATCTAGCCGAGTTGATAAAAAAGTTGCCACCCGTGGCGATGAAATTGGCGAGTTAGCGCAAGCCTTTAATAGCATGGCCGACGCTATCGAAACCATGATTAACAATCAACAAAGGCTCATGGGCGATATTTCCCATGAACTAAGAACCCCACTGACGCGATTACAGTTATCCTTAGCGCTTGCTCGTAAAAAAGAGCAAAGCAGTGTTGAAATTGAGCGTATTGGTTACGAAGCCGAGCAACTAGAGGATTTGATTTCAGAGCTACTCACCTTGTCTCGTGTCACCATCAGTAACAATGAGAATAAAGTCCATTTAGAGTTGGCTGAATCATTAAGCCAAATCCTTGATGATGCTGAATTTGAAGCCGAGCAACAGCAGAAGCAATTAGAAATTGATATCCCTGAATCTATCAGCTTAGACCACTATCCAAAATCTTTATCGCGCGCCATCGAAAACGTACTGCGTAATGCGATTCGATATGCTGATAGCAGGGTTACGATTAATGCAGTGCAAAAGAAAAGCCATATCCTGATCACCATTAGTGATAATGGTCCAGGTATTGACGACGCTGAGCTTGAAGAGATATTTAAACCTTTCTATCGCCCTGATAGTTCACGTGTTCGTGAATCTGGCGGTTGGGGTTTAGGCTTAGCCATTACTCAAGCAGCAATTAAGTTAAATCAAGGGGAAATCATTGCCAGCAACCTTGAACCACAAGGCTTACAGGTCAAGATCCGCTTACCTTTAAAAATGCTGAGTTAGTGTTGAGCTTTATTCCGCTCAACGGGTCAACGACGTACATCCCTCATTAAGCGTGATGGATTTAATCTGTTACACAGACTAAATTCATCATGTCTTTCACAGCCTAGAATGTTTGCGTATAATTCCGAGCTCACTCAATCAAGGTAACGCCCATGTTTAATATTGCTCTTTATGAACCAGAAATCGCCCCAAATACCGGCAATATTATCCGCCTATGTGCTAACAATGGCGCTAAACTTCATTTGATTGAACCACTAGGCTTTGACTTAAAAGAAAAGAAACTGCGCCGTGCAGGGTTAGACTATTCAGATTTAACCAATATTACTCGCCATAAAAACTTTGAAGCATTTCTAGAAGCAATGGCAGGAAAACGCATTATGGCGTGCACCACTAAAGGCAGTCGCCCGCATAGTGAATTGGCATTTGCCAAAGATGATGTGTTGTTATTTGGCCCAGAAACCCGTGGACTACCGATGGAGATTATTGAATCGATTCCGACCAGTCAACGTCTGCGCATCCCAATGGCGGCGAGTAATCGCAGCTTAAACCTGTCTAACTCTGTAGCCATTATTAGCTATGAAGCTTGGCGTCAGCTTGATTACGCAGGTGCTGAATAGCTCTTATATAAAATAAAGAAAAGAGTTAATCGTGACAAACATTCATGAATTATTGAGCTACAGGCCGCAGCTCTATCGCACGAATTAACTGATATTGCTCGCTATCATCATCGAGATAGTGAGCGCTTTGACGCCACAGCCAGCTACCAGAGCTAGCTTGTTCCTCTTTAGAACCGACCGAAGATTTGGGCTCAAACCTTAACCTGATTAATGCAGGGCGCTGATTCATTTGCCCTTTGCCTAAAAACGTAAAGCTATTTCCCCGTTGATATAAACTGAATAATTGCTCACGATCTTCACCTACCCCATCAGTGTAGGTCAGTAGCACATCATTACCTTGTGCTCTAAACCACCACACTTCACTGTTTGGGTTACTGTCGCCACGACTCACTGTCAGCATCAAATTCCGCTTGTCTGATGAGCAAATCGCCGCTGTGGTCACATGTCTTGGCGCGACACCACTTTTAGCCGCTGAACCTTCCCAATCGCCATCAAGTACTGGGCAAAACTGACTGATATCCACTTTGGCCGCTATCGCAGCAGGTGTCATTATCACGGCCATCAATACCATGGTTAACATAAGCAGATTTTTACCTGCCATTAAGACAGTTTGATACAACATCAACGGCGCAACCTTTCACTTCAACGATGAACTAGCAAGAACACTATTTTATTTCAGCTGTTTTTTCAAATTTAGGTTTTTAAAAAGCGTTATTTTTTAAGTGTATTCCGTTTGTAAGCTAATGGATTGCAATAAAAAATGCCTTTCATCTTAGATGAAAGGCATTTCCAATTAACCAGTTCAAACTTTATGGTCGTGAATTATTGACCAAAGCCGACATCCGTCATCTTAATTTGAGTCACTTCACCGTACTCTTTAGCAATGTCAGCCACTTTTTCAGCATTACCAATCAATACAAATTGCAAGTTATCTTGCGGGAAGTAGGTGCTAACCAAGCGCTTGGTTTCCTCTAGTGTTAACCCATCCACTTTAGCTTGAAACTCATTAATGAATGAATCATCAAACTTGTAGATATACATATCAGCCATGAGTTCAGCTAGCTGGCCACCTGTTTCAAACTTGGGTGGATACTGCCCTTTTACATATGCTTTGGCTGAATCTAACGTTTGTTGATCAATACCTTGCTCCCATAAACGCGCATAGGTTTTTAAGGCTAAATCCATTGCTTCTTTAGTGGTGCTAGATTTTGTGAAGGTACTGATTTGGAATGTGCCAGCATCAGAATAAGCATTAAAACCTGAACGAGCACCGTAAGTAAGACCAGCATTGACACGTAACTCATCATTTAGCCATGAGGTAAAACGGCCACCTAAAATGGTATTCACTACGGTTAAGCCGACATAGTCAGGGTTATCGCGACGGATCCCTAAGCCACCAAAAATGAAGGTGGTCTCAATGGCATCAGGCTTATCCACCAGCAGGACTTTACTCGATGATAACTTTGGTAAACCTTGGGTTAAATCAGGTTGCACCGCTTTTTCGGTGCCTTGCCAGCTACCAAAGGCTTGGGTTAATTTCGCTTTCATTTCAGCGGCGTCAAAGTCACCGACAACATTAATGGCCATGTTACTTGGCTGATAATAGCTTTTGTGAAATGCTCGCAGCTGGGCAATATTAATCTCAGTTAGTGAGGTGCTATTACCTGTTGTTGGATTCGCATACGGATGCTGACCAAAGACCATTTTATTGTAGTATCGGCCAATTACTGCTCGTGGGCTCTCTTTAGCTTGTGATAAGCCAACAATTTCACGTTGCCTCAGTTTCTCAAATTCAGTGCTATCAAAGTCAGGCGACATGAGTACGTCTTGCATGATCGCCAGAACCGTATCTACATCCTTACTCATAAAATCAGCAGCAATTAATGTGCTTTCACGGCCTGATGCGGTATTTAAACTCGCACCTAAAAAGTCGATGGTTTGCTCAATTTCCGCTTTCGTTTTACCGCCAGCACCAAGTAATAAGCTTTTGGCTGTCATGTAAGAAACACCTGAAGTGGTGTCATTCACAGCACCTGCACGTATGACCGTATTCACATTAATAATCGGCACTTCTGACTGCACCATAAAGTTAACTTTAAGGCCATTGTCTAAGGTCATCGACTCATATTGCGGCATGCTAAAACTGCCAGTATCGACTGTTTGTGCAGTGTCATTGGTGCTAGCACACCCTGTTATCGCTAACGAACAAGCCAGTGCTATCGCAGATGCTGTGGTATTTTTGCTAAATCTTGATAATGAAATCATTGGTCAGCTCCTTCTGTTGCAGCTAACACACCCACTGTGCGATTGGCTTTACGTAAATAAGTTTGCGCAACTCGCTGAATGTCTTCAACAGTCACCTTGTTATAAGCTTCTGGCGCACTAAATAGATTTTCATAGCTACCAAAATACAGCTCATAACGCCCTAAAGTGTTAGCACGGCCATTAATGGTTTGCATGGTGCGGTAAAAATTCATTAGCTTAATGTTTTTCACTTTTTCAAGCTCATTTTGCGTAACGCCTTCTAAGCTAATGCGATTAATTTCAGCAATCATATTGGCTTCTAACTGCACGGCATCAACACCTGAATTTGCGACACCCATGAAGTAAAACAAGTTAGGGTCAAATGACATTGGCAAATAAGAAAAGACATTAGACGCGATTTGTTTATCGACCAAACCTTGATAAAGACGCGAGCTATTGCCCTCACTGAAAATGGTATTCAGTAAATCAAGAGCATAATAATCTTCATGTTTAGTTGAAGGAACATGGTAAGCCAGCATCACATTCGGTGTGCTCACAGATGCTTTTTCAACAAATACGCGGCGCTCGCCTTTTTGCAAAGGCTCGACGGTGCGTACTGCTTTAGGCGGGGTTTGTGCTGGAATAACGCCAAAATATTGCTTAGCCAGTTTTTTCACTTCAGCAACTTTCACATCGCCAGCGATAACGACTACTGCATTATTAGGCGCATAATAAGTTTTATGGTATTGCTGTAAATCTTCTAAACTCCAAGCGGCGATATCTGATTCATGGCCTATCACCGACCAGCTATAAGGATGCGCTCTAAATGCCGCACTTTTTACTTCTTCTTGGATGGTGCGCCAGTTTGAATTTTCAAGCCCTGTCGTACGTTCAGACTGCACCACACCTCGCTCGCTTTCGACCATTTCAGGATTAATATCCAAATTGGCAATTCGATCGGCTTCTAAATCAAAAATGGTTTCTAATGCATTAGCAGGGAACCAATCGGTATAAACCGTGATGTCCTCAGTGGTATACGCGTTATTCGCACCACCAGCCGCTTCCATCGTACGGTCAAACATTTTAGGGCCAAACTTTTTAGAACCGTTAAACATCATGTGTTCAAAAAAGTGTGAAATACCAGTAATACCTGGTACCTCATTACGTGAGCCGACTTTCCAAAATAAGTACATATTGGCGTTGGGAATGCTGCTATCTTCTAGCACCATAATCTTCATGCCGTTATCTAATGTAAATGTATTCACATCCTCTTGGGTGGTGGCATTCGCTGCGCCACTTACCCAAGTTGTCAGTAATACCACTAACGCGGCTATTGTGCGTGTCATGATTGCTTCCTTTTATAAATTGTAAAATACGATGTTGTGCTGTCTATTGCATTGCGCCTAAAGCCGTTAAGGCAACTTGTGTCATCGTTTGAACGCCAACTTTTAGTGCGCTTTCATCCACATAAAATGACGGTGAGTGATTACTTGCAACCGTGGCAGGATCTTTCCCAGCTGGCGTCACGCCAAGAAAATAAAATAAACCGGGTGTTTCTAGTGCGTAATATGAAAAATCTTCTGCACCCGTAATCAGTCCAGGTTCAATCAAATTGTCTTTGCCTACTACACTGCGGATCACTGGGCGCATATCGGCAACGAGTTGTGGGTCATTGACCGTAACAGGGTAGCCCGCATCAATCTCGGTAATTGCTGTTGCACCCAATGTTTTGGCTGAAAGCTCTGCGATTTCAGCAAGCTTTACTTTTATCTCTGCACGCATATCTTGATCAAAAGTACGAATAGTACCGATTAGTTCCACTTCATCAGGAATAATGTTTGAACGAATGCCGCCATTAATCGCCCCAAAACTGACGACAGCTGGCGCTTTGGTAACATCAACCTGACGACTAATAATGGTTTGTACGCTATTAATGATTTGCGCTGATGCCACAATAGGGTCAACGCCACCCCAAGGTCGTGAACCATGAGTTTGGCGACCTTTAACGGTAATAGTGAAAGAATCTTCTGATGCCATTGCAGGGCCTGAACGAAGGCCAATCACACCAGTAGGCAAACTTGAAGTGACATGCATACCAAAGACTTGATCAGGTTTGCGCTTAGTAAATAAGCCTTCTTTAAGCATTAACTCCGCACCTCCTTCTTCACCCGCTGGGGCACCTTCTTCGGCAGGCTGAAAGATAAACATCACATCACCAGCAAGGCTTGATTGAGATTTTACTAAGTTTTCAGCAACGCCCATTAACATAGCCACATGAGTATCATGACCACAGGCATGCATCACACCAACGGTTTGATTTCGGTATGTATCAGTGGCTTTTGATGCAAACGGTAAGTCCACTTCTTCAGTTACTGGCAGCGCATCCATGTCAGCGCGAATACCAATAAGCGGACCAGGCTTGGCGCCTTTTAATATCGCTACCACCCCTGTATGAGCTATGCCGGTTTGCACCTCTAAACCTAAAGATTCAAGGTGAGCTGCAATGACTTTACTGGTTCTAAATTCACGATTAGATAACTCAGGGTGTTGATGTAAGTCGCGGCGCCACTCAATCACTTTTTGTTCAACATCGGCGGCTAGCTGAGCTGCATCAGGGGTTTTAGCCAATATTGATGGGGCAAAAGTAGCAGAAAGTGTCGCAAGGCACAGTGTGAGAGTCGTGAGGCGCATAAATCATCCATGGTTATTATCGTTTTTGTTGCGATTTAATCTACAGTGTCTAGCCGAAGTTGTTAAATAATTTGTTACAGCAAGGCTGAAGAAATTGTTTCGATTTGTTTACTACGTATGCCCTCCATCTTATAAATAAACAATATTATGGCTTTATTCATCATCTTGTTATGCTTCAAATAGATAGTGTAATGGTGATTTTAAACTGACCAACAGCAAAATATTAAAGGGTTAAGGTTAATGGATATAAAGTTTAGTGAGCTTACTGCCAAGAGTTGTAATGTCAGTCTCGATATCGCTGATTGGCATATTCAAAATCAGTCATGGGCCGTTTTCTGTGCCCATAACGACATAGGTTCAGTCATTGGTGACTTACTATGTGCAAGCAATAATATCCCTCATCAAACCATTAAAATTACCTCTGGTCGCTTACAAAAATCATCTAATAACATTGCGCAAGTTTCACTAGCAGAGCAGCAAAGGTTATTGGCTTTAGAAATTGAACATGATGACACCGACTTTCTCAATGTAATTGATACCGGCAGCACAGTTACTCAACTTATCAGCCAGCAGATACCGTCCCAGGCAAACAGCGCGTTACTTGAAACATTACTCACTCAGTTAGATTTGCAGCATCTTAAAGGTTGTGGCTTTCGAGAGCTATCAACAGGTGAAACCCGCCGTGTCATGTTGGCTCGTGCCATTGCCTCTCAGCCGGATTTCTTAGTACTAGATAACCCATTTGCAGGATTAGATATCGACCACAGAGCATCACTTACAACTTATTTAAATCAGTTACCAATTCCCATGATGGTGATATTTTCTCGTGAAGAAGATATGCCTCAATGGATTGAACAAGTGGCGATATTCAGCCATGGGAAATTAGACACTGTTATGGATAAATCCAGCTGGAATAGTCACCCTGTTATCGGGCAAATTAAGTCGCAATCTAAGGTACAAAGTGAATTAATGTTAGCGCTGATGCAACGACACCGTCACCAAAGCAAGTTTGAAAATCCGATATTTGAACTGAAAAATGGCAAAGTCGCCTATAGTGATAAAACCATTTTCACTGACGTGAATTGGCGCATTGATAATGGCCAACACTGGCAGGTCAAAGGCCCTAATGGCTGTGGGAAAAGTACCTTATTAGGTTTGATATTTGGTGACCATCCGCAATGCTATAGCAACGATATACAGATCTTTGGCAAGCAGCGTGGTAGTGGCGAAACCATTTGGGAAATTAAACAACATATTGGCATGGTGTCATCAGCATTACATCTGCAATATCGCGTTAACTGTAGCCCTATTGATGTGATCCTCTCAGGTTTTTATGACTCAATTGGCCTTTACCAAAAAGCCACTGCCCCCCAGTTAGACATGGCTAAAGATTGGTTAACGATTTTGCACATGGAAGCATTGGCTAACACACCTATCAAGCAACTAGATTATAGTCAGCAACGACTATTGTTAATCGCTCGAGCCTTGGTAAAACAACCTACATTATTAATATTAGATGAGCCCTATCAAGGGTTAGATTACTTGGGGATAAGGTTAGTGAGAAATACCCTTGAGTTGATTGCACGGGAAAACTTGAGCCAGCTGTTATATGTCTCTCATTATCATGAAGATAATTTAGCTAGCATCAACAATTACTTAGAGTTTGTAGAAAATGAACAGACCGAAGGATATAAAAGCGTTATAAGTTAATCTTGCTCTTCAATTTTACGTTCTTTAGCTGCGGCTTCTTTGGCTTCGCGCAGGTATTTATCAGCGCGAGACTCTCGCTCTTTAAACTGAGCTTGGGATTTCTCTATTTGTTCTTTTTCCCATTCGCCTGACTCTTGGCGTTCTAGAACTTCTTGCTCGCGAGATTGGGTATCGCTGGCGGCTTTTCGAGCTTTTTCTAACTGACTTTGCTCAGTCTTTTTAGAATCAATACGGCCTTGATCAGCTTGCTGGGATAAGGTTAGGCGTGGCTTATCATTGGCTATTGCAGTAAAAGAGATTGCGAGTATCAAACTCATAAAAGCCATTGCCATCATACGGTTCAACATATTCATTATCTTCCTTGTTTTTGTTGCTGCTATTTCTCTTGAACATAGCGAGCACGCACGGCTGCAGGCATCGCATCTAACTTATGTTGCACCATTGCATCAAAGGCTGCAAACATAGGCGCAATATCCATTAATGGGCTGATAGCTTGAAGCATATACGCTGTTGCTTCTAGGGTTGATAAACTATCACTACGCTTTGCTTTGCGAATTCGATATTGCGATACCCCTTCAAACTCAATATGCAGCGCAGGTAACTCCAATAACCATGGGTTTAGCTGGAGCATTTTAAAGGCTTTGCGCCAAGTGCCATCAATCAATAAGATAATGCACTCTTCAGGGGCGCCAGAGTCAGCGGCGCTTTGACTGGTTTCACTGGGATAAACTAAATAGACCGGTTTACCAGCCTCCTTTAAATAAACTTGCAGCTCAGCAAAGTCATCCGCCGTTTCACCCACCACCACTTTCGTCGCTGGCAAGGTTAAACACAATAACTTCACCGTATTTTTGGCATGTTCAACTTCAGAAGGATGCTGCAGCACAATCACTTCAGTCTTAATTGTCATTGGAGACAAACTGTCGCAAATACAGGTCGAGGTTGGATAGCCACAACCTTCACAAATAACTCTAATACCTCACCTCTATTAACTGATTAATGCTGAACCATACTTTCAACGTCTATTTTAGCGTTAATGTATTATAAACAACAATGCCGCTAACTATTCGGTCAGCGGCATGATTAAGACTATTGTATCGCTTATAGTTTAAGCATTAATGCTCAGGGTGAACTTGCTCCATATGCAAATGATTTAAACCTTTAAGCGACATCATCACTAGCAATAATAAAGATAGACCGCCCATCAACAAGGCTACAGCATAAGGTGCGGTTAGATCGGTCATTTGCACTAATCCAGCAAGCACTGACGCACCACTCATTTGAATACAACCTAACATAGCTGCTGCAGTACCCGCTCGCTCACCGAAGGCTGATAACGCCATAGAAGTGGCAGGGCCAAGCAAAATAGCAAAGCCAATACAAAGCAGCATCATAGGTAACATGAAACCAAAACCAGCTGCTAAACCTGATTGAGGCCCAGCTAATTGCACCACAACTTCAAGCACAGCAGCTAATAACATCATTGATAGTGCCACCACCACAGCGGGGCGATTACCAATATGTTTCACTAACACTGGCGCCGCAAAACACGCTGCAATATTCACTGCTGCATTGAGTCCAAATAAGCCACTAAAGGCAAGTTCACTCACCCCTAGCTCACCGATTAGCCACATAGGTGAATACGATACGTAGGTAACAATTGACGCCATTGCGACCATGCAAGTGCTGGCATAAAACAAGAAGTGTGCATCACTTAACACTGGTTTATAGCGAGCCCAGCGATAAAGAGCGCCGCTGGTGTCAGTATTTTCAGGACGAGTTTCAGGGAACTTCAACAGCACGATAGCTAATACGACAATGGCGTATAGCGCCATAAAGATAAAGGTTGAGCGCCAGCCAAACTGTAGTGCCAATAAGCCACCTAATGTCGGTGCCAACGCTGGTATCACACAAATCGCACCATTAAGGTAACTGTACATTTTAACGCTTTCTTTACTGCTATAGCAGTCGCGAACCGCACTAAACACCACGATAGAGGTTGAACAAGCCGCTAACCCCTGCAATACACGAGCAATTTGTAATACTTCAAACTCTTGCGCCATTGCGCCAATGAGGCTGCTGATGCCGTACAAAACAATACCAAATAGTGCAATTGGGCGGCGGCCAAAACGGTCAGCTAACGGCCCAATCAAAATCTGCCCAAGACCCATAGCAAATAAAAATAACACCAACGTAGACTGTATCTGACTACCACTTACACCATACTCAACTGCCATAGTCGGCATTGACGGTAAGTAAATATCGATGGCTAATGGGCTAAGTAGCACCATAAACATCAGTGTTGGCAGCAAGTTACGTCTCATTTTCTTTATACTCTTTCTTTATCTATGTGTTAATTATGGAGCGTATTTTAGACTACTCATGGTATGAATAGAAATGGTATGATTTCCTAAGTAAATTTCCTTTGAGGAATATCACATGAATATCGATAATCTCGCCAAAATAGATTTAAACTTGCTGGTCATTTTGCAGGTATTACTTGAAGAGCAAAGCGTCACTCGCGCAGCAAGCCGCTTACACTTAAGCCAGTCTGCGTTGAGTAAAAGTCTTAATCGCTTGCGAACCACACTTGATGATCCGCTATTCCAGCGCACAGCTCATGGTCTAAAGCCGACAGCCCATGCGGTGCAATTAGGACTGCAGTTACCGCAAATTTTGCAGACCTTACATCAACTGACCCAACCACCGACATTTATACCAGCCAGCAGTCACCAGCATTTTTCGTTTTCTATGGTCGAGAGTGCCTACGAAACATTACTGCCTTATTTCATTGGCAGAATTTTACACGATGCACCTAACGTCAAACTCGACTCATATGTGTGGACCGAAAAATCAATCCAAGACTTACAACTTGGCCAAATCGATTTTGGAATTGCCGGTCGAGATACGCACCCTCAAGCTGATATAAAAATAGAGCAACTGCCTGATGGCATTGAATATCAGACCTTATTTAAAGATAAGCAAGTCTGTTTAGTGCGTAAAGATCATCCAATGTTAGACGCTATCAAACAAAAAAAATGGGATAGAGACAGCTATTTGAGCATGTCCCATGTACAAGTGCGCTGTGAAGGCAATGATTGGTGGGCATTAGATTATCACTTAGCCGATCTCAATTTGCGCCGTCGTATCAGCACTACTGTGCCAGACTTTTATGGCGCGGCGAGTATTTGTGCCCATAGCGACCTCATTTTTACTCTGCCATCGAGCTTTGCGCGGCACGCTGTCAAGTTATACCCCCTTGAAGAAATCCCGTTGCCATTTGATTTTATGCCTATGGCTTATGTGTTGTTATGGCATGAACGTAACAGCCAAGCTCCTGGACACTTGTGGCTAAGAAACATTATTTGTGAAAGTGTCGCTAAAGCAGTCAATCAAACTGAAATAGAAATGCTGAAATAAGATTAATAACAGCCATTAATACAACTTGTTATCGTTTAAAAGTGTTGCGAGTAGCTATCATAATCAAACATTAATCAGGATTAACGTGACGTTAATAGGTGTTTTATTGCACACTGAAGTTGTCATCACTGTAAAAAGTGATTTTATGAAAGACTGAAACTGTATCCATCGCCTTTTTGATACACGCTCAGCCAGCTTAATTGAGGAACATCAATGAACTTTAATCAGTTTGTAAATCAAGCACAGGTCAAACAGCGCGTTGGCACCATGCACCCATTTTTAGCACTACTGTCGATAATTGCTATCGCACTTACCACGATTGTATTGCTACCATTTTTACTGGTATTCGCTCTAGTGAGCTTTATCGGACTTAACTTACTAGGCCGTAAATACCTAGCACCTAAAATGCAGCCAATTTTCGGAAACCGTTCACAGCAAGATGAAGTGTACCGTGATAATCCAAATGTAGAGCGCGAGCAATCATTGTATAAATCGGAAATGTTTAAACGCTCAAATCCATCATCAGGCGGCCGGACTTTCGAGCATCAAGCAGACTAAACATTCATATGGTCAGTTAGCCTTGCTCCCCCAAGGTTAATTGGCCATGATGTTTAATAAGACGTTCAAACATTTATAGTACAAACTAAAACACCGCCAAATGGCGGTGTTTTTTTATAACCCAGATTTAAGTGTAGTCAAGAACTAAAGTCGTAGCGCTTCGTCCACACCCGACGAAAGGGAAACAACAGCATTTCCCTTTTCGATATCCCTTGCCGTTCCGGCGAAATAATCTGAAAAACGATTATTTCCAACGGAAATTTATCTAGACTGAAACCAGATTTGGTAAGTTCTTCGTCCACCATCAAAATCACTAACGCTTCTGATGGGGCGTCCCTTCCCCTCAAAAGCTAGCCAGACATCCATGTCTGGACTTACGCAATTCTCTTGATTGACTCTATACATAGGAGTATCCAGACCAATGAGCTAGCAGGCTAAAGATTCTCTGTTTGAAGTGTCCGAAGGCGTTGAGTGAATTTGCGTAAGCTCGACATGGATGTCGAGATAGCCTCAGTTGAGCCAGGGATAATGGAATGGACCCATCCACTTTTAATCGGCCTCGCAATGGGCCACGATGT
>NZ_JAJGZS010000032.1:0-54962 GCF_020806285.1 Shewanella sp. 10N.7
GACTGTAAATCTGACGGCTCAGCCTTCGAAGGTTCGAATCCTTCTCCCTCCACCACTTCTTATGCTTTAAAATGAAATCTCATTTTATTCTTTATTTCTTGATTAAGTCTGTCTCGTGTTTAAACTAATATTTTTTTGATCTTGTTCACATTAATCAGAACGCCTTCTATTACCTAACTGTAAATTAATGATTTTTACCTTTCATCGGCTAAAACATCCTTTAAGCAAAATATAAATAAGACTATGATATTGATCTCTTTTCTTTTAAAGGTTCCATTATGTCTAAACAATGGGTTAAACAGGCAATCGCCAAAATCGAAGCGGACTTTCAGAGAAGCGCTGACACGCACTTAATCAAATTAGACCTTCCGCAACTTGATGGCATCGATATTTACCTTAAAGATGAAAGCACTCACCCAACTGGCAGTCTCAAACACCGATTAGCTCGCTCATTGTTCTTATATGCCATATCCAACGGTTGGGTAAACGAACACACCAGTATCATAGAGTCATCATCAGGCAGCACTGCCGTATCAGAAGCATATTTTTCACGTTTATTAGGTCTACCTTTTATTGCCGTCATGCCTTCATCGACCGCAAAAACTAAAATTGAGCAAATCGAATTTTATGGCGGCCAATGCCACTTTGTTGATCATAGCAGTAAGATATATGCAGAATCGCAACGTTTAGCAGAGGAATTAAATGGTCACTATATGGATCAATTTACTTATGCTGAACGTGCGACCGATTGGCGTGGTAATAACAACATCGCTGATTCTATATTTAATCAAATGCAGAAAGAGCCCTATCCAATACCTGAATGGATTGTGATGAGTCCAGGCACTGGTGGCACATCCGCTACCATAGGCCGTTATTTGAACTATCAGCAATTATCGACCAAGTTATGTGTTGTTGACCCAGAAAACTCGGTCTTTTACGACTACTATCATCAAGGCGATCAATCAATCACCTGTGAAAATGGCAGTAAAATTGAGGGTATTGGTCGACCAAGAGTTGAGCCTTCATTTATTGCAGGTGTTGTAGATGACATGAAAAAAATCCCAGACGCTGCTTCTCTTGCAACCATGAATTGGCTTGCCAAGTTGATTGGAAGAAAAGTCGGTCCCTCTACAGGAACTAATTTATACGGTGTGCTGGAACTTGCCTGCGCAATGAAACAAGCAGGCCAAACAGGTTCGCTAGTGACGCTTTTATGTGATTCAGGTGAACGTTATCTTGATACTTATTACAATGCACAATGGATTGATAACAATATCGGCTCAACAGCGCAGTATGATGCATTGTTAGAAAAGTTTAATACGTCTGGTTCACTTAAATAGTCTCGCTTACTCAAATAGCGTATTTAATGACTGACTAGTTTGCATAAAAAAACCGCTTAATAGCGGTTTTTTTTATAATCAGAATGCTGAGTAACTTAACGTGAAGTTCTCTTGTACAACTTATTAATCAATATCTAAATACTTATGTGTTTGGATTGATAATCGCCAATTACGTGCAATACAGGTTTTCATCGCAAGTTCAGTCGCTCTCGGCTTTTGACTGATTGGTTGCAAACAAATGGTTTTACCTGTGGTATCTATTGGGTTTAACAATTCATCCAATTCATCGATATGTTTTTGAGTTGCTATAGGATGTTTTATCTCATTTGCACGCATTAATGCTCGATCAAGTACGGCATAACCACCCTTCATGTTCACTTTTGGCGATACGGTAACCCAAACGTCTTTATGACAAACCACATCAAATGTGCCACTGGTTTCAATTTGTATATCGTAACCTGCGTCAATCAATTCATTAGTTAATGCTGATAAATCATATAAACATGGTTCACCGCCCGTTAGAACAATATGCTTTGCGGTAAAACCTTTCGCTTTAAAGGCATTAATAAGGCTTGATGCATTATGTTCTGACCAGCGGCCGATAGTGCCATCAACTTGAATAACTTGTTCTTGTGAGACGTTGTTTTCAGCTAGCACTTCCCAGGTTTGCTTGGTGTCACACCAGGAACACCCTACAGGACAGCCTTGTAGACGAACAAAAATCGCTGGTACGCCAGTAAACGTTCCCTCGCCTTGGATTGTTTCAAACACTTCGTTTACTGGATAATTCATGTAAATGCCTTACTTTTAAAAAGTGCAGATAATCATCTGCTATATAAAGAGTATGTTTTGTTTCGAGGGCGCATTTATAGATGATTTTCAATGTAGCTGCAAGTTTTTGCTATCGCTTGCTGCAATAAGATAAAATAGCGGGATAATGTATTTTTCAAACTCATAGCGAGTCATTCTTAAACAACTGAGGTTCAGTTTGTTTAATAACAAGCCGATATGAGTTTTACTGTGAGATTTTATGTCAAAAGCAATCGTTGTTTTTAGTGGTGGTCAAGATTCCACAACGTGCCTAATACAGGCAATGACAGAATATGATGAAGTTCATGCAATAACCTTTGACTATGGTCAACGTCATCGTCAAGAGATTGAAATAGCTCAATCATTAGCTAAACAGCTTAATATCGCCAGTCACAAGGTCATGGATGTCAGCTTATTGAACGAGCTCGCTATTTCAGCGTTAACTCGAGATTCAATTCCTGTCTCACATGAATTGATGGAAAACGGTCTACCAAGTACGTTTGTCCCAGGTAGAAATATTTTGTTCTTAACTCTTGCTGGTATTTATGCGTATCAGCTAGGTTGCGACGCCATTATCACAGGCGTTTGTGAAACCGATTTCTCGGGTTACCCAGATTGTCGCGATGAATTTATTAAGTCCATGCAACAATCACTGGCATTAGGTATGGATAAGCCACTTAAAATTGTGACGCCATTAATGTGGCTAAACAAAGCTGAGACTTGGGCACTGGCAGATAAGTACCACTCGTTATCATTAGTAACTGAAGAAACCCTCACGTGTTACAACGGCATTAAAGGCAGTGGCTGCGGAGACTGCCCTGCGTGTTTATTACGTCAACGTGGGTTGGATGATTATCTTAGTAATAAATCTACTGTGATGGCGTCTTTAGAGTCTAAGCAATAACGTTATTCGAATTATTTAATTCTAATCAGAATCGTTACCAATGATTAAAGTTTATTCTTAGCTACAATTAACACTATGACTCGATTTAAATGGATTTTACTATGCCAAGAAGCCGCAACAGCAGTGCAGGAACCTACTATTTCGCACTAGTAATCAGTGTCATTTGCACTGTGTTATTTGTCTCAACGATGACACCAATGGCAAACATAAACATTGATGCTTTACTCAGTTATCGTTACGACAATATCGCTGCAGGTGAACTATGGCGGATTGCGACTGGCAACTTACTCCATACTAACCTATGGCATTTGCTAATGAACTTAGCTGGTTTTTGGGTCATTTTGTTTTTACATGAGATGCACTACAAAGGTCATGCTAGCAAGTTTATGGGATTGTTTTTCAGTTTATGTATTCTTGAAGGCCTAGGTTTGTACTTCTTTTATCCAGAACTTAAAGGATACGTCGGTTTAAGTGGTCTACTGCACGGCTTATTTACCTTTGGCGCGTTATTAGACATCCGAAAAGGGTATATTTCAGGCTACTTATTACTCGTCGGAGTCTGTCTTAAAGTGGCTTATGAAATGTACTTTGGCGCGAGTGAAAGTGTTAGCTCACTGATTAATGCAAGAGTCGCCACTGAATCACACTTCATTGGTGTAGTTAGCGGATTACTTTGTGGTCTTGTTTGGTTGCCTCTTATCAGGTTTTTCAAACATCAGAAATTGGTTTCAGGTTAGAGCGAATAAATTAAATGGGTGCAATTGCGCCCATTTTTGTTTGATACTTTAACCACAAATTAAGTAGATGAAAAAGATCATCGGTTGAGTGATGTTTGATATACATTAGGCCGCCACACTTGCATTAGAATTTCTGGATTATCTATAGGTAAATATCCAAATTGGGCATAAAGGCCATGTGCATCTCGTGTGGCTAACATCATTCTACGAAAACCTTTAATCTGTTCATGATTCATAATGGTATCGATAAGCCATTTGCTTAAACCTTTCCCCCTGTGTTCATCAACAACAAACACATCTGCTAAATAACCAAAAGTTGCATGGTCCGTAATTAATCTTGCAAAACCGACTTGTTGATTTGATTCAGTTAGCACGCTAAAACAACTTGAATGCTCTATCGCTTTTTGCAACACGGCCATCGGAATATCTTTAGCCCAATAAGAGTGAGTTATAAATTGATGAATGATGTTGATATCAATATCTTCTTTATCCGTGCTGATTTTAAACCCTTTCACTTGGAGGTCTTTTCTATCACTGCCGCTTTTATCCATGCCATCACACCTTACACAATTAGTCATTAGGTTTTATTTACAGAATGTTCAATCAGGCTCTTTGTATAAGCAAGTAAGGCTTTATCATCCATCCTTGACGACTTTGCTAAGCCATTTAATACACCTTGTTGATCAGCCTCTGAGCGATGCTGGCCTAGTTTCAGTTTTCCCTCAGCATGGGTAATTTCAATTTTAAAACCCACGATGGCTTTAGCGAGTTTTTGCTTATATTCCTCAGGAATAAAACCGCCACTTTCAGCTAATGACGGTTCATAATATTGAATCGTGTCTGAAAGTATTTGTAAGGTCTCTTCGCTGCTTGTTAGGCTTATATGCCCCTTTACATGTACGGCAGCATAATTCCAGGTCGGCACCGCTGGATAACTGTCATACCATGTGGGAGAAATATAGCCATGAGGGCCAGAAAACACCGCTAAAATAGCTTGGGTATCAAACGCTTTCCAATGACTATTCGCTTTCGCAAGATGACCATATAAAGTGCCTAGTTCTCCTTCATCACGTTTTAATAATAAAGGGAGATGTGAAGCCGTTAAGTCTTGAGTGGTTAAAATGGCAAAGCTAAATTCATCTATAAAGTCATGGATCTGTTCAAGTGATTCCATTTGTAAGTTCTTAGGTATATACATATTGCTCCCTGCTATAAAAAAAAGCTTATATAAAAGCTTATATAAACTCCCTATGATACTTGTTTAGGTTAACTCTTTATCTTAATACTTATCCTTTGGATAAATAATCTTACTTAACTAAGTTCAAGTTATTTAGTCTCTAAGTAACAAGCCAAACGCTGCTGTAATGGCAAAATGGCATCTTTGTCATTCATATATTCTTCAATCGACATTAATTGCCAATATTGACCTTCATCTCCAAAGCGAATCGACTCAATCTCTAGCTGTGTCGCCTGTGCAACAAAGAAGAATGAAATACCATCAGATGTTTGATTAATGGCTTGTTGTTTGTATATCAACCTCTCAGTAGGTAATGCAATAGAAAATTCTTCATGCAATTCACGTAACACACATTGTTCAGGCGTTTCATTTCCTTCACGCCCACCCCCAGGAAAGTCCCACATATTTGCAAACGGAATTGAACTGATATTATCACGTCGATAAACCACTAATTGCTCGTTATAAAACAATGCCAATTTACAACCAGTGAATCCTTGTTCGTTACTTTTGTAATTGTCATTGTCATTGTCATTGTCATTGATAATTAAATTAAACATCGTTAAATAATCCCTTAAAAAACAATAAAAAAACCAGTGACTAGCACTGGTTTAGTAAACAGGTTTTAATAAAACCACAAGTTACGCGATAACAATAAACCCAACGAAAGTAATGGCCGCTGCAATCAGTGTATAAGGTAGCTGAGTAACAGCATGACTCACCAAGTTACACCCTGCACCTTGCGCTGCAAGTACAGTCGAATCACTATAAAAACAAGCTTGGCTACCAAATGATGATGCAGATAATAATGCTCCAATCACAAGCGGGATATCGGCGCCCACTGCTTGAGCAAGCGGCATGACAATCGGAATAGAAACTGCAAAAATTCCCCAGCTAGAACCAGTAGCAAACGCGAGTATTGCCATAGCAATAAATACCACAGCCGGTAACAGCTGCGCTGTCATATATGGGCTTAAGCTTTCAATGACAAATTGCGGTAGCAATAATTGATCGCATACATCTTTGAAAATAAATGCTGCGATAACGGTGCCGATTGCAGGCAGCATACTTTTAAAGCCATCAATCATTTGCTCCATCATCTCTGCAAATGGCATGAGCTTTTGTACTGCGTAATAAGGAATAGTTATCACCATTGTTGCTAATAAACCTAACCAGACATCAATGTCAAAATACACAGTGAAGCCTACCAACATGATTATCGGCACTAGAAAATTATGTAGTTTCCCTTGGTGATCAGCAGTTTTAAATTCATCTTCCATCGCTTTAACAGCGTAATCATTACTGGTTTGGATATCCGCAGATTCATCGACAGGGATCCCAATACCTTGGCGTGCTTTTAACTCAGCTTTTTTCATCGGCCCAATTAAAGGAATAATACCTAAAATAACCAGCGGCACCATAATGACAGCAACCCAGGCATACAGCATATAAGGTATCGCTGACATATATACACTGATTGCTTGCCCCGTTTCTGCAATGCCATTGTCTACCAACAAGCCGCCAAAAAATACCGCCCAAGTTGACAATGGCACTAATACACAGATCGGCGCAGCAGTTGAATCAACAACATACGCTAGCATTTCACGAGAAATTCGAAACTTGTCAGTCACTCGTTTCATGGTTTCACCCACTGTAAGCGCATTCAAATAATCATCAATGAATATGGCAACACCCAATACAAACGTCATCATCAAAGACGATTTAGGGCCTTTGGCGACTTTTAATGCGTTTTTACCAAAGGCAAATGCACCGCCTGTTCTAACCAATAAAGCAATCAAAGCACCAAAAGTACCACACACTAAAATAAGCCAGCCGATGGTTTCATCTGCCATGACTTTAAGTGATATTTCTGAAAAGTTATTTAATGCTTCTGTTGGCTCAAGCATCAATAAACCCACAACAGCACCTATCACCAAAGCGAGAATAGGTCTTCTTAATAAAATTGCTAATATCAAAACAACCACAGGCGGGATCAAGCTGATCGCAGATGGCTCTGTCATGACGTCTTTCCTTGTTTAAATTTGATTTTGAAAAATGGAGATGCAAAATAATGTCGTTATGTCTTGGAGTCAACAAAAATAAAACATAAACAGCAAATAAAATAAGAATTTTTGACAAAGAAATCAACTATGAATAATTCATCATGACTGAATAAGCAGTCACCATATCGCAGGTAACTGAATAAATAGTCAAGGTTATAGGTTTATTCTAATTAAAAAGTGGAATTTAACGAGCAATAAACGTCACATCAAAGCGCCCTAAACCGCCGTATTCGAGTTTAAGATGTACATCTAGTGCCATTTTAACCACACCATAATACGAACCAGTAATGATTGCTTGGCCAGCTTGCAAACTAATCCCTCTTTCACTTAAATGATTTACTAACCAATACAAAGGGTTTTGTGGCAAATCACATGGGTGCTCTCCCACTACATTTTGTTGTTGTTCACCTTGTTGAAGTGACAAAGCAATATTAGACGCACTATAAGCTAAAGATTTTTCAATTTCAGGCCCCAAATATAGCCCCTGATTGCTTAAGCCATCTGCCAAGCGTTCAAAGTGATTAGCTGGATAGTCCTTTGTAAACCTTGGTTGTATAAGCTCTAAAGCCATTCTAGTTTCACCAACAGCCTTATCGATTTCCGCTTCTGAGTAGACTTTACCGCTGGGTAAATCTTCAGTTAAAACAAAAGCAATTTCAGGCTCAATAAGAGCCTGATTGTTCACTGGTGCTATTGGGCATATTGTTTGTTCAACAACACTTTCACCAAGTAACGGCGCCACAATAAGACTGCCATCGTCACGTGGGGTTAAGCACTTCCAGCCAACCACAGGATGTTGATGCATTTCAGCCATAATCTGCTGCACTGTTAGCGCTTCAGATAACGAATCAGGTGCAGTAGTCTGTGACGTTTCAGCAACAGGCTTAGCAGCACCTCGTTGCATTAATAAATGTTTGGCATACCCAACTAGTTTGTCTGAAACCGTTAGTTTGTTTGTAAGATTGTTTGAGTCAGAATGAGCCACACTGGATCCTTGTGTAATAGTTAACTTGAATCATCTTTTGATTTTAAATAGTGCGTTGACTATTTAACTATGAAATAGCGATTAATAGTTGGAATCTGTTCTATAAAGTTAAACATATGATGTTTAACTGTGCAATGTGAATTTTTTCAAGGACAGTTATTAAAATCGCAAATCAGCTGACTTAATTTAGATACTCAGAATGTTACTGAAACAGAAACACAAATAGCATGGATATAGAGGCTAAACATAAGGAATAGACTTAGCGGAGCGAAATAACCTAGTCAAATAGCTGTATCAAAGATCATTATTCATCATAAATAACATCAAAATAAAAAACGGCTCAATCAATGATTGAACCGTTTCTTTGAATACTCAAGCTTTAAAGACTCATTTTACAACACTGCTGTTTATGCCATTAATGCAACCAAACGAGCTTTAGCATCGCTTAATAAGGTTTCTGTTAATGATTGTGCTAATGCACCATCTTTAGCTTTAATTGCATCAAATACTTCTTGGTGAAATGGAATCGATGTTTTGTTTTCAGCATCATTTTGGTTAGTAACCCGAATACTGACTAACAAGGCTGAAAAAATCACGCACTCCATCGAAATGAATAACTCATTATGAGACGCTTTTAAAATAGCACTGTGAAAGTGCGCATCTGCAATCACAAAACGATCCACATCGCTTGTAGACGCTTCCATTTCAGCGAGTGCTTCAGTAATTGCTTGAATATCTTCATCCGTGGCATTTAATGCTGCGAGACTGGCAGCTTTAGGCTCAAATGCGAGTCTAAACTCCATCAATTGAGTTAAAAAGTCAGGATTAAGTGGTGCAGAAAGGTGCCAAGCTAAAACATCATCGTCAAGTAAAGCCCAGTTATTTCTAGGTTTAACACGAGTACCTATTCCTCGGCGTACATCTAATAAGCCTTTACCAACGAGAATTTTTACCGCATCACGAACGACAACTCGACTGACTTGATAGCGTTCAGCCAGTTTATTTTCATCATCAATAAGCGTACCAGGCACAAACGTGCCAGCAACAATCCTACGACCTAACTCTTTTGCTACTTGAACAGGCAAACTCGGTGACATCGAGTTCGTTCTTCTTAAATCGTAGTATGTTAATTCACTCATTAAATATTTTTCCAAAAAGATAACTACATACTATTTATCTGATTTTTGGACAATAGACAACCGTGAATTGTTAATTATTGTTACTTTGAGTTAAAGAAAGGCGAATACTGGCATCATTTAACAGTTTCTCGGTTAATTTTTCAGCTTTATCACCATCTTTAGCTGCAATCGCTTCAAAGACTTCACGATGAAAAGGAACAGAAGCGCCATTATCACGAGGGTCTTTATTGGTGACTTTAATACTGACCAATAAAGCTGAATATATCACTCCTTCCATAGAAGCGAGAAAACTATTGTTAGCTGCTTTCATCACCGATTTATGAAACAAAGAGTCGGCAATAATAAAATCTTCCGCTGTACCGTCAGCTTTTGCCATACGTTCTACCGCTGATTCGATTTCAGCGAGGTTTTCTTCAGTTGCACGTTCTGCAGCCCATCTTGCTGCTTTGGGCTCAAATGCTAACCTAACGTCCATCAACTGTTTTAAAAATACAAGGTTTGGTGGTGCAGATAAATGCCAAGCTAAAATATCATCATCTAGCATGTTCCATTTATCGCGTGACTGAACACGTGTCCCAATACCGCGTCTGACTTCTAGTAAACCTTTGCTTACTAAAATTTTAACGGCATCACGGACGACAACACGACTGACTTGATATCGAGATGCCAAGGCATTTTCATCATCAATAAGACTGTGGGCTTCGAAAGCACCAGAAACAATGCGACGACCGAGTTCTTTAGCAACTTGTACTGAAAGACTAGGCGACATTCCTTGGGTGCATTTTAAATCGTAATATATTAATTCACTCATAGGTTAAATATAAACATAGTATGTTTAAGGTGTCAATTGAAACAATCTACGATTGAGACTTAATAATATATCAACTTCACATTAGATAAATTGATGCTATGGGTGATAAGCAGAAGTAACTAAAAAAATAGCAGCCTTTCGGCTGCTAAAGCTACAACAGATACTTACTAGGAATAAGTATAAAGGAAAGCAAAACAACACTATTTGTATAAAGCGACAACAGACAAGTTCAAAATCATCTCTGAAATGACTGAACTAATACAACTCACTGAACTCAGTTTACGGCATTATTGAACTTTAAAGTTCTGGCTTAGTGAACTGTTAAGGTACTTTTATAACCTTGGACATATGCCAAAGCGTTATGCTTAACTTGCTCAACACTCATCCCAGCCTTATATAAGCCGCTTCCTAAACCAAACCCACTGGCACCAGCATCAATAAATGCTTGCATAGTGTCTGGTGAAACGCCACCTACGGGTAAAATTTGGATGTCAGGTAATACAACTGACATCGCTTTTAACCCTTTGGGGCCAAGAGTATCAGCAGGAAATAACTTTAAAGAATCCGCACCTGCATGAATGGCTGCATAAGCTTCAGTAGGATTAAAAAAACCTGGAACACAATAAAGATTCTTAGCTTTACTGTACTTAATAATTTCAACGTCAGCATGAGGCGATATAATTATCCGTCCGCCAGCAATTTCGACTTGATCCACTTGCTCCTTTGACACCACCGTACCGGCACCGATCACAAGATTTTCACCGTACTTATCACTTAATAACTTAATGCTTTCGTAAGGTCGTGGCGAGTTGAGCGGTACCTCAATCACTTTATAGCCTTGTTCTACTAGCACATCTGCAATAGCGATAACTTCTTCAGGTGTCACACCACGTAAGATGGCAACTAAAGGTAATTCATTTAATGCATCTTTTAACGAAATAGCCATTAACTTGCTTCCTTAGATATAATTAAATTCGCCTGTTTAGCAATCGACAACATGCCAAGGGCTGATGCTTTAGCACTGCTCACTGTAGTCGACAAATACCCCAACTCTTTTAACGCTTCGCTATATAGGTTGTTTAGTTGAGAGCTGCCAATGAGATAAATATGTTCTAGGTTTGGCGATGAGGCTAAAACCGAACAAAGTTCTGATCCAATAAGTAAACCTGAAAGATAGCTAGTCACATCATCATCGGCTAAACGCTGCTCTAGCCTCAGTGTTCTGGCACTAAAAAGGTGATGCAGTAAGCCACCTTCACGCTGGCTTGTATGCACCCCTTGTAAAAAACCGTCCATATCTATTTCTTCAATATGCGATTCAGCACTTTTATCTAAACCTTTACCCAAAATGCTATGCTCAAGCACGATGTTGAACATCTCACCCGTCATATGCGTTGATAAATCATCTATCAAGGTATGGCCATGGTCGCTTTTCGCCATTCTTATCCATTTGGAGTGAGTGCCGGGTAAGCAAAACACTAATTTTTCAAGCTGGGCGTTATTTAAAAGGCCTAACTCATGTTCAATCAATGACACCGCGCCAAACACTTGCACTTCTTCACCGCGCATAACATCTGGTTGTAAATTAGATGTTTGGCATTTGAAACCTGGAACAATATGTAACTGTAACCCTGCTTGATTGTTCACTGCCTGTAATTGAGTTGCTGCTTGTTTAGCATCAGCAGGACACTCGACATAGCCTGCATCACACCAACCTTGTGCACTGCCGACCATGCCAGCCATTAATACAGGTACAACATTTTTCTGCGCACTAATGTCATTCAACCAAGGTTGAATTTGTTCAAGTAAAGCAGGTTCAAATTGCGCTTTTTCAAGGCACAACATACCTTGTGGTGACGTCACTTCGGACAAAATATGGCCACTTTTATCCAACAAGAAGGATCTAAAGTTACTACTACCCCAATCAACCGCTATAAGTGCAGGTTGAGGCGATGATGCATCTATCATGGGAGAATTCTCTAGAAAGGTTAATTAATGACTTCGTAATGTTTGATAAAGTCAGGATCAGGTTCAACACCAATCCCTGGGCCTTGAGGTAAGGCAACACTGCCGCCACTGTCTTTTACTTGCTTTAAGATATTAAGCGGCTCTTTAAGTAAGTCTTCACGAAAACGATTCGGTGTAGTGTCATATTCAAGCATGGGTTGTACTGGATGCGCTGCCCCCGGTAAATCAGGTAATGCTGCTAGTAAATGAAGATTTGTACCGACGGCAATTGCAGAGCCCCAAACATGATTAATCACTGGGATAAAATGAGCATGAGCCATCGCTAAAACTTTCTGGTATTCAGTAATGCCGCCAAGTGCGCATACCTCAGGTTGCAGTAAGTCTACACAACGGTTTTCAATTAAGTCTCTAAAGCCCCAACGGGTAAACTCAGCTTCGCCACCTGCGATGGTCATATCCAACGCTTCACATAAATCACGATAACCTTGCTTATCTTCAGGAGCGACAGGTTCTTCAAACCAGTGAACACCTAGATTTTGTAGCTCACGCCCCAATGGAATCGCTTCTCTAGCAGTATAAGCATGATTCGCATCAACCATTAGACGCATATCGTTACCGATGCCTTTTCGTACAGCTTCTACGAGTTTAATGTCCCTATCAGGACTTAGACCGATTTTCATCTTAGTCGCAGTAAAACCCATTTCTTTAATACGAGCACTTTCATCGGTAAATCGAGCTTCTAAGTCATCAAAACGTTGTAGCATCATGCCGTAACCGTAGGCAGGAATACGCTCTCTGAATGCCCCGCCAAGTAGTTTATACACCGGCTGTCCATGAAACTTGCCTGCAATATCCCACAAAGCGATATCTACACCCGACAATGATTGGATAGGCATTCCCTTTTGGCCATGATCACGCATCAGGTTGTAGACCTTGTGCCAAATTACTTCCCTATCCAGTGGATCCATGCCTAGAATCATCGGCTGTATTACTTTTTCAACAATAGTTTTATTGGCAAAAGCAATACCGCCACCGCCAAAACATTCCCCCCAACCTGTAATACCTACATCAGTAATGACTTCAACTAAATGGGTCGTTCTTTGGGCGTAGTATTGCTGCGAATAACCTAATTCTTCTTCAAGATCGTATTGCAATACGTGGCTTTTTATTTCAATAATTTTCATCGAATAACTTCCTGGTAATAGCGAATCAGCGATACTGAGACTTTTGCTAAGTAACTAATAAAGAACTATTGCTAAAAACTAAACGGCACGAGAGACTCGTTTGTAAGCAAGGTAATCGTCCAGCGCTAGCAAGGAACAATCGACTCCAACTCCAGATTGCTTAATACCAAAATGAGGCAAATTAATCGCATATTTAATGCCATTCACTTGTACTTCTGCAAATCGTAGCTCATCAGCAAACCGCGTAACTCTGGCTTCATTAGACGTGAAAATAAATGATGACAGGCCTGCCTCAGTGTTATTAGCTTCAGCTAAAACCTCATCATCTTTACTGAAAGTCATGATGCTGATAACAGGTCCAAACACTTCCTCTTTGGCAATATCCATCTCAGGAGTGACACCACACAAGACAGTTGGGCTATAAAAATAGCCTGTTTCATGTCCTTCGGGCTTACCGCCACCCGTTAGTAATGTGGCACCTTTAACAATCGCATCTTGTACCAGTGCATCGATTCGGTGCCATGATGAAGCATCCATAACAGGTCCCATATCAATATCAGCTGTTTTATCAAAACCTACTTTGACAGAATGAGCACGGGTCAAAATCATTTCAATAAACTCATCTGCAATGGATTGTTCAACAAGCACCCGATTTGGTGTGACACAAATCTGACCTGCGTTCGCGAATTTCACGCCACAAATCACGTCTGCAGCATTGTTTAAATCAGCATCAGCAAACACTATTGCAGGGGCATTACCGCCTAATTCCATTGAGTAGCGTTTAATGGATGTGGCGCCCGTTGCGATAACATGTTTACCGACATTGGTAGAACCAATTAAAGTTAACACTGAAGGGATAGTTGATGCTGAAATTGCATCGCCCACTTTATGGTCCGGACCAGAAATAATGTTCACCACACCAGCTGGCAAGCCTATTTTTGCGCATAATTCACCAACGGCGTAAGCAGATAAAGGAGTTTTAACTGAAGGTTTAATGACAATCGGACAGCCCGCAGCCATTGCGGGGCCAATCTTGTAGGCAAGGTTTAGTAGTGGAAAATTCCAAGCTAAAAATGCTGCTGCCACACCCACAGGCTCACGTCTAAGTTCATGAGTATGAGTGCCCTCTTTATCTTCAAGTGTTTCTTGCTCAAGGTTCAACATAGCGTCGGCGTAAAAATTTAAGCTATCCACCAACATTTGGTAATCATCTTTTGTTGAGGACCAAGGTTTTGCCATTTCAAGATGGATGCACTCTCTAAGATGTTGTTCGTTTTCAATCACAGCATCACGCAATTTGTACATCCAATCGGTTCTTTGCTTAATCGAGGTTTTAGACCAAATTGGAAATGCTTTATTTGCAGCCGCTAATGCTTGTTCAGCTTGGGCAATATCTGCTGCTGCAATACTGCCAACAGGGGTTAGAGTTGCAGGGTTGATAACCTCAGTTGTCAATCCACTAGAAACCAACTCACCACCGATATATAGTTGTTTTATAAGCATTAGCACAGCTCCATTTGTATATTTCTAATACGCTATTCGTTAAAACCTGTTACATCAACATCATAAAACCATGGTGAGTAAAATCCTCTTTACTCACTGATTACACATCTAATGACTAGGCTATTAACCAATAAAAGAATAAATCGCATAACATAATAAGTATTTAAACATATGATGTTTAAGAGTGCAATATACAAAGACTAAATGTTTACAGAAATGTTAACAAAACATTTACCTTTGAGGATACAAGTAGGATGTTAAGGATTGCTACTTTGCTGGCGAAGATAAATAATTGGCAGAGCTTAGGAAGGAATATTAAAAAGCGGCAATATTTTAGCTCGCCGATAACAAGCTTCTATAAGGTCTTGCTATCGGTTTATATTAAGGTGCTGAATTAGGCTATAGAATGATATGTTTGAAAAGATAGTAATGCTAATAGTATCTATTTGGACTTACCTTTGGCATCATTTTGACTGCTCACTAAGCGACCTAAATACTCCGACAAACCAACACCTTTGCGAACGGTTTCGGCCCAGTGACTACCTAAGATAAAACCAATAGCTGTGCAAACAGGTAATATCACACCTGTTAACTCTCCAGTTAGATATAGGCTTAATACTGCGCCAATACCTGCACATAATAACGTTGGAGACAGTGCGATTGAAAGCCACAATAATGATTTTACAAACAGTTCTATTATAAGCATTGAAGTTCCTTTTCAAATTAAATACAAGATTTAAACTATCATAAATTCAATCAATTAAGAATAGAATAAGCATGAGACTATGAAAGAAAGGTCCATAGCAGGATAAATTGTTAACGTTAGCATATAGGTGATGATAAATAGTAAAAAAGAAATGACCTTTATGAATGTCTCCGTAATAGTGATTGCTTTTCATGTTTAACTTGCGACACAAAGCGAAAGAGATAGGTCTGAACAATTACCCTTTAATAAAGCACTCGATGGACCATTTACGACAACTGTTTGCAAGAAGAACTGCTACAGAATCTCGTTCAACAGCCTCTTTTAATGAATCCGCACTTCCTAAACAAGGCTCTAAGCCAATGACATAAGCAGGCGCTAAATCACTGCCTGACCAACCACAATAATTAAGCCATAAGCCAAAATGTGAAATCTCACCTTGATTAAAGCGAAAACCACACATCTGCTTGCGCT
Organism: Shewanella sp. 10N.7; assembly: GCF_020806285.1. NCBI lineage: Bacteria > Pseudomonadati > Pseudomonadota > Gammaproteobacteria > Alteromonadales > Shewanellaceae > Shewanella > Shewanella sp. 10N.7. The sequence goes on from NZ_JAJGZS010000032.1 coordinate 15,856, forward strand.
CTGGTTCAAAGAGCGCGACTTCAACCAGTTGATTACTATCTTCAGGTATTTGCCGAACTAACTCATTACTAAACAGTTTACTAGCAAATTGACTAGATTCAGGCATTACGTCAGCAAGGCTAACCACTTTATCGGTTGATTCACCAAAATAAGGCCAGTTTATGTGTCGTTGTGAGGAATTAAAAAAGTCTTTAAAACCACTGTCAGCCCTGAATTGGTGGATAGATTCAGATAATTGAATGGTCATCCCCTCTTTAGCTGCGAATATAGGGTGCATAGACCAGACAAATGGTAAATCATCGGCTCCGTGATTAGTTACACAATACTCAATTGTAAAATAATCACTTTCAGTACATAAACTGATGGTTCGCTCAAATGTGTACGGTAATTGTTTACTTGTGCAAAGCAAAGTCACAGCTACATACCCATTAATTTCAGCGACTTTGCTAACTTGCCATGGCATACACCATAACTCACCATGATCGGGAATTTTGACGTGACTGTAGTTAGGCTGGGAATAGATTTCCTGGCTAATACTTGGGAAACACTCGTCCCAACCACCAGTATCATTACCATCAACAAACGAATCACCATATTGAGCTTTGCTAAGCTGGCCGTATGGCGTTTGTTGTAGCCATTCATGCTGCATGGTAACGGACTTAAGGGAAATGATTTTGCCCCCAAGTTGAGGCATGACAGTCATAGACACTTGGTTATTAGCTATTGTGATTGCTTCAAAGCCATCAATTTTAGAATAAATTAACTTTAACACTGCAGATTAACGCTAAACACTGTACAGCATGTGCCTATCAAAAAGCGCTCATCGACAATCGCCCAAAACAATGCGCTTTTAATCATGATAAATAACTGAGCGACCACCATCGACGACAAGGCTTTGACCTGTCATAAAACTTGAATCTTGACTGGCTAGAAATAAAGCCGGTTTTGCTATTTCACTGGTAGTGCCGTTACGCTTTAAAGGATGCACCTCAGCCATAGCTTGACGAGAGCCCTGCGGATCGTCAGTTGCATCCCAAGATTTAAATGCCATTGGCGTTTCAATCATCCCAGGGCAAAGTGCATTCACGCGAATGTTACTGTCTGCAAATTCGACAGCTAAATTACGTGTCAGGCCTATGACTGCATGCTTGGTAACCGCATACGGAAAATAACCGGGTACAATTTTAAACGAGTGCACTGAACCAATATTAACAATACTGCCGCGGCCATTTTGTTTCATGTATGGATACACAGCTTTGCTGCAATACCACATTCCATCGACATTAACTGAAAAACTTTTCTTCCAAGCATCGACCGACACATCATCAATTTGGTTACCAGGACTAATTAAGGCGGCATTATTAATTAACACTGTAGGCTCTCCTAACTCCTTAACTGTTTTTGCTACCATTGCATTGACCAAATCTTCATCTGCAATATCTACACATGCGAAAATAGCCTGATGACCTTGAGCAACCAGTTTATCGACCACTTGTTGACCTAATGTTTGGTTCATATCTGCTACGCAAACTTTAGCCCCCTGCTGACAAAATTCTTCAGCAATGGTGCAGCCAATACCGTCAGCACCACCGGTAATAATGGCTACTTCACCCATTAAACGATCAGACATATTATTCTCTTTTTTTAATTAGTTAGGTTTTCACACTATGATTAAGAACTGTAAGCAAACCAGTTAACGAGACAGTAAACACCCTGTTAAAGTTAGTGTTAACGCTCGTGTACCAATTCACGCTCAATCGCTTCAATGGTCTTGCCTTTTGTTTCAGGCAAAATCAACGCCATGACAATACAACCGATAAACGCAACGCCGCCATAGTATAAAAAGGTATTCGCAGCGCCCATGTTTTCTAATTGCCACGGGAAAAACTGTTGAATACTCCAACTTGAAATACTTTGCACTAGTGCAGCAAAAGGCAGCGCCACACTTCTCACTCGGCTAGAAAATATTTCAGAGAATATGACCCACATAATTGGGCCAATTGACATATTAAATGCCGCTAAAAATGCGAATAAGCCAAATAAAACAAATGCTGGGTTGATGGTTATTGATTCGTTAATCACCACCCCACTAATCAAAGGCAATTCTTTTTTCGTGTACACACTGGCCAAATCTGCTTTTAATGCTACATCTGTGTCATAAGTTTTACCCAAAAATGGTAATAATTTGTCAGCATCGACCTGTTGCAGTGCCACTTTTTGAATAACAGGCTGGCTAATTTGATAACTCGCGTTATCAAAACCGTACCAAATTGATCCATGCGCTAACACAATCAATAAAAGGCCTGATACCGTAAGTACTTTCCTACCTAATTTTTCTACGGTAAAAATTGCCACTAAAGTAAACAGTACTGAAACTCCACCTAATACAATAGTTTGTAAAAAAGTATCTTCTACACTCATACCAATTTGCTCAAATACCGTTGGGGCATAAAACAGCACCGCATTCATCCCTGTCGCGCCTTGAACAACGGCATACACAACAGCAATAATAACTAAAAACCGCATTGGTTTGCTAAACAGTAATTTAAGCTGCTGTACGACAGTATTTGTACTGTCTTGTTTAATGGTTTGCTTAATATCAGTCATTAACTCACTGACTTCACCTTGTGCAGTGATTTGCTCAAATACAGCTTTAGCCTCATCATCTCGCTGCTTGCTCAGTAACCAACGTGGTGATTCCGGGATGGTAAGCAATAACGAAAACCAAATAATATTTGGCACAATCTCGAAGCCGAGCATTAAACGCCAAATATTCTCATCCGTTAATGATTCAATGCTGCCCATAGAGCTAACAAGAAAATAGTTAATAACAAATGCAATCAAACTGCCTAAAGTAATAAGCAGCTGATTAACAGACACAAATTGACCGCGCTGTTTTGCAGGGGCTATTTCACCTATATACATGGCCGAAACAGTGATTGAAGCAAATGCCACACCACCAATAAACCGCCCTACTACTAGCATTTCATAACTGTTGGCGAATGAAGAAATAACAGTAGATAACGAGTACGTGAGTGCAATACCAAGCAACACCTTTTTACGACCAAAACGCTGACATAAGCTACCAGTAAAGAACAAAGCTAGAATAACACCAACAATGGCACAACCTACGACGTTACCCGTTTGTAAACTGGTTAATTCAAATTGAGAGCTAACAAATCTTAGTGCTCCAGAAATATTCGCAGCATCTAAACCAAATACAAAGCCACCAAATGCGGCAATCATCGAAAATTTAATCGCTTGAAAGTGCTTATTTTTATCAGTCAGTTTGTTATCGGCCTGCTTATTATCAGTAGACGCCGTTTCTGACATTGTTGTTTCTAGCAAAGTGATATCCCCACATCTTGTTTCTTAATTACCCTGTCAGAAAACATCTTTATATATGCAATAACGCAAATTAAAAGCTGATATTTTCAAATACAAAATAAAGAATGAATCATTCCATTAACAAGATTTAAACATATGATGTTTCAATAGGCAATATGTTTGTTAATTATATTAACATTGGGATATTAAGTGGAGTGGATACAACTGAGAGCAATAAGGAATTAAAAATAGTTGAATCGACTATCAAATAATCTGACTAATGGTGATTGCAGAGTACAACGATAATTGATTGTAACTTACTTTACTTTTCAGGTTGTTACTACATTTATTTTTTTACAAAATACACATTTTAAACGTATAAATAGCGGTGAAGAAATCAGTAAAGAAAAACGAAGTTAGGAAGGATAAATTACTCTGCAAATATCTATCGAATATATAAGCATAAGCGCAATACTGTTTAGCCGTGTTTTCAATTGATTGCTATGCTCAGGCTGGTAATGATATTTGTGCTGAAACAACAAGTTTGTAGGCAGATAAAAGTGTTAACTCGGTATACCGTTACGCCTAGCCTATATCTGTATGACTTTATAAAAATTACTTATTTTTTTCACAAACACTTAAATCAAAATCATCTGGTATTTCGTGTGGCATTTGCTCTACTTGGAAATAACCCCAAACAGAAAATAATATAAATAAGCTAGGTATTAAAAGGTGAAATATTGACTTAGCACTTGCTTTCCAGCCTCGCAGAATTGGAGTGGGTTTATATACTTTTACCCCTTTAGGCGGAAACTGTTTATGAATAATGCCTTTATATCCAAGAGGTACAGTAACCAAACCGATTATGACGGCACTGAATAGCGGTAAACCTACAAATAAAGCATGCCACATGACTGTGATCCCAGAGTAACCGAACAGAGTTCGGCAATTACAGTATCAACATACTCATTAATAAAAGGGAGGTACCACTTTTCATTAATTATGAGTATCAGCACAGCCAATAGAAGAAATAAAAATATCCTCTTAAACTTTTCAGATTTTGAGAACTCTTCTGCGTATTCGATAACGCTCTCCTTGTGTAAAGTGTAAAGTGCAAAGTGCAAAGTGCAAAGTGCAAAAGCTTCAACACAGGGCTGATAATGCTAGTCCAAAATGTGTAGCGAAGCGAAACCAAGCTATAGCTAGCTGCTTGATTACGATGATTACGTTGATTACGTTGAGTACGTTATTAGCATACTTACTCAAATCGCTCATTTGAAGAAGTAGAGCTACCCACACGAGTGTGAAGATAACACTGTCAGTAATTTACCCCTTTATTAACTGACAGTCTTATTCCGTTAGATTAACAGCAGGCTCAAATAGCCCTTTGACTTTAGTATTTAACAAGATTGTCGTGCCATGGATATTTGCGGTAACTGGCGCTTCCTCGAGTCCACATTGTGCTGAGGTAGTAAATAATTTGTCCGCGAGTTCTCCGCCAAATGCTGGGCAAGTCGGTCTTGATGTGCCGGTATCTACCCTTTCGAGCTCTTTACCGTCTGGCGAAAGGCAAACTATACAACCACCATCCCATAATGACACCCAAACATTACCCTCTGCATCTACAATCGCACCATCTGGCGACACTGCTGAGTCTGAAAAGTCAAAGAATAGCCTTGCATCTTGACGGCTAAGCTCTGAATCAGAAAATTCATCAACAGGCCAACCTGTAACGGCATCTAAGCTAATCCAATACATTTTTTGCGCGGCAGAATCGGCGTAATATGCGCGCTGACGTGATTTATCAAAGCACATGCCATTGGGAATGGTTAAATCGGTAATTATGGTCTTAAGTTGACCTTGGTAATAGCGATAAAAACAGCCTTTGTTTGGCGTTGCGTCATTATCCATAGTGCCAATCCAAAAACCGCCCCAAGGGTCGGCTCTGCCGTCATTACTGCGATTCGAGCTCACTTGATGCTCAACATGCACAATTAACTGCGTTTGTTTAGTATCGAGATTGAATCTATACAAGCCAGTTTCAGTGGCTATGACTAAGTGGTTTTGATCGATCCAACCTATTGCCGTCACCATTTGATCAAACGTATGCTGGCTAGTCTGTTCACCTTTTCTACTCATTAACTGCTTATTAGGAAAGTCGACCCAATATAATGTGTCTGTTAATGGGTGCCACAGTGGGCTCTCGCCAACATAATTAACTCTACTATCAAAAACCTGACTGCTCATGTTATTCCTTTGATTCGCCAGTGGTATTGTGCGCCACTTTCAGAATAATTCTGATTACCAATTAGTATGTGAACCATCACGTTTACTCAAATGTGGGGCTTCTGTCTCTATGGGGGTCGCTTGTCTAAATGCCGCTTCATTTACTTCTACACCCAAACCTGGAACATCTGGCAACATAAACACGTTACCTTCAAGTTCGTGCTGTAATGGGAATAAATTAGTGTCATGGGCTCCGAATGGACTGAATGGTCCTTGATGGGTTTCCATTAAACTAAAATTAGCTAAAGCTGCGGCAAAGTGATTTGTTGCAGCTGTGCACACCGGTCCTAATGGGTTGTGCGGCATTACATCTATATAATGCGCTTCAGCCCACCCTGCGACTTTCATCGCTTCAGTTAGGCCACCAATATTACAAACATCGACACGTAGATATTGAGTTAACCCCTGCTCTATATATGGTTTGGCCGCCCATTTCGAACTAAACTCTTCACCAATAGCAAACGGAATATTTGTCATGGTGCGCAGTGTTTTATAAGCATCAGGTGATTCATTGCGGATAGGTTCTTCGATAAAGTCCAGCGTATCTGGTGCTAATCGCTGACAAAATGAAGCCGTTTCCGCCACACTTAGTCTATGGTGATAATCAATCCCCAAGGTAATATCTGGTCCAAGAATTTTACGTAGTTCATTCAAACAACGTGCTGTGCGAGTAATAGACTCTTGTGGTTCAAATAATTTAGGATCATCAAAGCGACTTGGGATCACACGAATTGTGGTCCAGCCTAGTTCTATTAGCGCTTTAGCTTCGTTAACGAGTTCATCTAAACGATCAGGATCCGCCTCAGTATAGCAACAAGCAAAACAAGGAATATTGTCTCGCTGTTTACCCCCTAACAATTGATAAACTGGCACATTTAGCTTTTTACCCAAAATATCGTAAAGCGCAATATCAATTGCTGATATGGCAGCTGTTATTACCCTGCCACCTTCAAAGTAGTGACTTCGATAAAGCTCTTGCCAAATACGACCTATTTGTCTTGCATCTTTGCCTTTTAAAAACTGGGCAAAGTGTTTAACAGCGCCCATCACTGCATATTCACGGTTAGATAAACCAGACTCTCCCCAGCCGATAATTCCGCATTCTGTTACTACTTTTACAAGTAACTGATTACGACGACCAACACAGCCTAGCAGCGCTTCTACAGATTCAATTTTCATTTAAATGCACCATCTAATTATTATCATTATTTTTGCGGTTATTCTGTTCTTGGCAATGACTACACCACAGCCAGTTAATCTACTTGCCAAAAATTTAACTTTTTTACGCTAGTTAATTGGCACTTGGCTAAAGTAAAAGAACTTAGTTAAAGTAACTTAGCTTATTGCGTCGCTGGCAAACGATATTTATCCATTCTGTCCATATCGTATTTTTCAAACTTACGCTTTAATAACCAGCGCGGACGCTCTAAAGTGAGCTCCCAAGTAAACAAATCTTTGAACATCTTTTTAACGCGCTCAGGCTCTGCTGCTGCAAGATTGTGTTGCTCGCCAATATCATCAGCTAAGTTATATAACTCTGCAGGTCTATCAGGAAAACGAATAAGCTTCCAATCTTGATCGCGAATCACAGCGCGCGTTTCTTTTTTCCAGAACATTTGTTGATGCGGTCGACTTACATTGTCGCCGTTTATATAAGGCAGCAAATCAACGCCGTCAGTATCTGTTACTTTATCAGCACCACCTGCAGCTGCAACAAAAGTAGGTAATAAATCTAAGGTACTAACTGGATAGTCATAACGTTGATTAGGTTTAATTTTTGCTGGCCAGCTCATGATAAATGGCACACGGATCCCACCTTCTAAATGATTAGATTTCGTGCCTGCTAATGGCGCATTGTTCGATGCGTTTTTATCGGTTGGGCCCCCATTATCATTGGTAAATACCACGATAGTATTATCAGCTAAATCGAGTGCTTCAAGTTTGTTCATCACTATGCCGGTTGCTCTATCCATGGCTAAGGTCATGGCGGCTAACTCTTGTTGTTTTCCCGATAACTTTGGGAATTTAAGTAGATCATCTGGCTTTGACTCCATCGGAGTGTGCACAGCATTAAAGGCAAGATAGATGAAAAATGGATCGTGTTTATTTTGCTCAATAAAGTCTGCAGCGGCTTGGCCAAGAATGTCCGTTAAGTAGCCTTCTCTTTCTTCAAAATGACCTAATCCGCGTTCTAATTGTTTGTCATACATAGTGCTGTTAGGATCATTTTCAATTTGTTTTGGGTATTTAAAGTAACTGCGATCGCCACCTCTAAAACCTAAAAACTCGTCAAAACCGCGATTCAATGGATGGAACCGTTCGGCGCTGCCTAAATGCCACTTCCCCAATACAGCAGTTTTATAACCTTGTTCTTTTAAATAGTCTGCCATGGTTGTTTGATCAACTGGCAAGCCCATTTCAGGCCCTAATAACGCTGAGTTATCACTCATAAAACCCGGTACGTTGATTTCTTCGTAGCCAAATCTTTGCTGATATTTACCTGTCATTAATCCAGCTCTCGATGGACCACAGGTTGCATCACTCACATAGCCTTGACTAAAAATAACCCCTTGCTCTGCAATATTGTCTAAATGCGGGGTTTGCATGATTTGACTGCCTTGAAAACCAAAGTCGCCATAGCCGGCATCATCGGCAAAAATGAGAATGATATTTGGTTTGTCAGTCGCAGTAGTGAGCTTCGCTTCAGACTGTTTCTGTGTTTGTTGTCTCGTCTCACCTTGCGCATAGACGTTAAGGGTTAACAGGCTAGACAATATCACTACGCTTTTGATTATTCTTACTTTCATTTAGAAACTGCTCCATGTATTCACAACGACTGTCATCGTTAATATTGTTTGTTCGCGCAAAGCTGTCTCATGAAGCATTGGCTCATAGTGACTAGCCATGTTGGGCACTTCTACAAACGGTGCCAAACTTCAACTATCAAAATCAGTGGCAAATCACGCCAGGTAAGCAGCTAAACCTCGTCTACAGTATTAGATCAAGTTTGCTTCACATTAACTTAACGATTAACAAACAATAAAACGTTGCAAATATTTAAACATATGATGTTTACGCTTGTAAACAATATGTTGTACCAACCAATCATTTATGGCACAACAAATGGAGAATAAAACGTATATATTTGGTGCGATCAATACTTTTTACCCTGTAATTATAGAAACTTAAATTTATTTTCTCGGAATATATATCAAACAAAAATATTAACTAAAAGCCTATTACCTTTGTTGATACAGCAAACATTTCATACAAAAATCGCCAAAATTTTAACGAATCCCCAATCGATTGAAGAAGTTTTTTTAATAAATTTCATTTACAAAACCATCACAAAACCCGACAATTTCTCTGATAAATGATAATAAATCAATGCTATAGCACCGTAATAACAACAAATGTTTAACATGTTGCACATTTAAACATCATATGTTTAAATACTTCATATGAACTGTATTGCCTGTTTTTTATACATATACTAACAAGCTTATTTAAATACGTTGTAAACATTAAGTCGTGGTTTACCAAGTTCTGATTTGTATGGGGGGGGAATTTATTTCCCGCAATAAGACATAAATAATAAATACACGGAGTAAGAAAATGCCTAAATATAGTAAATTGCATAAAGCAATATTGCTGGCTGGTTGTTCTTTTGCAGCCTTCTCAAGCAACCTATATGCTGCGGAAGTTGTAGATGCGCCTAATGAAGAAGCGGTTTCAACTAAAGACATTGAAGTCATCATGGTAAGCGCGCAAAAACGTGAGCAGGCACTAAAAGATGTTCCCGTCTCTATTGAAGTTTTGGATGGTGATTTAGTCGAAAAAATGGGTGTCCAAGACGGTTTCGACCTCGTTAAATACCTACCGGGCTTTGGTATCGATGACAGTACTGAAATTAGAACAACAACATTAAAAACCCGTGGTATTGGTACTTTTACTAACTCTATCGGTTTGCAATCTTCAAACCTTGTGGTTATTGATGGTGAAGTATTACCCCGTCAATCTATGCTAAACCTTGCGGTTGCCGATGTTGAACGTGTTGAAGCGTTACGTGGTCCTCAAGGCACCTTATTTGGTCAAAACACCTCAACCGGTATGCTGCATTATGTGACCAAAAAGCCTAATTTAAATGGCGTTAGCGGTAAAGTTAGAACCGAACTCACCCAAGACAATGGTATAAATGTTAGTGGCGTAGTGAATGTGCCCTTCTCTGACAATTGGGCGTTTCGAATGAACGCACAGTGGAGCGAAGTTGACGGTTGGATTGACAATACAATGCCTGGTCATGAAGATTATAAAATTGGTGAAAAAGATCAATCAGGTTTACGTGGTCAACTTCTTTATGATGATGGCGAGCAATTTAATATCTTATTCCGTGCTGAATATGCTGAAACAGACAGTAACTGTTGTTCAATGACACAGATTGGTCCGGTTAATCCAGATTACGGCCCTAAACCTATCATCAACATTAAAGATGATGGCATCATTGAAGGCACAACTTATAACCGTATCAATTCTTCAAAATCTTTTGATGATACAGGTAAACCTGTTACAGCTCGTAACCCCGAAGCAAACTATGGTTCAACTGAAAACCTCGGTTTTTCTATTGCTGCTGACTATTACCTTAATGATGACTTAACCCTTTCATATAATGGTAGTTACCGAGACTTCGACCTATATAACAGTTCAGGTTTTTTCACTTTAAACTTCCCACTAGAGCGCTCAGCATTTGGCGGTAATGAATCTGTTATCGTGAACCAACAAGAAATTCGTTTAAGCTCGTTCGATAATGAAAAGTTTGATTGGATTGTAGGTCTGTTTTATCACAACACTGAAGGTCAACGTTCAGAAAACCGAGATGGTTGTATCGCTGGTAACTTCGGCTTTATCAATGGCGGTGAGTTATCTGGTTGTTACGATCGCCAGTCTACTCGAAACTTCTTAAGCATGTACGAAGGTCAACAGTTTGACGAAAGCATGATGGCCGACCTAAATCCAGGCCGTTTGCTCTCTGGTGGTAACTTCACCACTAACTTCGAAAACTTTGCCATCTTCGGTCAATTTGAATACCAAATTACAGATCAACTAGATGCCACTTTCGGATTCCGCGCTCTGCATGAAGAAGGTGAAGCAACGTTCGAGCGTACTGATCTGTTTGCACCATCAGATGGGATTGGTATGGATACATACGCTGATGTGTTAGCAATGTCTCAAACAGATCCTTCATTGATTAAACGTCAAACTGAAAAAACCAAGTTCTCAGATTCTGATGATGCATTTATTTACAAGGCTGTTGTCGGTTACGACTTTACCAATTCAATTCGTGCTTATGTCAATTACTCAACGGGTTATAAAGGTTCTTCGTATTTTGTTACTACAAATACTAACCCATTAGATGCTGATCAATTCCCAACAAAACCTGAGCAATCAAGTAACTTTGAAGTTGGTTTACGTACTGGCTTTTTTGATAATGACGTACTATTTAACATCACTTACTTTGATATGACAGTTGAAGATTATCAAGTACGCGCAACACGTGTGATTGATGAAGAAGAGAATATCGTTTTCGCAGGCTACGTGAATGCAAAAGAAGCACGCTCAACGGGTTTCGAAGCTGATGCGATAGTTGATATCACAGAAGATTTACGTTGGACCGCAAGTTACGCCATTTTTGATGCGCGTTACGAAGATTTCTCAGATACACCGATTAACTGCCCTGCAGGTGACGGTGGCGAATTAGCAGATCGTTGTAACACTGATCCTGTAACCGGTCGTCAAACATTCGATCAAACAGGCCTCTCTTTCCCGAATAATGCTGAGCAGCAAGTATTTAGTACATTGAAATACTCTACTGAATTCGGTAACACGGGCTGGAATGGTAACGTACAAGCAGCTTGGCGTTATAACGGTGCGCATACACAAACTATTAATGAGCTAGCGCTTGATCAAAATGCTAATCCTTCTTCAAGTATTTGGGATTTATACTTTAACTTTGGCCAAGACAATTTACGTTTCAGCCTATATGTGAAGAACTTATTCGACAAGCCATACACCACACGTCAAAACACCAACCAAGAAGGTTATGGACAAGCCTTCTACCCTCGTGATTGGAACCGTTTCTTTGGCGGCAGCGTGCAATATGCTTTCTAAGCTCGTTTAATCCATGTTGCCTTACTGTCATTGCCCCAACAGTGATAGTAAGGCTTAAAGCAATACAGCACGTAGCTAACAAGTACGTTACTAACCAGTTCAATAAGGGCGAATGAGATATCCCCTTTCCTGTCTCATTCGCCCTACATTAAATTTGCGATTTTTAGCACAGTGATTGCTAAACATGATGGAAGTATCAAAAACACCTTCGGGTGTTTTTTTATGTCTACAGCATAAGAAGTCGTTACTTCACACATCATGAGGATTATAATTCTATGTAATTTTTTATCTTGCTTGCTAAATTATCTGTAATTGTCGGATTGCCAATTATCGAGAACCTTACTAGGAGCACCATGACACAACTCACCTTAGACAAAATTGATTTCGCGATTCTCTCAGCGCTACAACGCCATGGGCGATTATCCAATCAAGAATTAGCAATCAATGTGGGGTTATCACCTTCTCCGTGTTCTCGTAGAGTTAAAGCTTTAGAGGATGCTGGTTTTATTGCAGGTTACGCAACACTATTAAATGCAGAACAATTCAACCTAGCCTTAACTGTGTACATTCAAATCCGCTTAGAAAAACACGCCAGTGACATATTAGAAGCATTTGAAGCCGATATTATTAATTATGAAGAAGTTCAAGAATGCAGTTTAATCACCGGCAGTGAAGCTGACTATCACCTTAAAGTGTTAGTCAAAGACATGCAGCATTACAAAGTATTCTTACTGGATAAACTCACGACAAACCCACATATAGCGGGGATCCATTCAAGCTTTGTACTTAAAAAAGTGAAAAGTAGCACAGCCATTCCCATCAGTTAATGTGCGCTATATCAAGTTTGTGCCAATCTGTATAAATATATTAAATTGCGCCAGCAAACCTTCCTGGTTGCTATGGCGAAAACATATTTCAATCAATGTAAAAATATCACATTAATTTTCTACACACCCTCTATATACAGCAATTAAATATCGCCACAGGTATTAATTTAGCAATATAGAACCATTGCGCCACGTCAATAAAACACTATCATGCGCGCTCTTTATATTTTCATCCTCATCAGAGAGTCATCATGAGTGCACAAGCAAACGGACATTTTAGTTCAAGAATCGGTTTTATTATGGCCGCAGCAGGTTCTGCTGTCGGTGTGGGTAATATTTGGGGATTCCCAACACAAGCAGCAACCCACGGCGGTGGTGCATTTTTACTCGTATATGTGTTGCTCATCATCCTACTGGGTTACCCAATGCTGATGGCTGAGTTAATGGTAGGTCGTCATGGTCAAACTAACCCTGCAGATGCCATGGCAAAACTGGGTAATTCTGCAATATCAAAGCAGATCGGTAAAACGATCGGTATGATTTCGATTATCACAGCAACACTGATTTGTACCTTTTACAGTATTCTTTCTGGCTGGTTTGTCAGTTTTGCGCTAGCACCCATTGCACAAATGGCAGACCAACCTGATATTGCAAACTGGTTTACCGAGTTTTCAGTTTCAAGGAACTTAGTCTTTTCTTTAGTGTTTATCGCGTTAGTTGTTCTAGTGATCCGACAAGGGATCCAAAAAGGTATCGAGCGTTGGTCTAAGCGTTTAATGCCATTATTGCTGATAATGCTGCTGTTAGGGGCGGTTTATATCTTAACTCAGCCAGGGGCAATGCAAGGTTTAAAGGTATTACTAGTTCCTGACTTTTCAATGATATTTAATGCTGATGTGTTAATTGGTGCCTTAGGACAAACCTTCTTCTCATTAACTGTGGGAACAGGAGCGATGATGGTTTATGGCGCCTATCTAAATAAACAAGAGAACATCGGCCAATTAACTGCTTACGTGACGTTAACTGACACTATGGTAGCTTTTCTTGCTGCGCTAATGATTATTCCAGCAATGTACGTGGCGCAACATAATGGCGTTCAAATATTTGCAGACGATGGCAGCTTACTCAACTCAGATACGCTTGTGTTTAGTGTTCTACCTGCATTATTCGACTCTATTGGTGGCATCAGTCAATATATTATCGCTATCGTGTTTTTTACGTTAATGACCATTGCCGGATTAACTTCTGCTATGTCGATTGTTGAAGTGCCAACCAGCTATATCGTCGAAAAGACATCATTAAACCGCAACAAAGCGACGTTAGTTGTCGGCGTCTTTATCGCCATCATGGCCAGCATCATTGTGTTTAACTTTAGTGCATTATTCGGACTTATCATTACCTTAACAACAGAGCGAGCACAGCCTTTAATTGCTTTAGGTATTGCGATATTTATGGGTTGGGTTTGGCATAGAAATAAGTTAATGGAAGATATTGCACAGCAGGATTCTGTTAACCCAGATAGCTTTTTTTGGCGCTTATGGCCTGTCTACGTTAAGTATATTTGTCCGCTATTAATAACAGTGATAATTCTACAATTATTTATTGGTTAGCTAGAGGCTTATCTGTTAGCGAGGGGTTCATCTGCAAAGTCGTTATTAAACATTGTGTCTCTAAAGGGATCTTTTTAAAACAATAATCAATCACACAAAGGCCATGACGACATGGCCTTTTTTATCACTGTAAAATATAAGCGATTTACACTTCCCATTTCACATCTACAAATCAGGTTACACACAATACTGTATAAATAAACAGTATTGTGATAAATTAAACTATCCCAGTATAGTAATAATGTCATTAGTTTACATAAGGCATTGAATTATTAATAAAAAACAAAAGAGAATCATCTAATGAATGTGATGGGCATCATGCTTAAAGCTAATGAAATGCGAATAGTAACTTTAACGGGCAGCAGAACCTGTCATGAAATGGTTAATGCTAAATTCAATAAGCTCGCTTTGAATAAGCACCCTGAGCAAAAAGATGTGAAAGAACTAGTACAACAAATTATGGACTATTGTAACGCCAACAACATCAATAAAGCGGTGATTAATCGACGCTCTACCACAGGTCAAGGAGCTGGTGGTGCGGGAACTTTTTTATTAGAAGGCGCCATATTAGCTACATTAAATTGTGAAATAGATTTTGTGCATCCAGCAACGTTAAGAGCTACCGATAAGCGTGAAGCAGATCATAAGTCAGCCAAACCTAAAACAGTCGACTTGGGCAAAGCTTATGATCTGGCTTATGAAGCACTAGCCCTCAATTAAGCTATGTAAAAAGCGCTCTGAACGTGGAATGTAGTAATTATCATAGTCAAATGACATTACTACACTGGATGTTTTGGCTATGATTTCATCTCTAGGTACAAAACCAATCACTCGAGAATCAGAACTATGATCACGGTTATCGCCTAGTGCTAGGTAATGACCTTCTGGTACGGTAACCTCAGAAAAATTTGAAAGCCTAGAGCCACTATTACTGGTACGAACGAAATGGTTAACCGTGCTAGTTTCAGAAAATAACTGCTCAATTTTGTCCTCGGATGAATCAGTTGCACTTATTGGTTGATAGGCTAATGTCTTTCCATTAATGCTGAGCACATTATCCGTCAATGCAATGACATCCCCTGGTATGCCAATGACACGTTTAACCAGTCTATTATCAGCAGCTGTAGATTCGAAAATAATAATATCGCCTCGCTGAGGATCTGCAATCTTATAAAGCGAAATGTGCGTAAAAGGTACTCGTAAATCATAAGCCATTTTATCAGCATATAACCTATCACCTTCGATGATTGTCGGTTTCATTGAACCTGACGGCACAGTATACCAATCTGCAACGGCACTTCTAAAAACACTCATTAAGATAATAAATAACAATATCGATTTATTAGCTTTAATCGCTTTTATAATCCTGTTCGTCATATAAACTCCATTTTATTAAATAACAAATTCACTTGTAGATTAGCGAAATGGAATGCAATACAACAGTGAGTTTAAATGATGTTTAATCTTCAATATGATGTGCGAATTTAATTAAGCAGAAGTGTGGCATTATTATGCCAGATATAGGAATGCTTAAAGGGAAGCTAAGTACTTCCCTTTGTATGAGCTTATTTGACCCGAGTGCTGATCCATTTAGCTAATATATTTGCTGACGCGCCATGGGCAATAAGACTGATAAAAACAGTACAAATAACTGTCATCGCAATAAAGTCACCACCCGGCAAATCACGATCAAGCATGATGATAACAAACACAATGGATGCTAAACCGCGGGGTCCAAACCAGCCTAAAAATAATCTTGAGGGGACATTCTCACCTCTTCGCCCCAAAGATATAAAGATAGGTATCATTCTAACAACAGTTAAACTTAGTAGAGCATACAGAAGCATCGTCCAAGTAAACGTTTCAATAGCATTGCCAATGACAATGGCACCAAATAACATCCAAGTCAGTAATGCGAGAATTTCGCCAATACCTTCTGTGGGTAATATCAATTTATGTTTGACGTCTTTCATCAAGTATCCAAACAACAACCCACCAGAAAACGCCGCAATATAACCACTCCCCTCCAATTGTTGAGAAATAGCAAAACAACATAGCGCTAAACTTAAGACAATGTTTTGGCTCCAAGCCTCAGTGATCCAATTTTTCTTATAACTGTATCTGATTAACTTTGATGCGATAAAGCTTGCTGATAACCCCACCGCTAAACCAATGCCTAATTCTTCAGCTAAATAGGTCATTGCTAAATGGGATACTTGCCCTTCTGCAATACTGCCAGCAGCAAGCGCAAGAAATACAAATAAAATAGGTACACAAATCCCATCATTTAAGCCACTTTCAATATTGAGACCTTCACGAATTTTTGCAGGCACTACAGGGCTGGAAACCACAGCTTTACCTAAGGCGGCATCGGTTGCAGCTAACATGGTTGCCAACGCAGCGAGTTCAAATATAGATAAATTAGGAAACAGTAGATAACCAGCAATAAAACCTAACCCAATGGCACCTGGAAGCCCATATAGCAGCATCCGCGTCGGAATATTAATATGCTGTTTTAATATCGATAAATTACTGTTTGAGGCATCACAAAATAACACCACAGCCAAGGTTAAATCGGCAAACACCCGCATAGCTGAATTACCGAGTTCATTGCCCAACCAGCCAAAAGCTGACGGTCCCAGTATGAAACCCACGACAACAAACACCATAGGGCCAGATATCATCGATCGCTCGACTCGGCCTGCAATTAAACTGTAGTTAAAAGCGAAAACAGCTAATATCGCTAATTCTAAATACATGACTCAATCTCCCTATCGAGGCGCTAACGCAATTCATTGCATCATCTAAATTTAAGCATTATTAAAAACACCTAAATTACATCACCCAATGATTATGACCTATTTATTATCGAGCACGACAAGTTTTAGTAGGCAAGCCCAAATATCCACCATAAAAAAGCCTCGAGATATATCGAGGCCAGTTAGTTAATCTACTTAATGCTAGAATCAATTGATATAAATAGCCCTTAAAATCAATAGCTAAAGTTATCTTAAACCGTTAAAGAATGCAATTTCACATTAACGACTACAGATAGTGTTAGCGTCGTGACAAAAGTCATCATAATAAATTAATCTGATTAGGGTTAATGTCTTTAAATGTCGACGTTTCGCCATTAGTCCAACTGACCTCAACAGAATCAACTTGCTGACATTCGCCCAACCCAAAATGGATTTGTTGATTATAAGATTGCGTGTAAGGCGCACCAGATGCGCCGACTCGCCTAATTTGACTACTGCCACAAGCACTAAGTTTTACCAAAGCCCCTTGTGCAGTTGCTTTATCCTTTGGTGAGTTATTTACTGTTACTACAGTGAAGTTCGCATTCCCCGTATCGCGATTGACCGCTTGGTTTTTGTAAACATGCCATTGACCGCGCTCATTTGCGTAAACAAGATCATTAAAACCATCTCTGTTGTAATCAACCACATCACTGCCAGAGCCTGCTGCGCCGAGCTCCAGTGATTTAATGCCATGGTGCGCTTGAACTGTAAATGTACCATCACCATTATTAAGCCAAAGTAGCTGTTCTGTTGCCTGAGACAAATCTCCTTGCTTAACCACAAACACATCTTGATACCCTGAGTTGTTAAGGTCTGCCACCGCGACACTTGAAGTATGCTCATTCATCACTAGATTAGCCTTAGCCGTGACATTGACAAATTTTCCATGTCGATTCTCAAGTAACATGTCTTTAGGCGCAGGCAATTGCTCTGTTGCGTCATATTGCTCAACACCTTTAACTACCCCAGTAGTTGGCGAGAAGGTATTTCCTGCGATCCGCCAGGTATCATTACCTATGTAACCAACATATAGCCCTTTTTTGGGTAGTTTGTCAGGCCAGCCTAATGCATTACTGCTAACCAACTTGATGTTTTGTCCACTATGACGCTCACCTTCAAATTGGTACTTATAAGCTCCCTCTCCTATAAACACATCTTGATTTGGATAAGGTGACTGGTAATTTTCTAATTCAAAAGTGTCACCAATGATTAAATCCTCAAAGCGGAACTTGCCACGTTTAGTATAAAAGGCAAAAGTATTACTGGCTTTATCAAAGAAGGTGTCACCCGCTTCAAATGGTCTTGCTCTAGTAAGATAGAGGTCAAAGTCACCATCATTATCATAATCAATTTCAGCTATACCAGTGACATGTTTTATATCTTGAGCAAACACACCATTAGTCACTTCTGTGTAAGTTAAATCACCATTTCCCTTTAAAGCAATTAGTCGACCATGACCGTATATAAGTAAGTCATCAATTTTGTCATTGTTAAAGTCAGTAACTAGTACTTTTTGCCCATCCTGATAGGTTTGCGGTAAATCTGTCGCATAACTGAGATTGCCTTTACCGTCATTTTGATAAATAAAGTTTTCAGTCGTACTTTTGGGTTTTGGCCCCTTAGCCCGCGAGGGAAAACCCATTAATATTAAATCTAATTCACCATTGTTATTTGCATCAAAAAACTTACTGTTTCTGCCACGTAAGTTTTGTAATGGCGGGTTAAATTCATTACCTTCAATGATCGTTCGGCCATCAAAATGATATAGCTTGGCATTACGTGCATTGGAGCCTGAACCGCCTCCACGAGAAATTAAAATATCAACTTTTCCGTCTTGATTAAAATCTGCAACACCAATGCCATGCATGTCACCCACAATCAAATCATGACCTTTCGAATATGTGCCTTCATTGTTCCAATAAAGCTTTACTGAATATCCGTGATCGGTCAGCAAAAGGTCTGGATAACCATCCTGGTCAAAATCGGCTATCACCGGATTATCCCATTTACGGCGATTAACACTTTCCAGTTTGATATCTTGGTGCTGGTCTGAGAATAATATGCGTTGATTGGTCACTGTGTCTGCTGAACCAGAGTCTTCAGTTGTAGTTTCACAACCTAACAAACTGCCAATAGCTAAACTGACAGCGAGCGCCGTCGATAATTTTCTAAACTGTAACATGAGTGCTTCCTGCATGAAGGGTCATGGTATTAACTCAATTAGATTAATGAGTTAATACCGATGAGCTTTAAAAGTGCATAACTAATGATATAAACACAATCAATTAAGATGAGTGAGAGTCAAATCTACTTGCCGGTAGAAAAGGTTTGATCGAAACGTGGCATGCCTTTTAAACGCCAATCAGCGCCTTCATAGGCTTCATGGAACCAAAGCGGTTGTTTATTATCCCAACTCCACTTTTCCATCTCACGTACCATGTCAATCAACATTGTTTTATGCTTTTTACTCAAATCATTGGTTTCATTTAAGTCCACTTCAACATTAAACAACTGCCAAGGCTTGTCACCCTGCTTTACCGCTTTCCATTGATTGCGGCGAACAGATGCATCGCTATAGCCTTTACGGTGACGTAAAACATAAAAGAGCTCATCTTTATGCGGATCTTCTCCGGCACTAAATGCAGGCCAAATATCTTTACCGTCTAACCTTTTTTGACTCGGAATTGTTATGCCAGCTAACGCTGCAAATGTCGGATATAAATCTAACGCTAACACTGGATGTTCGAAGCGCTGACCAGCAGCAACTTGTTTAGGCCAGTGAAACAACATTGGCGATCTAAATCCGCCTTCATATACGCTTCCTTTGCCTTCCTTTAACGGGTAATTACTAGCACCTTTGCTTAGCTTGCCGCCGTTATCACTTAAAAAAACAATCAAGGTGTTATCTAATTGATTAGTCTTTTCTAACGAGTCAACAACGCGCCCAATACCGCGATCTACCGCATAGACCATTCCTGCATAGGTTTTACGTTTTTCATCGGTAATGTTAGGAAACATATCCATGTCAGATTGTTTCGCCTCTAAAGGAACATGAGGCGCGTTGTAGGCTAAATATAAAAAGAATGGTTTGTCATCGGTCGCTGCATCTTCAACGAATCGACTGGCTTCGCGAGAAAGCGCATCAGTGATGTATTCGTTTTCATCAACTTCTTTACCATTATGTTCCAAAGGCAAAATGTAATGATTGATATTGGTATTGCCCAGTTTTACTTGGTTAGCATATTGCGCTTTAAACTGTTCAGGGAAGTAATTATGCCCACCGCCAGTAAAACCATAAAAATCATCAAAGCCACGCGCATTGGGATGGAACTCAGGCGCTTCACCTAAGTGCCACTTACCGATTGCTCCAGTGTTGTAGCCGTTATTTTGTAGTAGCTTACTGATAAATTGCTCATTGGTTGGAACGCCAACAAATGAACCTTTGGTAGGTAAATTAAACTGAGAACCAATTTTATGTGGGTATCGGCCTGTCATTAACGCCGCTCGGCTGGGACCACAAAATGGATGTGCTACATAAGCTTGTGAGAATGAAGTCCCATTTGCAGCTAACTCGTCTAAGTTTGGTGTTGTAATGTCAGTTGAGCCATTAAATCCAACGTCGTTATAGCCAAGATCGTCAGTCAAAATAAGCAGTATATTCGGCTGTTGCTGACTGGTATGCGCAGTTTCTGCAGCGATAGCTGGTACAGCTGTGACCGAGGTTGACACTAGCATGGCTAATGATGATAAAACGCCCAAAACATTAGCCTTGACCTTAGCTGTCCTTTTTAAATTCAAGTGCTGATACGGGCTTAATGTTGAACTTGTAGTAAGTAATCTATTCATAACATCCATTTCTCTAATTACTGCAATTATCATTAATCATGCTTTATTAATTGAGCGAGTATTAATTTAGCGTGTATTAACTTATTACGCATTAAACGCTCAAAGCCTTTACCGTCACTAAAGTAAATTATCACTACTAGAACTAAGTTACTTAATTCATTTAATAAAATATGATAATTTATTTTGCTTAACGCGATACAAACGGCATTATAAATGCCGTTTTCCTGTACAATTTTATGTAGCAAATCTAGCTACTGAGATGTGAAAACTCTCACATTAAAACTCCTGCAAAATCTCATACACATGCTTAAAGTTTTATACCGGCTGCAACCTTATACTTGCCGACTAAACATGTATCGAATTAGCCTTATGCATATACCCCTGATTCGAATAGCACCTGAGTCAAATAGAGCCTGAGTCAAATAGCACTTTATTCAAATAGCCCCTGATTCAAAAAGAATGTGCTCTACCATGTCACGCTGCTGCGCAGTATTTAATTGATCGGTTCTTTGGTAATGCAATTCTTCTAATGCACTGAGTAATTGCGGATCGGTTAGTTGTCTTTTTCCTATGACATCTAAAGCCATATCAATGACTGCATCTGAGGGATCTGATAGCGCATCCGTTAATAACATCACTTCATCGTCCCTTGAAGCCACACCAATCACTCCAATGGCTGCAGCACGAACATTGTCATAAGGGGAATAATAAAATTGCTGATACGCTTGATTGAATTGCTGCTTTTTCTCTTCAGTCATGTAACTGACTTGGCTAGTCAGCTTTATGCTGTCAGTTAATATATTGGGATCTGTTATATTGACTAAATTCTGTCTTAATTGTTGTCGCTGTTCAGGCAATAACTTATGTGAATAATTTTGTTGGTATAGTTGATTCGCAATAACATCATTTGGATTTTCAATTAAAAACTCAAATATCCCCTCTTCTAAACCTTCATCCTCAACAGACGTTATCGACAATATGGCTGTTATCGCCATTTGTTTAATCGCTGAATCTTGCAGTGAATTAATATCACTCATCAACTGATAAAATTCAGTATTAGAAGATAAATCCCATTGTTGATCATACAATGATGAAATCAGCTGGCATTGCTCAACTGTCATTGCCTCACTGGATACAGCATCTAGATTATCGATAATCATTGGCTGCGGTTTGTTATTTGTTACCCTAATCAAGTTTGAGTCATCAGTTAACTGAGCTGGGTTCTCTTGGTTTGGGTTTGGGTTTGGGTTTGAGTTTTGTAATTGGCCTTGGTTTTGGTCACGTTCTTGATATTCACTTGCATATCTAGATGAAGCGCTATTAGTTAAATCATTAAAGAAGAACCCAAACAGAAAACCAATAAACATCATGCATACTGAAAATAACAAGGCTGCTGCGATTTGTTTGTTAGTTTTAATATTAAACACTAAATTTGTCTGATGATTTAACACTGCATTCCCCTTTTCATGACCCACTCAATAATATGACTATTGATGTTTATAGTGTTTGAGCGGCGAATCACTCACTGCTCAAACACTTTTATTAACGTAATGACAAAGCTAAGGCTTAATCTAAATTTATTTGTTAATCCACACTGTTGCGGCTTTGCCATTTAGTTTGACGGCATCTTCACGGTAAAAGACTTTCGTTGCACGTTCGTAATTGCCCGTTTTTGTAATATTGGCATTTGAAATATCAATACCAAAACGCCCTTTTACAGCTGTGCCAACATTATTTTTGTTAAGCGCAGAAGCCAACAATACTGGTGCAATTGGTTTGGTGTGCCAGCGACGACCAGAAGGATCGTTCGGGAAATCAGCAATCTTAGTTCTGCCCGCGCTTTCACTTGGTTCGACAAAATATTGTGACGACGCACCAATATCAGCTAACGGCGTGTTTTTAGTTTTAGTCAGAGATATGCGGCCAGTAAACTTAGTGCGCTCAAAATAACCACGGCTAAAGGTGCTAGAGTCACTTGAGTTGCTCATTATGGTAAATGCACTGTTTACACCACGGATATTGGTGCCGGTGATATCAGAACAAATCTTTTGATGCGGTTTTAGAAACAAAGCAGCCATACCTTCAGTGTTTTCAATATCAATCATTTTGATATCTGCAATATTACCGACGCGGGGACCTGCTTGGTTTAAGTAATCTGATGGTCTGCCACTACCAGGCTCTAAACGAATGGTTAACCCCCCTTCAGCATCTAAGTTCTTTAGACGCATCTGCTTACCGCTGAATAGTTGGATCAATGCGTAACCTGCTGCCACCTTTGTAGCAGAGATATTTTCGACAACACCCTTTTGCGGAATCCGACCATAAGTCGCATTGTTAGCCACTGTTCTAGCGTCACTATCAGCAACCATAAATAGTGATGGGAAAATAGAATAGTTATCCTTGATATCAAAATTTGATAACGCAAAGTTCTTCACATAACCCACACGTACCGGAATTGCATTTAAGAAAATGGCATTTTTATTGACGTCAATTTTGAAACGAGCATTACCGGTTGAGGTAATCTCCACATTTTGCATTAAAGGCGCACGAGGACCTTGACCATTACGGTTGAGGTTAAATAAAACTTTATCAGCCATTTTAATGGTTTTACCTGACTGAATTTCTAATCGAACATTGGCTTTTAAATCAACTTGCGCCAATTTCAAATCATTACCCATCACTTTTACCACGCCGCCATTTGGCTTATTAGTAGCGCGATCGATAGCGGCTTGAAGTGCTCGCGTTTGCACAGCTGCACTACCCGATAACGTGACGGTTTCAGTTGCTCCGGTCACTTTGTTAGTAAAATAACGGCCTTGATTACCAATACTTGCAGCTGCTGTTGGCGCGACATAAGTCATTGATGCCATTGAAAGCGTTAGCATACTTCCGAGTAAACATGTCTGGGCAGTTTTCCCGATGCTGGTGTTAAAAACGCTGTTCATAATTTCTCCTAATTCACATTATTTTTACTGCTTTGCCAACATTGGAGCCGCAAAAACCCCGCTCTTGGCTATACAGCCAAAAGTGGTTTCCAATCTAAAACAGGGATTGTTGGCGCTTGTGTTATTGACACATTCAGTTGTTAACAAAAGCTTTAGTTAACATATGCTTTAGTTAACATGAGCTTTCATTAATACTGATGCTGTAATCACAGCGCCGATATGTCATCACAACAATTTTTGTTTAGTTCATGATTGTTGTGACAAGTTACTGTTACCTATTTTTACCATTACGCCTTGAGTAATATTCGCAAGGTAAATATAAGTCTACAAAAGGCCTTTCATATGTTGACGAAACTTAACGATAGAAGGATCTTCTAAGCGCACCAGTTCGTCATGCATATATTTAACCATCTGTTTTAGTTGTTTTTTGTACTTGGGATCTTTGATTGAATTGGTCATTTCGTAAGGATCATTGTTCAAGTCATATAACTCATCACGACTATCACCTGGGTTCCATACAAATTTCATTTCTGGGGTACGGATAGCTCTTATTCCAAACCAGCCACCGTTGTACCATTCGTAGGCATATAGCGCGATATCATCTTTACCTTTATCAGCCACATCACCTTGTTCCATCAGTGGTACCAATGAACGGCCATCCACATCACCATCGTCAGCAAGCGTCATCCAATCTGCTAATGTGGGAGCAATGTCCAACATAGAAACTTGACGTTGGATAATCTTCGGTTCAACACTTGGGTCACGAATAATTAATGGCATTCTCATTAATTCATCGTAAGCGTATGGCCCTTTATCATAAAGGTTATGTTCCCCTAGCATACTGCCCTGATCGCCAATGATAATGATGCGTAAATCATCATACATGCCGACTTCTTTAGCCGTTGCAATCAGTTCACCGACAGCATGATCGATCATTGCGATCGCTCCATAATAGAAGGTCCGAGACTTACGCCAATCTTCATCTGTCATGTGGCTTACATCGTGCCAAGGCCACCAAATATCATCTTGAGCCATCGGCTTATGAATACGTTCAATCCCATGATTCTTAGGTAGCTCAACAGTTTTCGGATCAAACATACTCGCGTATGGCTCAGGAACGCGATAAGGCGGATGCGGTTGCTCAAAACTTACGATACCAAAGAAAGGCTCGTCTTTTTTAGCGGCTGCGCGCAACATTTTCTGACCTTCACGAACCTCTTTACCCGCTTTAGTGTCTTCAAAAGTGCCTGGCATAGTGCGGTAATATTCGTGCTTTTCACCATTAGCATCACGCTCACCACGATTAAATTTTTCGATATTGGCCTGTGTTTCATAAGGTGTCCATTGACGGCCATGACGCTCTACGTCTTTATCGTGACCATATATAAACTCAGCTCCTCGTAATGCTGGACCTTGAGCGCCAATATGCCACTTACCGACGTAACCTACCTTGTAACCCACATCAACGGCGCGGCGAATAACGCCTCCTTCTTCTGGGTTTAATTCATCAACGCGTGAATGATATAAGCCGACATTGTCATCTAAGCCTGTTTTATGACCCCAGCGTCCAGTAAACATTGCAGCTCGAGATGGAGAACATAAACCGGTACTGGTCATTGCATTATCAAATCGAACACCTTCATGAGCTAACGCATCAATGTTAGGCGTATTAACTGGGCCATCACGGTAAGAAAAAGTATCGAAACGCATGTCATCAAACATCAAGATCAATACATTAGGCTGAACTTGTTGTGCTGATTTTAAACTAGTGTCGTTTGCTGCATTAGCATACGCAACTTGACTTACTAATGTGCTTATTCCAACACAGGTTAATGTCAGCAATGTTTTCAGATTATTGTTTATCATTATTTTGTCTCTTGTTTGGACTTTCTCTACTCTTTTAAAACAATTACTTAAAACCATGTTTTACAACAGTCACTTACAAAACCTCTTAGAACAACGATGCTAGATTGTGTTCTTCTTTATCAGTAAGTGATTATGAGTAAGTGTTTATAAGTAAATTGTTCTACGAGTAAAGACTGCGCGAGCTCTTAAGAATGTAAATGGATCATTGACACTCTTCCCCAAATTGCCCGCATAACAGTCTTACTAGCTTTTAGCTATGTTGCTATCTCTAAGTCGTACCCTTTACTGTTTAACCACCGAAATATCATCGATATAAAACAAAGCTGACTCTTTAGCGATGAGTGAAGGGTCAATTGAGATTGTCAGTTTGGCATCAGCTGGAACTGCTTGCGTTAGGTTAATTTCTTGACTAACGGTTATCCATTGCGCTTTATGCGCATGATCAATGTGACTTAAATTAATCGGCTTTAAATTAAAACCAACGTCAGTATTCGCATCGTTAGTGACTGTGATATTAAACTCTTTGAGCGAATTACTGGTATCAACCCATAGGCGCATAGAAAAAACATACTTACCAGCATCTAACTTAACAGCAGCTTCTGGAGAGCTGATAATAATCGGTTGCGTAGCATCTGCAGCCAATGCTGACACTTTTAAGCTACGCAAACCTGTAATGCGTTGCTCTTTAGTTATCTCGGCATATTTAGCTGACTCAGTACTGATATCCCAGAACTTTTGGTAATCATTATTTGCTGAGTTTTCAGGTACCAACTTAAGTGGACGCTTATTTTCTTGGAATAAAATAGGCCCTTCAAAACCAAAGAATGCTCTATCTAATAACTGCGGGTTAGGCTTTTGCCACACACGCATATAGTCAACTTCGAAATCTGCTGGTAGTTCATCTTTATTTGGCATCCCAAGCCATGCAAAGATTTCTGAATCTAACCAAATTTCTAGTGGATTATTCAATACCCAACGATCGCCTAATTCTTTTTGAGTAAAACGTTCCAGTAATTTGCCGTCTAAATACAGGTTTAAGTAATCTTCACCCCACTCAGCTGCATAAATATGAAATTCATCAGCTACGCGATATGGCAAGTTTTCTTTATGATGAAAAACACGTGTAGGACGTTTTGCTGGTGGGCTCCAATCATGAACGGTTGATTTAGATTGATCAGGTTTAATATCACCAATGATTTTTGGATTACCAATTTGCTCATAAATATCAAGCTCAGACTGGTAACCAATAGCCCAAAAGGCGCTAGTCATGGATGCGTTAACCGCTTTAGAGCGTATTTCCATATAACCGTTAAGAAAACGTTTATTACTCACAATAGCAGCAGTAGTAATAGGCATAAACTCGCCACTTTCTGCAGTGCCATATTTGGCTTTAATTTTGCCATCTGCGTAAGCTTCGTCAGCAAAATCAAAGTCGGGTTCCCACTGACTGCGAAGTTTGAGTAAACCATCTTCTAAAATAACGTTATGAGGCGCAAACTGCGATGGTGCGCGCCCTTTCCAAATGTAGTATTCATCATTTGCACCTTGAACAAACCATTTTTCTTGATCAATAACATCTGCGTTAAACTCATCACTGATTTCAGTATTTAATACCCAGCCACCTTCATTGTTCGGATCTGAGTACGGCATAACTTGATCAAGTGCCACTGAAGATTGACTGCTTTGTTGACTTACCAACTCAGTTTCAGGCGCTTTTTCATTATTTTGACAAGCCATTAAGCTTTGAGAAATAAGTAACACCAAAGCACTTTGTGCAAATATCGTCTTAGCGAAATTTGACTTGGCAACGATAGGCTTCATTTACGGACGTCCTTTTAATAATCAAATCCCATGATGACAATCACATCCAACAAGATTTGTACTTACTGAAATCAACCCCACATTGTCCAGTTTAAACGTTCAAAACACGCTTTACAGGTTTGTGAAATTTGTTAAATTGAAACCCAATATAAACATATGATGTTTGCATTTGCAATATCTATTTATTGCTTTGCATTACTTTACATTAGCCATATTCAATATATTTAACATCACTATCATTCAAGCGACCACACGCAACACTAGCAGACCTAACCAGTTAATATAATTGCCTTTAAAAATAAATCCATAAATAACAACACTTGTTCTACTCCCTCTACGTCACACAAAACAAATCACTACAATAAGGTTTTAATAATGACATTGTTCATCATGCAGGCAGGCTTTTCTGTTAACAATTAAGATTACTGGAGCTTTAAACCAATATTAAAAATTGTCGTATTTGTACAATCTCCTTTTGTTAGTTCTTGCTAAAATCCCTCCATCAATTTCGTCATCGCTTAAAACACGTTGATAATTTACAGCCCGTCTTCGAGCTAAATAACCATAAAGATTTGCAAGGTCTTCAATATGAACTCACAAACATCATTAGCACAACTTGGCTGGCGACCATTTTTTCAACAACAATTGTCGCTCAATGAACTTGAGTTATTGTCTGTAGAAAATCTTGATGAAAAGCTATATGCAGGACGTGTTATTGAACACCATCGAAATGGGGTTGTGGTGATGAATGGCTCAGGCCAATTTTCATTAACCCAAACAGTCCTTCAAGCAACACAGACTGACAGACTGTGTGTCGGAGATTGGCTGTTATTCAATACTCAACTTCAGTTTGAACGCTTACTAGAAAGACAATCATTGTTTCAGCGCAAAGCACCGGGCAGTAAAATCGATACTCAGCTAATTTCCTCTAACGTGGATAGCTTATTTATTGTTTGTTCGCTCAACCAAGACTTCAATTTAAGCCGAATTGAACGTTACCTTGCGTTAGCAAAAGAAGCGCAAGTAGAACCCATTATAATCCTGACGAAAACCGATCAATGTGAAGATACTTATGTTAAACGTCAGCAAGTACAGTCACTTGATCCATTTATGATGGTTCATGCATTAAACGCTCTAGATAATGATCATTTAATTGAACTCAGCGGTTATTGCAAACAAGGTAAAACTATCGCATTGCTTGGGTCATCTGGTGTGGGCAAGTCTACCTTAGTCAACGGCTTAATGGGTGTAGATACGCAGCTAACGAGTGATATCCGTGAAGATGACAGTAAAGGTCGCCATACGACAACTTCTAGAGCATTAAGATTATTACCACAAGGTGGATTAATTCTAGATACTCCCGGTATGCGAGAATTACAACTCAGTGCTTGTGAGCAAGGGGTAAGTGAAACCTTTAGTGAAATCACTGAACTGGCAACACAATGCCGTTTTGCAGATTGTCAGCACAACTCAGAACCTGGTTGCGCGATTCAAAATGCATTAGATAAAGGGGATATTGATCAAAGACGATTGGTTAGCTATCAGAAACTAATGCGAGAACAAGCCATGAATAGCGCGACGTTAGCGCAAAAAAGAGCTAAAGATAAAGCACTTGGAAAAATGATTAATTCAGTGCAAACAGCCTCGCGTTCTTTTAAAAAAGGCACTTATTAACGCTGTGGTAATTAAGTTTTTAGCTCAATAAATTAATCTATTAGCTCTGTTAATAACCATTGCTGGCCAAATAGTATTTTAATTCATTTAACCAGCGAGCTTCCCTTTACTATTCATAACGTTTAAATAGGAAATACTGTTCGGGGCAGCCGTCAAAACCAGGCGTTGTTCCAATAACCTCGAAACCACATTTCTGGTAAAAGTTTGGGGCTTGAAATGCCAACGTATCGACTTGCGCGGCTTTACACCCCTGCTGTTTGGCTTCCTGTTCAGCTAACTTCATCAACTGATATCCGAGTCTTTGACCACGGTATTCATCACTGACCCACACCACGTTGATTAAAAATTTATGGTATATCGTTCGCCCAGATATGCCAGCGACGATTGTGTTATTGCTATCTCGCATAATTACAGTCAAAGGTTTGGACGTTTCATTACCCATGTGGCTAAAATTAAACTCCCTAACACCATCAACAAGTTGATCAACAATTTTCGACTCTTCTGAGTGTAAAACTTCTATATTCACATCCTTTCCTCTTACATGTTTTGTCACATTCAAACTTATGATTATATTGATTTTATCATTAATACCAATCTATAACTGCTATAAATGCAAAAGCCATTTGTTTACACAAATGGCTTAATTATTATTTCAGTCATTTAAGAGATAAACGTTATAGATATGCTTTCAAAAAGACCAAGTATTTGTTCGAAGCACTGACGCGATTTTCTTTTTTACTAAAGCCATGACCTTCGTCATCAAAAACTAAGTAATCAACATGAGTACCACCAGAGCGAATAGACTCGACCATTTCATCACTTTCGATTTTTAGCACTCTTGGATCATTGGCACCTTGTACAACAAGTACTGGACTTTTAACTTGATGACCAAAAAATACTGGTGAAATGTTATGTAAGCGCTCTTTATCAGTAGCTGGGTCTCCAAGCTCGTCATAAAGACTTTTTCTAAATGCTTCCCAATAAGGCGGAATACTTTCTAGGGTTCTTACCCAATTGGTGACACCAAAAATATTAATGCCGACTTTAAATTCATCGGTAAATGCCATTGCAGCCATAGTTAAATAACCGCCATAACTGCCACCCATCACGCCAATTTTTTCAGCATCAACCCAATCTAGGGTTTGTAGGTATTTTTTGTTGTAAACCACATCCTGTAAATCGTCTTCACCATGACGTTTATCATCTAAATGGAAGAAGGTTTTGCCATAGCCACTTGAACCACGATTATTTATTTTTACAATAGCATAGCCATTATTCACTAAGTGCTGAACTGTAGCTGAGTAGCCTTTACGCGATTGCCCTCCAGGACCACCGTGTATATAAATTAATGCAGGAACCTTGGAAAATTCAGCTTGTTTTGGCTTATACAAAATAGCCGGAATTTCGACGCCATCGAAGCTTTTGAATCTAATCACTTCGCCAGCGACTAAGTTTTGCTCTTTAATGGCTGGATTGCCTGAGTTCGTCAGACGCAATACCTTATCAGTACCAACTTTATGGCTGTATAAATTTGATGGTGATGTATCTGAGTTTATGTAGAACACCATTGATTTAGAATCTTGTGAGAAATTCACCCCACGTAAATCACCACTAGGTAATTCAGGCAAAGAGAGTTCACGATTATTGTTGTGATCGGTTATCGTTAATTGAGTTTGAGCATCAGCATTGATACCTGTGATTTGATAACGACCATCTTTCGAGAAGTAACTGAAACTTACATCCCAATCGGCTTTATAATTTAACTCACTTTCACTGGTAGCAATATCATAGGTCCATGCTTGGTTAAATTCCCCAAACTCATTTGTCGCATATAACAGCTGCTTATTGTCTTTGGTGAAGGTGTAAGCATAATAAGACACATCACCTTCATGCTCTGTAATTAAGCGAGGTTTGTTCATTTTTAGTCGTAAATCAACCAAATATAAATCAGTATTACTATTAGAGTGGTTCTTACTTAAGGCAATAAAACGACCATTGGGACTCATGCTTTCAACTGTAAATCCTGACTCATTTTTATAAATTAAATTACGACTATAGTCTGCAGTACTGTATTGATAAACGTCAAAATATTTAGCATCACGCTCATTGGTCATAACAAAAAACGAATCATCATCTTCATGCCATGACAACATCATGGCCTTCAAGCCTTCACCTGGAGTTAAATCTACTTCATTGCCTTCGAGGTCTTTAACAAATAGATGGTTTAATTCATCTCCCCCTTTGTCAGCACTATAAAGAAAGCGATCATCTTTAGGGAACCAAGATTCAACAAAAATTGATTCTTCTGTGGAAAACGTTAATTGAGTTGTTTTGGAGCCATCTACTGGCACTTTGTATGCGTTGAAGATCCCTGAATCATCATTACTTACCAAAACCGCACTTCCGGAATGATTAATAGATGAGCCAAACACACTGGTCGTTTTATAAAACTCTTCAGCTGTGTAAGTTTCAAAGTTGATTTGAGCTTGAGGGGATATCTGTGGAGCCGGCGCAGCTTGTTTATTTGCGGTAGAGCAACCTGTCAATACTAACGCGATGACAGCAGTACTCATCAATGTCTTAAGCATAATATATCCTTATTTAGCTTGAAATTGGCATCTTAATAGAGCGACAACTCAACACCTTACCAAGAGATAGAACACAAAATAACCTAACATTAACCCACTATGATCGCTAACGACTTTAGTTTTTAACGGCTTTTTAATTGTAAATTTTTAATTTGTTGCTTCTCAGAAATTGATAACACTTTATACCCTCTTGGATAAGGCCAGCCATACCCCCATCGATAAGTGGTAGGAAAATATGGACTGCCACCGACTCGAACTCCTGCCAACATTATATTGGCAATATGAGGCTCACCCACTTTTGCTACACACTGTTTTAATCGTCTGTCCGATTCAAGACGTTGCTTAAAAGTGCCTCCTTGCCAATAGTCGTAATCATGAGCAGTACAGCATGATAACCACAATTCATTTTGGCTAAAGGTTCCATCAGGAAATACACTACATCCATCTGAAGTGAACGGTTTGATTTGCTCAGCATGGACAGTAAAAGACGAAATTAATATGATAATAACAAACAAGCCGCGCATAAATAATTCCAAAAAGACTTCTAATTTATAGCTGTTTTTAGACATCCGTTTAGGTTTTCAGCATTATTAATAATACGTCTTCAGCCAATCACAACCATCTAGTAGTGATGAGATAAAATCAATCATTAAAATATTGAATTAATTTATTAATAACTAAAACCAATCATAAAGACTCTATTTATAATCTTTTATATTCATCCTTAGAGAGTTGAGAATAGGTATAACGTGTAAACAACTTAATAGTGATAAATGAGCATAGTGTAATACCCAAGGCATCGGCTAGGAGATCGCTTAAATCAAATGTCCTTGTACTAATAAACGCTTGGCTTATTTCTTCGACTAACACAAAGATACTGACGACTAGAACAGCATAGTAAATGCGAATATTTCTGAAGCTAAAGTGTGCTAAACGACTTGCCAGTAATCCCATTGTTGTCAACAAACCAAATAAGCAAAAGTGGCCAATTTTATCACCATAGGGAATAGTGCGAACTAAATCGAAAAAGACATTACTTCCACCCGTATTGGCTTGGTAAATAATCCAGCCTATAAACAAAGAGAAACTCACACAAACTAAAATACAAGCTACGTTTATTATCAGGCGATAGTTGAGATGATAGTTGAGATGATAGTTGTCTAAGGAAATTTTATGTAATGGCAATTTCTCTGGTGTATTTTGCATGTAAATGAATTCGTTAACCTGGTACATGTTTGACCTCAAGACTACAATCGGCGACACCATCACGCAAGAAACATTAACTAAAATACACTCTGTAGACGAACTGTATAGGCTAAACACTTTACTTGTCTCATATCTTAAAGAGTTAACATTCTCCGGCTATGTATTAACTTAAAAAGCGATTTTTGATACTAGACAATCTTATTAGCTTAAATCATGTATTTAAGAAATTACTATTTCAGATTTAACGCGTAGTTAACCGCAGCAGCTGCATGAATGCTTGTTGTATCATAGAGTGGTATTTCGGTGTCAGATTGATTAATCAGTAAAGCAATTTCAGTACAACCTAATATGATTGCTTGAGCCCCTCGAGAGAATAAATCCTCGACAATTTGTAGATAACTGGCTTTAGAAGACGGCTTAAATTCTCCTAGACATAGCTCCCCATAAATAATGTCATGAACAACTTTTTGCTGCTCATCATGAGGGACGATGACATCAATACCATGCAAGGACTTTAAGCGTCCTTTATAAAAATCTTGCTTCATAGTAAAGCCAGTTCCGAGTAAGCCAACGGTGTCAATATTATTAAGCTTAAGTCGGTCTGCGGTTGCATCTGCGATATGTAAAATGGGGATATTAATGGCGGCGTCGATATCGTCATAGACTTTATGCATGGTGTTAGTACATATCAACATAAAATCTGCGCCAGCCAGTTCTACTCGTTTAGCAGCTTCAGACAAGATAGTTGCTGTTTGCTGCCAGTCACCTTGATACTGCAGCTTTTCAATCTCATCGAAATCAACACTAAACAAGCTAATTTTAGCGGAATGCAGACCACCCAATTGTTGGTTAACGTCTTCATTGATAGCTTTATAATAGCTAGCAGTGGACTCCCAGCTCATCCCGCCTAACAAACCGATGATCTTCATATTTTTTCCCTAATAAACCAAATTAACACGTCCTGTACTGAACCTAACTGTCAGCTGGATGGTTCACGCCATCATATAGCTTTACTTGATCAATTTTCAGCGGATTAATACCTGCTAAGCAAGCCACATTAAAACCGAATTGATTCGGGTTTGAGCGTCGCTGATGATGGGTATAAATACCGCAATGACGGCAAAAATAATGTTTAGCTGTTTTGGTATTAAATTGATAGACGCTTAACTCGTGTTCACCTTGAATAAACTGAATATCACCTAAATTGATTGATGCAACAATAGCACCTCGGCGACGACACATACTGCAATCACAGCGCCTAACATCCTGTATTCCTTTTGGTAAAGAAAGCTCCATGACCACTGAACCACAATGACAACTGGCTCTATGCTTAGGCATAACCTCAACACCATTGACCTCAGTTAAATTTACCATGTCTCTTCCTTGTGAGTTTGAACTAGCTTTACGTTACCACGCTTAGTTAGAAGAATGATTTAAATTAAGATTAATAAAATATGCTAATAAAAAAGGAGCCTAAGCTCCTTTTTTATTAAATGATGTATGAATTGTTTATTCAATCACTGTTGGTATCAATTGAACCAAAGATAATGATTACTGCTGCTTATACACCACACCATCTTTCATCACAAAACCAATATCTAATAAGGCTTCAATATTATCAAGTGGACTGGTATCAATTGCGATAATGTCGGCATACTTACCTACTTCAATAGTGCCAAGCTTATCTGACATATCAATAAGGTCTGCAGCATTTACAGTCGCTGATTTTAAAATGTCACTGGTTGGCATTCCCGCTTGATGCATCAATACTGCTTCTTGAGCGTTTATTCCGTGCTTAGAAACGCCACTGTCTGTACCAAAAGCGATTTTGACTCCCGCTTTATATGATTTTTCAAAGTTAGCTTGCATGTCAGGTCCAACCCTAATGGCTTTGGCTTTAATAGGTGTAGACATAAAATCTGACGTTTCAGCCATCTCAACAACCGTTGCACCAGCTAGCAAAGTAGGAACCAAATAAGCACCCGTTTGTTTAAACAGCTTAATGGTTTCTTTATCGGCATAGCTGCCGTGCTCAACACTATCAACACCAGCACGAAGCGCTGCATTGATGCCTGCTGTTGCATGAGCATGGCTTGCCACTTTACGCCCTAAACCGTGAGCTGTTTCTACAATTTCTTTTAACTCTAAATCAGTCATTTGCTGACCAGTACCAGTATCGGTATCTGATAATACCCCACCAGTTGAGGCCACTTTAATGGCATCCGCGCCATATTTTATTGCTTCACGCGTCGCCTTTCGACATTCATATGGGCCATCGCAAATCGTTTTAGGGGATTTCATCGCTAAAATATCAGGTGCCATGCCATCAGCATCTAAATGGCCACCTGTTATAGTGACACCCGCAGCGGCAATTATACGTGGGCCTTCAATCCAGCCCTTTTCTACACCATCGCGCAGTGCATACATTTGTTCTGGCTCACTTAATAAATCACGTACTGTAGTAAACCCTGACAATAAGGTGGTTTTGGCATAGTGAACGCTTTTCATTGCGACATCGGCATCAGATAGTTTTACAGTATCTGACACATTATTCGGTCCTAACTCCATTTGTAAATGAACATGCATGTCCATCAAGCCTGGCATAACAAACTTATCTGACAAATTTATCAAGGTGGCATCAGCTGATATTTTATTTACCTCAACAAAACCTTTTTTCACCGCAATGATTTCACCATCTTTAATGACCACAGTCTGCTTTGTCAAAGGGGCCTTACCTGGTACAACAAGCAACTCACCTGCATGAATCACTTTTGTATCAGCCATTACCGAGTGAGACATTAAACAACCAAAAACCAACGCGCTAAGCGAAAAGGCTTTTTTATCATTCTTAAGGATTTGGATATTGTTAGAGTTTGAATCTGGAGTAGAGATGAACGATTTGAACTCAGTTATTTTATGCTTTGTTGATAATGGAAATAAAGTCATGGCATTTAAGCTTATTGTTATTAATCTTGTTCATTAATATACCTAAGCTTTTATTAATGTAAATATCAATTCACATAAGTTTGTATTTTATTAAGCTTATGGTAATTTATTCAATAAACATCAATAATTCTCTAGCTGACTCATCTCAAATAACTCAGTTAGGGTTACTAATAACAAATATTCATCGTTCAATTTAAGGTCAAGGATTACTCATGAACAAAGGTATTTATCTGGTATGCATTATATCGCCACTCGTTGCGGCGATAACATCGACAATGGCATATGCTCAAAATGATGTCGATAACAGCCAAGTCCATAATACGCTGCAGCTTGAAGATGTGTTTTCTTTAGAATATGCATCTGGTTTAGCCATTACCGCTGACGGCGATGAAGTCTATTTTGTACGTAATTACATGGATATTCAGACGGATAAAAAGCTAGGTAACATTTGGAAAGTCGATAAAAACAAGCGCCTTACCCCTGTTACCAATGGCCTGCATGTTGATTTTTCACCAAGCCTATCACCTGACAACAGTAA
The DNA here is from genome assembly GCF_020806285.1 of Shewanella sp. 10N.7. Taxonomy (NCBI): domain Bacteria; kingdom Pseudomonadati; phylum Pseudomonadota; class Gammaproteobacteria; order Alteromonadales; family Shewanellaceae; genus Shewanella; species Shewanella sp. 10N.7. Next base: position 52,302 of record NZ_JAJGZS010000032.1, read on the forward strand.
ACTAGCTTATATCTCAACAGCCAGTGGCTCAGCTCAAATCCATATGAAATGGCTAGAAACCGGTGAAAGTAGCCAAATGAGTCACTTTAGCCAATCTCCATCTAATTTAAGTTGGTCACCAGACGGCAAGTACATCGCATTTAATCGCTTCGTAGACAGTAAACCTAAATCTGTTGTTTCACTGCCTGGTAAGCCACAAAATGCCCAATGGGCAAAACCTGCCGTTTATATTGATGACATGTATTATCGCTTTGATGGTGCAGGTTTTAGTCAAGCAGGTAATAGTCAGATTTTTGTGATGTCCTCTGATGGCGGCGCAGCAAGACAAGTCACCCACGAGAAATTTGATCATCGTAGTAATATCAGTTGGTCTAAAGATGGTAAGCAGCTCATTTACTCGAGCAATAAGCGCGCAAAGAAAGATTTAGAATGGACAGACACCAATATCTACGCCGTTAATATTAATGATCAACAAGTCACCCAACTTACCGATCGAGTCGGACCAGATAACTCCCCTATAGTGTCACCTAATGGCAAAATGATTGCGTACTTAGGCTACGATCAAAACTTCAAAAACTATGAAAATACTGAACTGTTTATCATGGATATTGATGGTAGTAATAAACGTTCTATCACTGCCGACTTAGATCGCTCGATTAACAGCATAAAATGGGCTGATAACAGTAAAGCCATATACATGAGTTATCATGATAAAGGTGAAACTTATGTGGCGTATCAGTCATTGAAAGGTAAGCGTGAAATTGCCGCTAAAAACCTTGGTGGCCTTTCATTTGGTCGACCTTACACGGGCAGCCAATTCGATGTCGCTGAAGATGGCACTATCGCATTTACCTATTCAGACCCTCAACGTCCCGCAGATATTGCCATTACCCGTAAAGGAAGAACTAACCAACTTACCGATTTAAATAATGATGCGTTGAGTTATAAAACCTTAGCTTCAATAAAAGAGTTGAACGTGAAATCCTCTTTTGATGATAGAGATATTCAAGCATGGGTAGCCTATCCACCAGGTTATGAAGCGGATAAAAAAGCAGGCAAAACCTTCCCGCTAATTTTAGAGATTCATGGTGGTCCAGTAACGAACTACGGCCCTCATTTCTCTGCAGAAGTACAATTAATGGCAGCCAGTGGTTATGTCGTTGTCTATGCTAACCCACGTGGAAGCGACAGTTACGGTAAAGAGTTCGCACAAACCATTTATAACAATTACCCTAGCCAAGATTATGATGATTTAATGTCGGTAGTCGATGGTGTTATTGCCAAAGAAGCAATTAACGAAGAGGCATTATTTGTCACCGGTGGATCAGGCGGCGGCGTACTGACAGCTTGGATTGTCGGCCATACAGATAGATTTGCAGCAGCCGTAGTCGCCAAACCTGTGATCAATTGGTATAGCTTTGTGCTAACGACAGATATTTATCCCTTCGTAATTAAGAACTGGTTTGAGAAAATGCCTTGGGAAGATAGCGAGCATTATATGAAGTTATCACCAATCAGTTATGTAGGTAATGTCACAACACCTACCATGCTATTAACAGGAGAAGCAGATCAACGTACCCCTATTGCTGAAACTGAGCAGTTTTATCAAGCCCTTAAATTACGTAATATTGATACCGCTATGGTCAGGATCCCAGATGCGCCCCATGGCATATACAAACGACCAAGTAACTTAATGTCAAAAGTTGCCCATATCTTATGGTGGTTTGAACAATACCAAGCAGAGAAAACCAACTAACAGGTACAATACAAACAGCCAGCATATTTCGTTAAACGATATGCTGGCTTTTTTTATTGGAATTCAATAAGTGTCTATCGCACTCGTTATTCTTTTTTAATGACCAGCTTTTTATAAATGGCAGAGAGATAAAGTTTCGAAAGATAAACGATAGAGAGATAAACGATGAAGAGATAAAGGATGAAACTTGAGAAATTCGTCAATATACAAGGTTTAAATATTAACTGGTTATGTGCTTTTTGTGCCCCACTTTCCTGAGACAATCATTACGAAAACACCGACAGTAAGAATACCGAGCATTGATCCAATGTAAGGTGATGTACTTCCAACGAAAATAGACATACCAAGTGAAACACCTAAGCAGATGGTTAAAGAACCTAGTTTGGCTTGATTAAGTTTATTATTAACTCTCATTTCGGTCTCTTCATCCTTGAATTTACTGCGAATCATCCTCAACACATAACGCCCTCTTTAATGAGCAAAATATTGTTGGCTAAGATGTTGAGGAACGAAAAAACCAACTGTATTTTTTCCAGGTTAAACAGCTTGTATGTCTACCTTACTCGACATTTGCTGTTTTCTCTTTTGCAACTTTAACCATTAAAGAATGAAATAGAGAAGCAAAGACGAAAGTCGTGAATAATAAAAGTAAGCAAAGTAACTTTATTCCGACTTCCTCATGCTCTATAAACGCATTTAACATTGCTGATAAAAGCATGAACCCAACTAAATAGTAACTATGTATGCTACCCATGAAAACTCTTTGTACACATAACGCCTCATTAAGTGGAAATTAATGGTTGGCTATAATCGCGAAGCGATGGACAACTGTTAATTTTCCATTTAAATGACTTGTTGAACGAAGCCGCTCTGCGGCAGAAAAGATAAAAACTCACCTTTATTCT
>NZ_JAJGZS010000033.1:0-54792 GCF_020806285.1 Shewanella sp. 10N.7
CCGGAGCTGCGGGGTGTTCTAAGAGGGAGTCGCAGTTCACTCCCTTTTAGTCTGGGGTGGGCGAAGCGCCACGACTTTGACCTTAATCCAAACGAAGTTTGAAAATGAATTAAGGAGTGTAATTGTGCAATAATTAAGATTCTTTGTTTCACTCAAGCAGAGAAACTCAAATTAAGTTCTTTCAATAATATAACTCACTTCTAAGACTATAGCTTACTGTTAGTCTTCAACCATTAATGTACTGGCTTTCTGTTCTTATAAAGACCGTTATTATTCGTAAAGTTTACTCTGACCTAACTAAATTTTGCCTTAACTTTAGTTAGGATAATCTAACCTTTAGCTTGGATTGGAAAGGGGTTGGGATTCGTTCATATAAAGATTAGCTTCATCAATAATATATTGAAGATCTTTATCCTCAATTAATTTTTGTAAACTACAAGCCCACTCATTAACCTGCAAAAAATAAGTGAATGCTATGAAAGAAATTCTTTGCTCTGAAACGCGACTTTCATCTGCATAATGCTTAACTAGCTGACTTATTCTCAATAGTAACTCTACGCTCTTTGGCCAATAAGGAGCCGTACCTTCTTTAAGTTTTATGCAGACTTGTTCTCTAAGCTTATTCAAATCTTCTTCATGCCTTGTTCCAGAGTCTGATTCAATCAAATTCAAAATATAGTTAATCGTTTCTGGGTGCCCTTTAATCGGGTAAAGATAAAAAAACTCTTGTGCTAAATCAAATGAACGGCTATTGATATGTTCATCATACATTCTTATATGCTCATTTAAAGCTCGTGTTATTTCCTTCATTTTAAAATCTTTTTGAGCTAACTTAACTTGCTCAGCTAAAGCTGTAGCACTGTTTGCGGCTTCAATTCTACTAGCCTTTAGCTCTTGACGGGTTAACCTTAACTCAGACAATTGTATTTGCACTGACCATACTAATAATCCAATGGTTGCAAAACCTAAAATGGGATTTAAGGTCCCACCAACAAAGTCACCAAATTGAGCAAATGTTTCTTGTGTAGCTAAGGCATTATGAAAGAGAGCACTAAAAACAACTAGTATAAGAATTGCCAAGATGATTACAGATATTAAGCCTATTTTGAGAATGGTAGGTAATTTTTCATTTGTTTCTTGCATTGATAAAAGCCTTTATTATTTTAAAAGAATTCTAATTAGCAATAAAATCAGCTGCATCCCAATGATAAATTAGGTCATGGCCCAGAGTAAACTTTATTGCCTACCTAATTACCAGCCTAATAATACACTGCTCAAATTTAAAACAAAAAACGCTAATCGCTTGGTTTAATCCCAAGTCGATTAGCGTTTTTTGTTGCCATCATCATTTCAAAAGTGTTTTCCAGCCCCTTTCAAACGATAACAATCCTCTCTAGCGATAACCGTTCGATTAAACTTCTTTACCTAAATGCTTGTACAGACTTTGGTAATCAACACTGTCAGCCATTAATTGTTGATGGTTACCACTGTCAGTGATTTGTCCGTTATGAATCATATGAATGCAATCCATTTCAGCCATGGCGGTTAAACGATGGCTTATCATTAACATGGTTTTGCCTTTTGCTAAGGTAAATAATAAACGTAAGATTTCACGTTCTGTGCGCTTATCTAATCCTTCGGTTGGCTCATCTAATAACAAGATTGGCGCATCACGTAATAAAGCTCTGGCAACACCGATTCGGCGCTGCTCGCCACCTGATAGCTGACGTCCGCCTTCACCTATCCAGCTGTCTAGACCAACTTCTTCACCGCGATCTGTGGTGGTTTTTGAACTAAGAAGCACCTCTAAGCCGACTTGCTTTAACACTGCTGTTAATTGCTCGTCATTGGCGCGTCTTTTTTGCCCTTCAACGTATGGCAAAGCAATAGCTAAGTTGTCACGTACTGTGCCTGCAAATAAATGAATACGTTGGCTAACAACGGTCATTGAGCTGCGTAATGTCGCTTCATCAAACTCACTAATATCACGACCGCCTAAGCTGATTTGACCTTGCTGAGGTTGCCATTCTCGGGTGATTAAGCTTAATAAGCTCGATTTACCGCAGCCTGTTGCACCTAATAGCGCGACTTTACTGCCCTGAGGTAAATCTAAATTCAACCCCGTTAACACCTGCGAGTCAGCCTGATAACCGAAGTGAATATTACTGAGGCTAATCTCGGTACGCTCAAGCTGAGTTTCTTGACCAAATACGACATCAGGCGTTTGCTCGGTGACTTCTGAAATACGTTTTGCCGCTAACACACAACCTGATAAATGCTGGAATGCTCCTGAAATTGGCATCATCATTTCAATGGTGGCCATAGTGGCAAATACCATCATTGCCATTAGCGGGCCTGGTGGCACACTGTCACCCACGCCATGACCTGCAAAATACATCATCATCACAACTGCGGCGCCATTGACCATGATCAATAATGCCTGGCTTAAACCGGTCACATGCGCCATTGCGGTTTGGCTAGTAAATAGCGATAACTCAGCTTCACGTAGCTTTTGGCGGTAGCGATCATTTGCTGAAAATAATGTCAGCTCTGCCTGACCTTGGATCACATCTAAGATCAACACTCGAAAACGGCGTTTACTGTCTACCACCGCTTCACCCGGTTTTCTACCTAAGCGATAAAATACGAGCGGTAAAATCAGCCATGCTGCAATTAACAAAGCACACAGGCTTAATGCCAGTGATGCGTCAAACCAAGACAAGAATGCATAAAGGGCAACAACGGTCAGCAATGAGGCTGCCATTGGCACTAATAAACGTAAATAAAGATGATCCAGCGTATCAATATCGGCCACTAACCGATTGAGCATGTCGCCTTGTCTAAGGCCTTGCAGGTTACTGGCACTTAACGGCAGTAGCTTTTTCCACGACCAAACGCGAAGTTCTGTTAGCAGTTTAAACGTGGCTTCGTGGGTTGCTAATCGCTCACCATATCGGCTTGCTGTTCGTGCGATTGATAAAAAACGCACCCCACCAGCAGGAGTGAAAAAGTTAAACGCAAGCGCAGTTGCTGCTGTTAACCCTGCAATAGCCGTGGCCGATAAAAACCAACCAGACAACGACAATAAACCAATGCCAGCAATGATCGTTGTGCAGGTTAGCAATAAGCCAACCGACATCATTAGCCACTGACGTTTAAATAACTTAATGAAAGGCAGTAATAGTTTCATTACACATCCTCCCTTTGAGTTTGTTCATCGGTCTTTATTGGCTCTTGCTCATCAATATACAGCGACAAACCGTCATCATCTTGTTGCTGCATGTTTTTAAACAAGCCAGCTTGAGTGCTCAGCAAACCATAATCTCCTTGCTGCACAATTTGACCATGATCAACCACTAAAATGTTATCCAGGCTTTGTAACTGATCAAGTCGATGAGTCACCATCACACAAGTCTGTTGCTGCATCGCTTGTTTAAGGGAGTCTGATACCAGTTTTTCACTGTGGCTATCAAGGCTGGCTGTGGGTTCATCAAGTAAGAATAAACTCGCTGGTTGTGCTAACGCTCTTGCGAGGGCAATACGTTGAGCTTGGCCAACAGAGACGCCGGCTGCTTGATCGCTAATGACAGTATCTAAGCCTTGGGGGTGTTGATTAACAAATTCGGCAATGTTGGCTTGTTCAAGTAAGGCCATCACTTGTGCATCAGTTAATTCAGGATTAGCTAAGCAGACGTTTTCACGAATACTGCCATGGAATAGTTGAGGATCTTGCCCAAGCCAAGCTAAGTGTTCACGCCACTGTTTTTTATCCAGCACACTTAACTCAACACCATTGATTTTGAGCGAGCCTTTGTAGGGTAGAAAACCTAATAATGCATTGAGTAAACTGGTTTTACCCGCGCCGCTTGGGCCAACCACCGCGACTTTTTGCCCCGCTTGCACCTCAAAAGAAATCGGCCCAAGTAAAGCGGTTCCTTCCAATGTCAGCACTTCGAGCTCTGTCGCTGAAATGGCAATGTTATCTAACGAAACCTCATGCTGTTGCGCGGTTTGTTCACTGAACTTACCGTCGACCTGCTTTAAAGGGTTTGGATGCTCTAGTAATTCAACTAACGCCTCTGCTGCGCCAATGGCTTGCGCTTTGGCGTGGTAATGGGTACCTAAGTCTCGAAGTGGTTGAAAGAATTCAGGGGCTAAAATCAGAATAAATAGACCGGTAAACAAAGTGATACCAGCGCCATAATGACCAAAATTTAGGTGGTCTAAATAGCTAAAGCCAAAGTACACCGCCAGCACAGCAATGGATAATGCAGCAAAAAACTCTAATACCGCCGAGCTTAAAAATGCCATTCTCAGCACCGACATGGTTCTTTGCCTAAAGTCTTCTGAGGCCGTCTCAATTTTGTTCACTTCAGTCTCACCGCGGTGAAATAATTTAAGTGTACTTAAGCCTTTTAAGCGGTCCATAAAGTGGCCACTTAATCTTGATAATGCACTGAAGTTTTTACGGTTGGCATCAGCCGCGCCCATACCAACTAAAATCATAAACATTGGGATCAGCGGCGCTGTGGCAAATAGAATCAGTCCAGCTGCCCAGTTAAGCGGAAATACTGACACCAAAATAATCAACGGAATAAAACCCGCTAGCATCATTTGTGGTAAGTACTTAGCATAAAAATCATGTAAGTCTTCAACCTGCTCAAGCACGATGCTCGCCCATGCTCCCGCTGGCTTTCCTTTGATAAACGCAGGGCCTAAATCGGTGAGTTTGTTCAACACAGCTTCACGAATGTCACTTCGTAGTCGTTTACCCGCTTCAAAGCTTAATCGCTCACGTGCATAAGCTAGCCCTGCTCGCACAATAATCAGTGCAATTAACCCGATAAATTGACTGCTAAAGCTCGCCATGGGTAATTCGAGCATAATCACGCCGTGTAAAATATGTGCCAACAAATATGCTTGCACGACAATCGCCACACCGTTAAGTGCACCGGTAAAAATGGTGAGTTTCAAGAATATGCCGCAAGATGACTTCTGTTGTTTAAGCCACTGGCCAAGAGATTTTTCTAAGGTTTTATCCATTACATTCCTGAAAATGATCGCACTAAATGAGGAAAATTGCCGCAGTATCGCAAGCTAACAGCTTCGATAACAGCCGCTTATAGAGAAGTGTTAACTGATTCACACATTGCTAATAAACACTGTGTTAATGATGAACTATAATTCTACGCGATAGTCATCAGCAGGACAGTAAAAGAAAGGTAAATATTTGTTCATCAAATTGAATCAATATTTCTATTTGATAGTGAGTATTAACGTTCTTAAAAGCACAGAACTTTATGTTTTTTTTTGATTATAGTTTTAATCAATAAAGTTTCTCACTCAATGCTTACATGCAAGAAAGCGATTAACTAAGCAATAGCCATATCAGCTTACTTAGCGTAAATGACAATCACGATAAATTATACGATTGCACTTTCTAATAGGATGAAGAAGGTAATTAAAAAATGGACGTTAATCTTTCAGCCCACAGAGCACAAGCATTCAACTACTTATTTGACTCGGTTGTAGTCACTGATACCACAGGTATTATCATTGACTGGAACTGCGGTTCACAACAACTTTATGGCTACAGTAAAGATGAAATACTCGGCCAATCAGTGAGTATTTTACATGTCCCCGAAGACAGTGCCTCTATCACTGAGTTGGTCATTTCCTCGGTTGAACAACATGGCAAATGGACGGGCGAAATACGCTTTTTACATAAAGACGGCACTATCGGCTGGGTAGAGTCGATGTGTGTGCCATTGTTTGATGACGAGCAGCAATTTATTGGTGCTTTAGGGATTAACCGAGACATCACTAAACGTGTTGAAGATGCCCAACGAGTATTAAATCTCGCCTGCTATGACCAGCTGACGCAAATACCCAATCGCTATTTGTTAATGGACAGAGTTAAACAAACCATCGAACGCTGCAAACGCATGAACACTAAGTTCAGCTTGTTCTATATGGATTTAGATGATTTCAAGAACATCAATGATACCTATGGGCATTGCCAAGGGGATTCTGTTCTAATTGAAGCGGTAACCAGACTGCATAAAGTCATCAGAGAGTCGGATACTTTAGCCAGAATTGGCGGGGATGAGTTTGTATTATTACTGGAGGACATTACCGACAATAATGACATCTCGCGCATGGCTGATATCTTAATCAGTGCATTAGACAAGCCGTTTACAATAAACGCTCAACCCGTTTTGCTTAATTGCAGTATTGGTATTGCGACCTTTCCTGATTCCGGTGACGACTTTGATACCTTAATCAAAACAGCAGATTTTGCGATGTATAAATCAAAGCGCCAGGGCGGAGCTACTTATCGATTTGGCTAAGCTTGATAGTTTATTCGGTGTAAAAGGCAGTTGAAAAGTTAGTTGAAAAAGTGAGGTAAATAGTCATGAATGGGCTTTATTTAGCTAACGATTTGAATTTGCCATTAAACGCCAAATTTAACTAATACATGCCACATCAGTTTAAGCTGTTGTACTTGCTGAGCCTGCTTAGTTCTTTGACTCCAAGGCACTGGTTTTTCAGTAAGCACCTGTGCAGCTCTGCCAATAATATCTGCATTTATCTGCTTATCTCTAGCAATCACCTTGGCAAGTTCTGGCATTGTCGCCCCTCGAAAGTCATCAGGCACCTGCTCCACATCAAGCTGATAGCCTTGATGCCACAACAGTTCAATATCATACTCGTGGCACATTGACTGCATCAGCTCACCTATATCTGTATCTTTATAGCTTGGATCAGCAACAAGATAGCCAATATCATGCTCTAACGAGACTTCACCATGAATTTGCGCTTCAATATAATGATCAAGATTAGATAAAGCAGGCATGTCGAAACGCGCCCTCACACCTTGAGGTAACTGCTGCCACAGATGATTAACCATATCCGCAGGCTTAATCTCTTTCACTCCTAAAGCATATTGCCGCTCAAAACACTCGCTGAGTAACGCGGCCAAGATCACCTCAAAGCAACTTAACGTGCCTTTTTCTTTAGGTAAGCGATAGGAATCCATATAACTGAATGTACAGCGCGAAAGTACTTGAGTGTGGGTAAGAAAGTAACAACTGCCAAATCGAGGTGCCGGCCCCGTTGGGCATAGACCAAGATCTAATGCACCATACTTAGGGCGTAGTTTAACTCCTGAGTAACTATGACCAAAAAGTTGGTTTTCCCAGTGGTCTCTTGGGCCACCTAATTCCGGTGACAATTGCCCATTTGAGATATGAGTTTCAAACTGGCTTTTATAAACACCATCCTTAAGTAACCCAGCTGCGACTGATAATCCGCGGCTATCAATACGATCGGGGTGAAAATGCAAGGCCACTCGGCCATGTTGATGCAAGGCTTGCATAGCCTTATGAACCGCAGCAGTATCAATATTAGACATTAACAGGACATTTTTAATTACCGCACTTGAGTGCTCGCGCAAACAGGCAACGCTATGCTCGATATGGATTTGTGCTGCTGACTTTCGATTCATAACCTGCCCTCCTTTGCATCTGTAATTAACACTATCCAATATCTAACGACTTGCAGAATAAAAACAGCTAAGTGCTTGTATTTCATTGTATGTAAAATACACGGTTTTAGCACAAAAGATTAAAACTAATTCATCTATCTATGCGGTTAACCCTCATCAAGATGTTGAAACACCGTACTCACCATTCTTTGCAGAACAAAACCTCAAATAACTAATCCCTAGGGCCTGTTGATCTTTCAAGGTTGTTTTTGCAGCGAGTTGTTGGCCATTCTATGCATCAAGGGCGCAAGACAGAGACTTTGTGGTGTAGTTATTCTACATAAAGAGTCGATAACGCAGTAAAAATGACCAACAAACGCTGCCCAAAGGGTTCGACTAAAAGCGTTTTACTCTTTGTTGGATGCATTTTGCTTAGATGACTAGGCATCAACTCATCCGCCTCGATTACAACGCTTTTATTTCGAACAAAACTTAACCAGCAAAGAACAACAGGCCCTAGATACTGATGAAATAAGCCCATTGCATATGGCTTATATTCCACTAGTAACGGCCATTAAAGAAGAATATTTAAGCGATTAGATGGCGCTCTAGCAGTGTTTCAGGTAAGCTTCACGCCCGCCATTTCGTGGCCCCCTATTCAGTCATAGCAACGTATACGTTGCCCAAAGAGATCATTCTATGAGTTTTGCCTCACTAGGCTTAAGCGCAGCAATTTTAAAAGCTGTTGAAAAACAAGGGTATGACACCCCTTCAGCAATCCAAGAACAAGCTATTCCTGCCGTCCTAGAAGGCAAAGACGTAATGGCCGCAGCTCAAACGGGTACAGGCAAAACAGCAGGTTTTACCCTGCCATTATTAGAACTACTCTCAAAAGGTCAGCGCGCTAAGCGTGGCCAAGTTCGTGCTTTAGTATTAACACCAACACGTGAGCTAGCAGCACAAGTTGCTGAAAGCGTGTCGACTTACGGCGCAAACTTACCGCTTAAATCTGCGGTTGTATTTGGTGGCGTATCAATTAATCCACAAATTACCACCCTAAGAAATGGCGTCGATATTCTAGTGGCGACCCCAGGGCGCTTATTAGATTTATGCCAACAAAAAGCATTAAGCTTCAGCCAACTTGAAGTCTTAATCTTAGATGAAGCCGACCGCATGTTAGACATGGGCTTTATTCGCGATATTAAGAAAGTCTTGGCTATGTTGCCAAAACAACGCCAAAACCTAATGTTCTCAGCAACGTTTTCGGATGAAATCCGTGAACTTGCAAAAGGCTTAGTGAATAATCCAGTTGAGATTTCAGTTACGCCACGTAATGCGACTGCTAACACGGTTGAACAAAGTGTTTATGCCGTAGATAAGAGCCGTAAAGCGCGTATCTTAACTAAGCTAATTAAAGAAAATAACTGGCATCAAGTGTTGGTATTTTCTCGCACCAAACATGGCGCTAACCGCTTAGCGAAAAACTTAGATGCTGACGGCATCAATGCAGTGGCTATTCACGGGAATAAAAGCCAAGGTGCGCGAACCAAAGCCTTAGCTGATTTCAAAGCGGGTAAAGCACAAGTCATGGTTGCTACCGATATCGCTGCCCGTGGTATTGATATCGACCAATTGCCTTTTGTCGTTAACTTTGACTTACCTAATGTCCCTGAAGATTATGTGCATCGTATCGGCCGTACTGGCCGCGCTGGTGCAACGGGTTTAGCAGTATCTTTAGTTAGCGATGAAGAAGTGAAGTTATTACATGACATCGAAAGACTGATTAAGCGCACTGTCGAGCGTAAAGTCATCGAAGGCTATGAAGCATGTCATGACTTACCAGAAGCAAGCTTAAAAGGCGGTCATCGCGCGGCTAATCATAAAAAGCCAAACCCGAATCGTCGTAAGCACGCCAATCAAGCTGATGGACAAAAACAAGGTCAAAGCACTAAACAGGGCCAGCGCCCAGCGCCGAAAGGCAATTCAGACAAGCCAAGCCAACGTCAACGCGCCCGCGCTCGTGCAGAAGCTGAAAATGCTCAATCAGATGGTAATAAAAAACCACAAAATCGTCGCCAAGGTCGCACTGACAACTCAAGCTCACAAGGCAAGGTTGATCCTTACGCGAATGCGAGACGTTAATAGCGACTCACTGATTTAGCGTTAACTTAGCTCGATTTTCAGCAAATAGTTAATGATTAAAAGGCATGAAAGCCAAGCTTTCATGCCTTTTTTGTTATTCAAAAATACCAGCATAAAAACCTACACCTTGCTTACTCATTAACGATAAACACTTGAAAGTTGCCAGATCCACTCTCATCGTTCATGATAATTACACGGAATAAAGACAATTTTTCATGGAAGAGTTATGAAGTATTTAGGTGTATTGATTCTAATATTATTACTGGCTATTGCCAGCCTGTTTGTTGGTTTACAAATGGGAAAGGGCCAGCTTAATCAAGCAGAAGAGTCTCAAAGTAATCAACTGAGTAAAACACCAACAAGTGAAGGTGTTACCTCCCTGCCATCAGAGTTAGCCATAGAATCCAGTCATCTCGTCAGCGAACTGAAACAAGAAGTGCTACAACTTAAACAACAGCTTGCTGAAAAAAACAGTTTAATCGACGCTATGAACTCTTCAATGGGATTACTCGAGCAGCAAGTTGAACTGGCTTACACCGAGATAGATCAAGTTACAGAGCAAACCCATGACTCGCCATTTCATCCAGAGCCAGACAGCATCAGCACTGATCAAGCAAACCAGTGGGTTCCTGAAAATTTTGCCAATGCGATAGCTTCACAACAAGGAGACATGGTCGCACTATTTAAGCGCCATCACCAAGCTGACACCAATCAAGAATGGGCCACGGAGCGTGAGCAAGCATTAAAAGATTCTTTTGCTTTGAGTGAATATGCTGACATGGTCAATATCACCTCAGTCAATTGTAAAACCAGCACTTGTGAGGTTCGCGGTGAAGAGCTAGAACCCAATGGTTGGATGTTAGTAAGCCAGCGACTGCAAGAGACTTCATTAAGTAAAAATGCCAGTACATGGACCTATCTGATAGGAAACGAAGAAGGTGAAACCCTGATCCATATGTTGTCAGAAGTTGATGATTCAACAGTTGAAAATCAGTAATGACCTCAACGTGATGGATAGATAACACCATTCCGACTAAAGACTAATACTGCCAGCGTGATAAAACCAATATCATCAGCGTGCTTAAGTTCGTAAGTCATTAGTTTAAATATCACTTTATATTGATCTACGCCTAGCATCAGCTCGTAAGTTACACACGATGCTGTTAGCCCAGGATGCTGTTAGCCAAGGTGCTCCTGTGTAGGTAGCGACTTTTGAATTAGCGAAAAATCAATGTAAAGGAATACTGTTCACCATGACGATATCTTCAATTAATTCAGCAAGTAATGATACCCAAAAAACAGCAGCCCACTCAACAAGTTCAATCAATCCCAACTTGCACATCCAAGTAATGCTGTTGCCTAACTCTGAACATCTCATCTGGGTCATTGATGATTTCATTACTGACTTTGCGTCTCTTGTCGATTACAGCAAAACAAAAGCTTACTTCAATAATGTTGGCGCCGATGGAACCTTGTTCCCTGGCATGCGAGATGAAATGCCACGCCCCTATTATCAATCTTTATCATCGTTAATTACCTTACTGGCAAAGCAGCCTAAAGGTGAATACTTCAAGCAACATCAAATTGCAAAGTGTTGGTTATCTAAAGTCACTTTAAGTCCATTACAGCTCAATGCGAGTCAAACCATGCCACACTTTGACTCCCTTGCTGAACACGATATGGCAGCAGTGCATTATCTCAATGATGTCCAATTGGGCGGCACCAGCTTTTATCGTTATAAAGGCGCTGACAAACTGCACTTATCCCACGACGATAAAGACATTATTTTTAAGATGGTTGATGAGGTTAAGCAAGTTGCAGCAAGCCGAAAAGGCTACATCACAGATTCAGATGACTTATTCGAAAAAGTATTCAGTATTGACGCTAAGCCAAATCGCATCGTTATCTATTCAGGTAATATTCTTCACAGCGCCAATATTACTGATGAAGTAGAGTTTGATAAGCGTTCTGAACATAATCGCACATCAATTAACTCTTTCTTTAGTATCGCCTAAATTGTCAAAATCAACATTGTGGTTACTGTTAATAAAGTCATTGTTGTGTTTTTGAAAAACAGGTGATTAAGCTTCATTCATAAACGCTAGATTCACATTACTGGCAAGACTAAGATATGCGTTAAATATTTCTGGATGATATGGATGCCACCCTAATGAAATTTAAGCGCTTTGAAGAACACTCCCATCAACTTGAAAATACTCGAATTAAAGCAAACTACGACCGCCTTCTATGTCGCTTTCGCTTATTAACGCTGCCTGATAATACTCAGTCAGAGACTGAGGTTATTACAGATAAATACTTACTATTAAGTCCTTTTCACAATGGTAGTTTTACCCTAAACGACGTGGATTACCAACTCAAAATACGTTGGTTTCTTATTTGGCACTCATCCATTATAAAGCCCAATAGCCGCAGTCAAGATAAAGCAAAGCGAGACTCAAAAAATGTAATCATTCCTGAATTACTGCCCTATAAACGTAAAACATCCATCATGCTATGCATATACGTGTTTTTAATTACGTCATTAAAAATCGGCCTAAGCCTTTACGCAGTTTAATCAGCTCAGCTATCTAATAAACACAAAAAAGCGAATTCAGTAACCACTGAATTCGCTTTGTTTTAAAGCCTATTTATAAAAACTGGCTTACTAAAACTATTTTCTTACAAGCTAGGCTTATAAAAACCAGGCTCGGTAAGTTTTACCTTTAAGGCGGCCTTTGGTAATTTTGTTCAACGCTTTTTTAGAAGCGTCACGCTTAACGGCTACAAACGAACGAATATCAGTGACCTTAATTTTACCAATATCAGCACCATCAATACCGTTTTCACCGGTTAAGCCACCCACAATGTCACCAGGACGGATTTTGTGCTTTTTACCCGCATCAATTTGGATGGTGATCATTTCTGCTTCTTGCGGCTGCTTGTTAAGCACATTCATTGACGGTAAGGTTTCACCATCAATTTCTTTGCCAATCAGCTCTTCAATTTCAACCATTCTGTGGCCATCAGCATGGCTAAAGAAAGTGTACGCAGCGCCTTTACTACCTGCACGGCCTGTACGACCAATACGGTGAATATGCACTTCTGTATCGTAAGCAATGTGATAGTTAAATACCGCTTCTAAATCTTCGATATCTAAACCACGAGAGGCTACATCAGTAGCCACTAATACGCGGGCGCTCTTGTTAGCAAAACGCAGTAACATTTGATCGCGATCGCGCTGCTCTAAGTCGCCATGTAAAGCCAATACACTAAAACCTTGCTCAGCTAAAGTGTCAGCCACTTTTTGGGTTTCACGTTTGGTATTACAAAAAACCACTGCGCTTTCAGGTTGCTTTTCAAGGAGCAATAATTGCAATGCCTCTAAGCGAGCCTGATTGTCTTCTGTATGGTAAAAATGCTGCTCAATTGTATGGTTGTCGTGAGTCGCCTCAACTTTAACCATCAAAGGCTTATACATAATCTGTTCAACAACTTGTTGAATTTGCTCAGGGAAAGTCGCACTGAACAATAATGTCTGACGCTCATGAGGGGTTTCAGCAATGATTTGATCAATATGATCTTGGAAGCCCATTTCTAACATGCGATCGGCTTCATCTAACACCAACATATTGACGTTACTCAGATCTAAACGATTACGATCAAGATGATCAACGATACGTCCAGGTGTGCCGACAATAATGTGCGCGCCATGTTCAAGCGAACCGATTTGCGGCCCCATTGGAACGCCGCCACATAAGGTCAGCACCTTAATGTTATGAATACCACGGGCTAAAGTACGAATATCTTTAGCCACTTGATCGGCTAATTCGCGTGTTGGACACAGCACCATGGTTTGAATGCGAAAACGTTTCACATCAAGTTTGTTTAATAGACCTAAACCAAATGCAGCTGTTTTACCTGAGCCGGTTTTTCCTTGGCCAATCACGTCATCACCCGCAAGAATAGCTGGTAAGCTTTCAGCTTGGATTTGAGTCATAGACTCGTATCCCATGGTTTTAAGATTATCAAACAAACCTGGTTTAAGATTAAGTGATGCGAAAGCCGTATTAGCGGCCTGTTCAGTAGACTGACTCAAGGTGAATATCCTCTGATATCAAAGCAAAATGGGATAATAGAAACAACTCGGCCAAGGATAAAATACCTTGGCCAAATGTTTGAATGTCTATTGTAGCAATTTTATCCGTTAGTCGCTGACATTTATTCGCATAAAACGGATTGAGATAACCCTAGGGCCTGTTGTTCTTTATTGGTTAATTTTTATTCGAAATAAATGCGTTTTAATCGAGGCGGATGAGTTGATGCCTAGTCATCTAAGCCCCTTTTATTGGCAAAGATGCATCCAACAAAGAGTAAAACGCTTTTAGTCGAACCCTTTGGGCAGCGTTTGTTGGTCATTTTTACTGCGTTATCGACTTTTTATGTAGAATAACTACACTACAAAGTCTCTGCCTTGTATAAATGGCCAACAACTCGCTGCAAAAACAACCTTAAAAGAACAACAGGCCCTATACAATTTCCCCAAAACGTCCTTGCTGATAATCATCAATAGCCTGATTTATCTCTGCTTGGCTATTCATCACAAATGGCCCCATATGTACGATTTTCTCATTAATAGGGCAGCCTGCTAGTAATAAAATGCCAGTGTCTTGATTCCCAGCTTTGATAAGGGTATTGAGTTCTGGCTCAATAACTAATAGCTGGCCTTCTGTCGCTTTTACCTGCATTCCACTGGTATCGACGTACTCAAGCTCGCCTTGATAAATGAAAATGCTAACACTTTGATGTGTCGACAAATCAAGTTGTGCTTGGCCATTTTCATTTAGCATTAAATCCGCAATCGCACCATTACCCGCCAAACCTTGAATGCTGGCCGCTATGATTTGAGGGCTATCGGCAAACTGCCAGTCGCCTGCCAGTGCTTTAAGGTTAGCGCCGCTATCATTGCTTACGACTGGATTAGGCGTGCCTGTTGTGTCTTGATAAATCGCGGGGCGCATTTTATCTTTGGCTGGCATGTTAAGCCAAATCTGAAACCCATGAAGGCCTTCGTTAGCATCAGCAAGGGGCATTTCAGAATGCACTACGCCACTTCCTGTGCTCATCCATTGCACATCACCTGCACGAATAGCTTTAACATTACCGAGTTGATCTCGATGCTCAAAACCGCCTTTACGGATATACGTAAAGGTTTCAATACCTCGGTGCGGATGTGGTGGAAAGCCACCAATAAAGTCTTGCTGATCGTTTGATTTGATCTCATCAATCATTAAATAAGGATCAAAACGGGTATTCATAAAATCCGCTACCCGTTTAATGTTCACTCCATCGCCATCCATCGCTGGACGAGCGGTAAATTTGCTTAATACTTTCATGATAAAGCGCTCAGTTAACCTTTAATGAGATCACTTTATCAAGCATATAGTCGAATGAATATTGCATTAAAGCGTAGCTATCTTTCGATTTTATACTTGTATTAGATTATATAAAAATTGCTATTTCAGTGAAAAAATAATTAAAATCAAAGGCGTGGCGGTTTTGTTGTTTATAGCGAGTAACGATATAACAGTGTCGATTTTCATGTCTCCACTTGAAATTAATCTTCACGGAAAATATTCTTCACATAAGAATATTCATCACGGAAGTCTTACAGCTTATTAAACTCTTCTAACCATTCAATAAAAGCGTTTGAGACTTTCTCAACCGTCCCCAAAGCCTGGTTATAAAACCACACAGGTGCATCTTTTTGACTCGCGGCGCAGTCAGTTTGCTTAAAACAAAACATGTTGCCCTTACAGTCAGAAGCAAACAGAATATGGCCTTTCGGCATACCGCTCATTTCATATAAGTTTGATAATAAACTCACATCATCAAGACTTAAAAAGTCCTGAACTTCAGATATATCAACACCTAAATCACAAATCTTAGTTAACACATTGGGTGTATGCACTAAACCATAAGTGGCAATTAAATACTTATATGAGTCAGGTAAAACAGCATTTAGTCTTGATTCTAGTGCGTCGATATCATCACTTTTAATCGGTACCATGGCATGTTTACTGCCCCAGTTTTTGACAAAGAGATCAATGCTATTCATTTTAGAGATTCCAATATAATTTAAGGCGTAAACGAGAAAGGATTATACACTGGCTCTGATGATTAAAACGCTTAATACTGAAGGGTTATGGGAAAAGCGATTTGAGTGTTAGAGGAATATTGAACCAAGCTCATGCCATTAAATCATAGCATGAGCTAAAAATGCTGATTATTCAGAGCACTTTTTATTACAGCACTCTTTATTACAGTACTCTTTTTTGCAGCACTTTGTTTACGGCACTCTTGCTTAAGGTACTATTTTTTACAACACACTTGTTTACGGCATAGTTTAACATTACGCCAATGCGCGTAAGCAACAATAAATGCGCCAGCTAACGTCAGTAGTTTCTCACCAACTTCACCAACAATGTCATGTCCATAAACCGAAGATGCAACCAAAGTCAGCAGGCCAACAATAGCAAACATCAATACTTTAGCATCACGGTGGCGTTGACAGCCCATTAACACCGCTATCGTACTGGTAGGCAGTACCAACCACACCATCACCTCATGATATAAATGATCGTTTAATGGCAATGCAGATAACGAAGGTAACAAGGCAAGTAATATTGGGGTTGCAATACAATGTAAGGCGCAAAGACTTGATAACCCGATAACCCGATAGCCAGCTTATCCAGTAGCGATTGCATATTATTTGTCATGTGAAATCCTTTTATCTCTTAGTCGTGAGCGCCAATTATTGATTTAGCATCAGCTAAATTGGAGTAGTATTTAACACTGATTTAACTGAATAAGAAACAGTAACAAGACTTAATTTACTCAGTAAGCTCGTTAATTGATTTCACGATTTAATCGAGTTGAAACTATCCATTGAATAGGCATAAAAAAGAGCGCCGAAGCGCCCTTAAAAAATCGATTAAACATTATTTTTATCGTTTAACTACGAAGCCCGATACCACGGAAAATTAAGTAGTAAGCGACAAACCATAACGAGGCACAAAAGCCGACCATGATTGCAATCGATAACGGTACGCTGATATCAGCAAAGCCTAAAAAGCCGTAACGGAATACATTAATCATATACACCACAGGATTTAGCGCCGATACACCTTGCCAAAAATCAGGCAGTAACGATAACGAGTAAAACACCCCACCTAAATAAGTTAACGGCGTTAAAATGAAGGTCGGAATAATGCTAATGTCATCAAAGCTTTTAGCAAATACCGCATTAATTAACCCGCCTAATGCAAACAGCACTGAGGTTAAAAACACCGTCATAATCACTAAGCCAACATGGTGTAGTGATAAGTTCACAAAAAACATCGCCACCAGCGTGACAATCAAGCCAACAGCCAATCCACGGGCAACACCACCACCGACGTAACCAGCAATCATCACATAGTGTGGTACAGGCGCGACCATCAATTCTTCAATGCTGCCATGCATTTTTGCACTGAAAAATGATGAGGCTACATTTGAATAGGAGTTAGTGATCACCGACATCATAATAAGACCCGGGGCAATAAACTCCATATAAGACACACCGCCCATTTCACCGATTCGATTACCAATTAAGTTACCGAAAATCAAAAAATACAAGGTCATGGTAATGGCTGGCGGAACTAGAGTTTGCACCCAGATACGGGTAAAACGATTAATTTCTTTAGTCAGAATACTTTTAAAGGCAACCCAATAAAGTTGATTCATTATTTTGCCTCCTTGGCTTTTTCAACTAACTCAACAAACAACTCTTCAAGACGGTTAGCTTTGTTACGCATTGATAATACTTCAATATCTTGTTTACTTAGCTGAGCAAATAACTCATTTAAGTTTTGTGCTTTGGCAACATCCACTTCTAATGTGTGACCATCGACCAAGCGGCTATTCATGTTTTCCAACACAGGAGCAGCTTTAATATCTTGGCGTAAATCAAGAATAAAGGTTTCTACATCAAGCTTACTGAGTAACGTTTTCATGCTGGTGCATTCCACCAACAAGCCTTTATCAATAATACCGATATTACGGCACAGCATTTCCGCTTCTTCAAGGTAATGGGTGGTGAGAATAATGGTCACACCTTGGTTATTAATATCTTTTAAAAATTGCCACATTGAGCGGCGAAGTTCGATATCTACCCCAGCTGTAGGCTCATCTAAAATTAATAGCTTTGGTTCATGCATCAGTGCACGAGCAATCATTAAACGGCGTTTCATGCCGCCAGATAATGCTCTAGCTTGGCTGTCGCGTTTTTCCCACAAATCTAATTGGCTCAGATATTTTTTGGCGCGCTCTAGGGCAAGGTTTCTGGTCACCCCATAATAACCCGCTTGGTTAACTACAATTTGCAGCACGGTTTCAAACTGGTTGAAATTAAACTCTTGCGGCACTAAACCGATGCACATTTTGGCTCGTTCTAGGTTGTTATCGATGTCATATTCAAACACCTTCACGCTACCAGAAGACTTTTGCACTAATGAACTAATCACCCCGATGGTCGTCGACTTACCGGCACCATTGGGCCCTAACAAAGCAAAAAAATCACCTTGTTCAACGGTTAAGCTAACTCCTTTAACAGCGTGAACGCCGCCTTTATAAGTTTTTTGCAGGTTTTCGATCACCAAAGCATTGGTGTTGTTGCTCATTGTCATTCCTCTGATCCATAAATTGCGAATTACACGTTTACATGACTTGCTATCAATAGCCTATTGTAAACAAGGTATTGTAAATGACGCAGCGTATACGTAAAAGACGCAAAACTTTATGACGCCCAAAACAAAACTCCCGCCTATAGCGGGAGTTTACATTCAAAAGGTGACATTAATCTAATGGCACAACTTTCGCGATGTAAGGCAAGTTACGATACTGCTCAGCGTAGTCGATACCATAACCTACGATAAATTCGTCAGGAATGGTAAAACCGATAAAGTCGACAGGTACGTCTACTTCACGACGCTCAGGCTTATCCAGTAAAGTACACAGCGCTAAGCTTTTTGGCTCACGCAGTAATAGCATTTCACGTACTTTATTTAAGGTATTGCCTGAATCAATTAAATCTTCAACAATCAATACATCACGATCAGCAATCTCAGATGATACATCTTTTAAGATCTTCACATCACGTGTGCTTGTCATTGCATTGCCATAGCTTGAAACTGACATAAAGTCGATTTCAACATGGCCCTTAATACGGCGACATAAGTCAGCCATAAAAACCACAGACCCTTTCAATAAGCCGACCATTAACAAACGCTCGCTGTCTGCGTAATGGGCATTAATCCTTTCAGCTAATATATCCAGTTTTTCGTTGATTTCTTCTGCAGAAATCATCACTTCGGTTGTGTGTTTCATATTACTCTCAGTTGTCGTGATTTTCGGGCTTAACTTAAGTTAAATTGCGGTGTCGTCGCGAGACTTTTGTGAAGCATAACCCCAGCGATTTGTTAGCCCATGTTCAATACCCAAATGATCTAGAATTCGGGAAACCATGAAGTTTACCAGATCTTCTATCGATTGGGGATGGTGATAAAAGCCTGGGGCTGCTGGCATGATGGTCGCGCCGTTACGTGTAAGGCTCAACATATGCTCTAAGTGTATGGCACTAAAAGGAGTTTCTCGCGGAACCAAGATTAATTGACCACGCTCTTTTAATACCACATCAGCTGCTCTTTCTAACAAATTATTACTCATTCCGGTTGCAACCGCAGCTAAAGTGCCAGTTGAGCAAGGGCAAATGACCATTTGTTTAGGCGCTGCGCTGCCAGATGCAGGTGGCGAGAACCACTCATCTTTACCTAAAACCACTAACTCACCGATAGAAGAATCAGTCATGTCAAAATGATTCAATAACTGCTCATGAGCTTTTTCTGGGTTAGCACTAAGCTGTAAGCCTTCTTCAGTGGCCAGTACGACTCGTGCAGCGCTCGATATCATTAAAAACACCTGATAATCAGCAGCTAATAAACACTTTAGTAGTTTTAAACCATAAGGCGCACCTGAAGCGCCAGTCCATGCAAGACTGATCGCTTTAGATCTTTTGTTGTACTGCGTTGTGTTACTCATAAACTCTCTAAATACAGCTAACGATTTCAGTTAACCTTAATACGTTCAAAATACTGTTGTCGGTGCAATTTTATCAAAAATAGCAATACTATTTTAGTGCACTCATTAGCTTTTGATGAATACCATTAAAACCGCCATTACTCATGATAACGATCGTATCACCTTCACAAGCTGTTGCCGTCACTAAAGCAATTATGTCATTAATATCTGTCGATACTGCCACAGGAATACTGGCATTAGCCATATTGGTTTCAATATCCCAACCGATATTGTCAGCTTGGTACAAAAAGGCACAATCCGCCAATGACATAGATTCAGCAAGAGTATCTTTGTGAACGCCGCTTTTCATGGTATTTGAGCGCGGCTCAAGTACCACAATCAATTTACCTGAAGCCTTTTCGCCTGCACCTACTTTGGCACGTAAACCTTGTAGTGTCGTTTCAATAGCCGTTGGGTGATGGGCAAAATCATCATAAACAGCAATGCCATTAACCGTATCAAGTAACTCTAAACGGCGCTTAGGCGGGGAAAATTTGGTTAATGCTTCAATGGCATGATGAGGGGCTACGCCCACATGACGAGCCGCAGCTATAGCCATCACTGCATTTTCTATATTATGCTGACCGATAAGGCCCCAGTTTAAAATGCCTTGAGACTCACCATCAAACATCACTTCAAATTCATGTCCATCTGCAGCGATCGTATTGGCATACCAACCTTGAGCCACTTGCAGGCCTTTGGTTGGTGAGGCATAAAACTGCTCTTGCTCGCTCCAGCAACCAAGTTCGATGACTTCTTTAACCGCATCGACCTCAGCAGGCCAAATCACTTTGCCCTCGCCAGGAACAGTACGAATAACATGATTAAATTGACGTTGTATCGCGGCGAGATCGCTGAAGATATCGGCATGATCAAACTCGAGATTATTAATCACTAACGTGCGCGGACGGTAATGGACAAACTTAGAACGTTTATCGAAAAAGGCACTGTCGTATTCATCGGCTTCAACCACAAAAAACGGCGAGTTGCCTAATCTTGCTGATACACCAAAGTTTTGCGGCACGCCGCCAATCAAAAAACCAGGCTCGTAGCCACAATCTTCTAATACCCACGCCAACATACTTGAGGTCGAGGTTTTTCCATGAGTCCCAGAAACGGCAAGTACCCAACGCTCAGGTAAGATATATTCAGATAAAAACTGCGGGCCTGAAGTGTATTTAATGCCGCGATTGAGTACCGCCTCAACACAAGGGTTACCTCGGCTCATTGCATTGCCAATCACCACGATATCTGGCTGACTTTCACCTTCTTTACCTAATTGGCTTGGGTCAAACCCTTGGATGAGTTCAATACCTTGCTCTTCAAGTTGAGTGCTCATCGGTGGGTAAACATTGGCATCACTACCAGTCACTTTGTGTCCCATCGCACGGGCTAATAATGCGAGGCCGCCCATAAAAGTGCCACAGATCCCAAGAATATGTACGTGCATGCAATTGCTCTATTGAGAATGATTTATGGCTTATTCTAAAGCATTGCGCCCGAGATTGTCAGCTCACAATAACAAGCTTTAATCTTTAGCCATCACTAACGCACAACTTAGTTAGAACTATGTAATCGTTGCCAACAACGCCCAACGCTATTGTCCTTAGTACCTGAACATCAAGATTGTTAGTTATCCTGCATAATCAATTCTAACTGGTCATGTTTCTTTATTGATAAAAAAGCCGTAATAATGGCTTAGCCGATTTTCAACAAGGACTGAAAATGAATAACCTCATCAGCAATAAGACCAAGCAGTGGGTATCACCTTTTAAACGCTCAGCAAGCCTGTTGGCGTGTATGAGTATCACTGTACTAGTCAGTCACAGCAGTGTTGCCAATGAACAGGATATTCGTTTTAATCAACTTGGTTTTGGAGTAAATGCTGCAAAAACTGCCGTAGTCAGTAATACAGCATCTGAGAATTTTAGCCTCATTGAACAAACGTCAGGTAAAACCGTTTATCAAGGTAAACTCAGCGCCGCTAAAGTGTGGGCACCCTCAGCTGAAAGCGTAAAACTCGCTCACTTTGATGATTTTACTCAAGCAGGTGAATACCAGCTACAAGTTGACTCCCTTGCAACCTCCCATCCTTTTTCAATCTCTGAATCTCGCTATCATCAGCCATTAAAAACAGCAATGCGTGCTTACTTTTATAATCGCAGTGGCGCAGTTATCCAACAAGAATATGCAGGCATATATGCCCGCCCTGCAGCGCACCCAGATACCATTGTTCATGTTCATAAATCTGCAGCGTCAAAAACTAGGCCCGAAGGCACAGTGATTTCATCGCCAAAAGGTTGGTACGATGCTGGCGATTACAACAAGTATATCGTCAACTCCAACATTACCGTGTACACCTTACTCAGTGCACTTGCTGAACAAACTGATGCCCTATCGAACCTTTCGCTTAATATTCCTGAATCAAGCAATAACTTGCCCGACACCCTTGATGAAATCCTGTGGAATATGGATTGGATGCTCACGATGCAAGACCCCGCTGATGGCGGTTTGTACCACAAGCTCACCACCAAACGTTTTACCGGCGAAGATGAAATGCCGCACATGATGGACCAGCCCCGTTATATCATCGCTAAATCTACCGCTGCCACTTTAGGTTTTGCAGCGACGATGGCTAAAGCGAGCCAAATATTGGCTCAGTATGATGCAAACTTGCCAGTAACCTCCTTTGATAACACTCGCTACAGCCAGCAATTACTTCGCGCGGCCAAATATGCATGGCAATGGGCGATTAAAAATCCCGACATTCATTATCAACAACCCGATGATATTCACACAGGGGCTTACGCAACAGAAGGAGACAACCTAAAAGATGAATGGTTATGGGCTGCTGCTGAGTTATTTGCAGCCACTGGCGAAGATGAATACCTCAATACAATTGAGTTACCCAAACAACTACGAATTCCTGAATGGGATAAAGTCGAAACCTTAGCCCTGATCACCATAGCAACGACTGACAAGTCACCCCAAAAATTAAAGCAGCAAGCCCAGTCACAATTATTGAAATTGACCGATAGCTGGACAAAGGTGGGCGAAGACTCAGCTTACGGCCTTGCGATTAGTGAGCAAGATTTTGTCTGGGGCAGTAACTCCAACATGCTTAATAAAGCAGTGACTTTACATCGTGTTAGTCAGTTATTATCCACCACAGAACAACAAGACAGTTTATATACCAAACATGCAGAGGCCATTGTCGATTACATTTTTGGTCGTAACCCTTTAGGAATGTCTTTCGTGACAGGTGTAGGGCTCATGTCACCGATGAATGTTCACCACCGAGCCTCTATGGCTGATGGCATTAAAACGCCAATCCCAGGTTTTTTAGCTGGCGGGCCACAACCGGGGCAACAAGATGCTGGCGACTGTAAAAAACAAGGCGGTATTTACCCGTCGAAACATCCAGCCAAGTCATATATCGACCATGGTTGCAGCTATGCCAGTAATGAAGTCGCCATTAATTGGAATGCGCCACTGGTATACATGCTAGCGGCGCTTTCTCAGTAAAATGAACTGAAGCAACTGAAGCAACTGAAGCAACTGCAGCAACTGAAGCTAAGATCCATATTGTTAACGTGCCCGTTAGCTTCGTTTGCTAGGTGTGAAAAGTGCTAGAAAAGGATAAAGAATAATCCAATACTGAGTACGGTGGTCAATAAAGTATTACCAGTGAAATACGCAAGTAACGTGGCCACCACACCACAAACTAAGTAGGTATTATCAAACGTTAAGTTCAACTGGCCTTCGGGCACAAATACAATCGGAGCTAAAATGGCGGTTAATACTGCTGGCGCCGAATAACTCAAAAAGGTCAGCGTTTTATCGCTGAGTTTTAAAGGCAATTTAGGCTCTAACAGTAAATAGCGGCTAATAAAGACCACCGCAGCCATAGATAAAATAATCAACCAAGTCATGACTGCTCTCCAGTTGAGTTAACTTTAGCTTTTTCATCTGTAGTCATTCTTTTATGTTCATTAGTCAGTTTGGCATAAGCAAAGCCTGCCCCCATCCCAGATAGTGAAGCAATTAATAACCCTGCTTGAATCTCAAATACTGCACATATCACAGCCAAGGTTAATGACACCAAGACACAAATCAGAATCGAAGGCTTTTTAACGGTAGGAACCAATAAAGCAATGAACGTTGCGGCTATTGCAAAATCTAACCCTAGTTCACCTAAGTTATCAATGGATTGACCAGCAATAATGCCCAGTAAGGTGGCAATATTCCAACCAATATAAAACGTCAAACCACCACCTAGTGCGTACCAACGGTCAAACCTGTGTCGTTGGCTTTCAGGCGATTGCTTTTCGGTTTTTAAGCCCTCTTGTTTCTCTTTTTGGGGATTAAGGCTGTCGGGTTTTGATCGCGCAGGGGCCTGACTATGATTTGAAATCGCGAATAGCTCATCGGTAAGTAGAAAGCCAAGTCCCAAACGCCATTTAAGCGGTAATGGGCTAATCTGAGTGCGCAATGCCATGGCATAGAGTAAATGCCGTGAAGTAATTAATAGAGTGGTAATTAAAATACTGCCTAAGCCCACACCCGCTTTAATCATTCCAAGTGCAACTAACTGCGCACTACCGGCAAAAATAATCGCCGACATTGCTTGGCTTTGAGTTGCTGTTAAGCCGATTTCTAATGCTAAAGAACCCGCTAAAATTCCCCATGGGATCACGGCAATGGTTAAAGGCAACACCGCCAATAGTCCCTTGATAAAGGATTGGCGTTTTTGTTTAGCCTCCCGATTATCGAGCATATCATTCGCGGCATTAGTATCATCAACATTAGTATCATCGGCATCAGTATCAGGCATAGTTTCGGTACTTCCTTGTTAAGAACACTTTTCATATTTTGACTGCGACACATATACGGGACAATAAAGTAAGGTCGCTAACAAACGTCGAAAACCATTGAAAATTAGCATACCTGAATAAACAGTTTGAGGAGAAGTAAAGCGTGAAAAATAGAATAATCTGCGTTGACCATTAAGCTATTAGCAGTAAAGAATTAGCGACTATTATCCTGTTATACAATATTCAGCCATAAAAAAGACTTCCAAATAGAAGCCTTTTTATTTAATGATTCATTTAACAAGTCGATTGGCTAGCTCAATTAAGCGAGCTAAATCCCGCTGTATTAAGCTTTCTTGGCCAGCATCTCAGTCAACTTATCTATCTTATCATTGAGTAATTTTATATCTTCAGCCGTTGCGGTTTGCTCATCTGGCGAGTCATTTTCATCCGCTTGCTCTTCACGCATGATTTTAGTTTCTTCGCCCATCACATCTAATACGGCGCCAACCATCATGTTCAGGAAAACAAAAGTGGTTAAAAAGATAAAGGTTAGATAGTAAATCCAGCTTAATGGATACACTTCCATGGTTTCATACATGATGGATGTCCAAGACTCAAACGTAGAAATACGAAACAAGGTCAGCATCGCAATGGAGACATCACCCCATAAAAAGTCATTTACATGAGCAAAGAACATGCTGCCAACAGCGCCGTAAATATAGAAAATCACGAACATTAATAGCGCTATATAACCCATGCGCGGAATGGCTTTGAGTAGCGCATTAATCAGCATTCGTAGCTCTGGCACCATAGAGACCAACCGCAGTACTCTGAATATACGCAGTAAACGCGCCAGTAATATCGTTGAGCCGCCTAACGGCACTAAACTACCAATCACAATGATGGTATCGAAGATATTCCAGCCTTTCGAAAAAAAGGATTTAATGCCATCACTGGCCATAAACCGAATGATAAGCTCAAATAAAAAGAAAGCCGTAATCGCGATATCGAGAGCCCATAAGCTTTGCTCAAGCCAAGGGGGTAAATGATAGGTATGCGCACCAATCGACAAAGCCGACACGATAATGACAAAAATAACAAAGCCCTGAAAGGTTTTACTTTGATCAACTTTTTTTAAAACAGATAGCACACCCGTAGCTTGCATGATGACGTCTTTTCTCCCAGATAACCCCTCAACTTTTGAGGATCGCAGAGCCTACTTAACCAAACTTAAAATAGGCTTAAAAATCACGGTTTTTACGGTTAACTTTTATCCATGACAAAATAGCCAAGATATTCTGCCTCAAGCAGACTCACAACATGGAGCCGCACATCTAAATTACGTTTTCAAAACGGCTTATCGACTGTCAAATACAGCAATAAATATGAATGTGATACAAAGGCATTAAGTATTAAAAAGTGCAATAGCAACTTATACGTTTGCATTTAAAGTTAGATTGATCAATACTTGACTAATCAAGTAACCAGCAATTAAATTAATTATTCTAATGTAATTGAGAACACTATGTCAGAATCACTATCAGCGTTAATGGCACTTTCAAGCGCCTTTGGCCGCTTTAATAAAAAAATTGACCGAGCATTGAGTGTGCATGGAATAAGCTTTACTGAATTTCAAGTACTCGAACACTTAGCTCAATCTCCAAATCTAATGATGAGCCGTATCGAATTAGCTGAAGCCACTAACCTTACAGCCTCAGGAATAACTCGCCTGTTAATGCCTATGGAAAAGATTCATTTAATCGAAAAAGAAAAAAATAGCCGAGATGCGAGAGTCAGCTTAGTAAAATTAACTGCGGCTGGAACTGAGATTTATCAAGATGCAGCTGTAACAAGTCAGAATTGCAGTAACAGCCTTACTCAAGATTTAACCGCTAAGCAAGTAGACCAATTACATCTGCTACTCAGTAAGTTAGGTTAAGATCCTGATAAGATTCTAATATCAACTATGCCCTTAATTACAGGTATTTTTCTACCAATTTAAGTAGCACTTAAATACTAAAAAGCCCCAGAGTTATAAACTTAGGGGCTTTTATTAGCAGTTGATAATTATAACTGGGCAAATTGCCGTATCAAGTTGTGATAAACGTGATGCAACTTATCTAGCTCGGTGCGATCGGTATTACCTGCTGCAATTAATGCTTGGATAGACTGATCGAGCTGATATAAGTTTTGTCTTAAGCCTGAATCTGCCACCATACTTTGCATCCAAGTGATCGCAGCTACACGTTCGCCGCGGGTCACGGCAGTCACTTTATGCAAACTACTTGATGGATACACCACAGCATATCCGGCAGGTAGCTTAATAGATTGCTCGCCAAATTCAGTGGCAATAATGAGCTCACCACCGTCATACTCTTCCGGCTCAGACAAAAATACCGTCATTGACACGTCACTACGAAGCACAACTTGAGTATTAGGTACTCGCATCACAGCAGCATCAACATGAAAACCGTACTCTTCTGATTCAGAGTAACGATTAAAGCAAGGCGGGAAAATCTGATGTGGCAGTGCAGCAGAAACCACTTTTGGCGTAGCGCCAATTTTAGTGAGTAACTGATTAGCTAAATGTTGCACATCAGGGTCGCTAGCCAGTGCTTGGCGGTTGCTTTTCACATCAGCCGCCATGCCCATGGCTGTATTGCGGCCATCATCCCAATTTACTGTTTGCAGTTGCTTTCGATATAAAGCCACTTCTTGTTTCGACAGTATTTGCTCAATCACAATCATAACGACATTAAACTCTGTTATTAAAATTCATAAGTAGCTGATAGTTTAGCATTTCTTGCATCACCTAAATACATAAATGAGCCAGAACGGTATGCCGCCGTAAAGTACTCTTCATCAAGTACGTTACCCACATTTAAACGGAAAGTCAGCGCCTCAGTTGCATTGTAATTAGCAAATAAGTCAACCACTTGATAGTCAGGCACTACGATACTGTAACGGCCATTTTCGGCATCATAACCTGCTGCTGTATCGGGTTGTCCGCCGTACATTTCGCTTTGGTAGGTGTAACCTGCACCAATCACGAATGCATCATTAATTTGATAACGTAGCTGCAGGTAAGCACTTTCATCAGCAAAGTTACTTAATGCAAGACCCACGTTTTCTTCGGTAAATGACTCCAGCACTTCTGAGTCCATAATTGCGGCAGAGAACTGAACACTAAATGCTTCAGTGATGTTACCAACCATACCGAATTCAACACCTTGCACGCGGTTTTTACCGGTATTTAATGTTCCTAGCGTCGAGTAACTATCACCTACACTTTCCATTACATCACTTTTAGTGATTTGGAATACCGATGCTGAAAACATAACTTTGTCTTCAAATAGCATCCACTTAGTGCCTAGTTCAATGTTTTCTACTAATTCAGGGTCTGCTGCACGGGCTTGTTCAACATCACCACACACGCCACCATAGCCACAACTTGCGCCTAAATCAGACTCGCCACCATTAATATTGGTTGCCGTGCTGTAATTGGCGTAAATATTACCTTCATCTGTAATGCTGTACACTAAGCCGATATGACCGTTATACATAGTGTCATCGTACTCATAGAGTATGTCGCCATTACGTGTACTTGATGTATCGTTTTGATAATCAAAACTATCCTGTCTTACACCAAAGAAGAGTTCTACATCCTCAGTTAGCGCAACAGTATCCATAAAGTAGGCAGAAACGGTTTCGATTTGGTACTCAGCATCGTTAATGCCTTTACTATATGTACGCCCCATTAACTTATCGATGTTATCTACAGTATTGCCGTCGCCATCAAGAATACAGTATGCGCCAGCATCACCACGGCGGCCTGCCGTTATACAGTTAGTTTCATTGGCGTATGCGATGTCGTAAATGCCGTTATCAACTTGCTGATCGGTATACTCAAGTCCAAATACAAATTTGTTTTCCATACCCAAGATTTGAGTATTCCAAAACAGATTGAACTGAGTGCTAATGTAGTCAACTTCTTGATTGCCCTGGTGCGTACTTAGCGTCAAAGTATCTGCACCTGGTGCTTCAAGGTCAGTTTCGCTCCTTGTTGTACCGCGCACACCCGTGGTGATGTAACCATTTTCGGTTTTACCAACTCGAGTCGCGTTATAAAAAGTCAGGTTATCATTGATGTCATATTCAGTACGTAGAGTAAATGTCATTACCTCTGAATCTAAAAAGTCAGATTCTTGGGCATAAACAGGAATATCTGCAATAGGTTCACGTGTTGTTTGATCAAAATAGCTGCCTAAGTCAGCCACATCTTTGGCATCTAAATAGTAACCATCAGCGGTAAAAGATAAGTCATTGCTTGGTTCAAAAACTGCCGATAATTGCACACCATTACGCTCGCGGCTAATGCCCTCACGCCCAGGTTTATCTTCATCAGACAATAAGCCATTAAATCTCACGCCAACTGTATCTGAAATAGCGTGGTTATAATCCACAGTTAAGCGGCGGTGTTCATCAGTGCCTAAACCTAAATCAACGCGGCCTAAGTTATACGATGTTGACGCTTTTTTAGTAACGCTGTTAATCGCACCACCAGAAGAGCCACGACCAGCAAATGTTGAGCTAGGGCCTTTGGTTATTTCAACAACTTCTGTGGCAAAACTTTCACGCGTCGTCATACCTGGGTCACGCAGGCCATCAACAAACACATCACTGCGCGCTTCATGACCACGAATAATATAACGATCGCCAAAGGCATTACCGTTTTCACCCGTGCCTAATGTAATACCAGCCTGGGCAGATAAAATATCTTTTAAATCGGTCTTACCTGACTCTTGGATCTGATCTTGTGTCAGTACGGTAATCACCTGCGGAGTATCAACTAAATCTGCCACTCGGCGTAAATCACCAGATGATTCAGAAAGATAAATCGAGCTCTTAACGCCATGAACCTTAATCCGTTCAATCGCCTCAGCTGATTGATTTTTATCACACTCAACACCACTGACTTCTGGGTTACAGCTTTGCTGACTCACTTCTTCAGCTGATGCGACTGGGCTACCAAACACTAGTGCGGCAGCAACGGCTTGTGCGCCTAATGATAAGTTTTTACTCTGTACAGGTTTCATCTTATGAACTGTCCTTTGTTAACAACGTCCTAAAAATTAGGCGCATCCTAACAAAGAATTAACATTAATGTAAATCGTTATCATTTAGATTTACATTAATAATTAAGTTTATTTTAAATTAGCTAACCATTAAGTGAAGATTCAAAATAATAAACAGGGATATAAAGAGCCTAAATAATTATAAATACTAGGCTTTTATTTCATAGTAATGACTGGGTTTAACAATAAGGGAGGGAGGATTAAAAATACGAATTACACTTGGTAAATCTCTAACGGCAAATCATCAGGGTCACTAAAAAATGTAAACTTTTTACCTGTGTACTCGTCCACTCTAACAGGCTCAACATCAATACTGTGACTGACTAAATACTCAACAACCGCATCAATATCATTAACCTTAAACGCCAAATGGCGTAAGCCTTGCGCTTCAGGGTAGCTAGGTCTTTGCGGTGCATTAGGGAGTGAAAACAACTCTATTTGACTGCCATCAGGTAAGGCTAAATCGAGCTTATAGGAGTCTCTTGCTTCACGGTAATTTTCGGCGATGACGTTGAAACCTAAAATCTTAGTGTAAAAATGCTTGGACTTAACATAGTCATTGCAAATAATCGCCACATGATGAATTCCGTTAAACATATAGCCCCTGTTTTTATAAGTTTATTGCCGAGAGAATGAAACTAAGTTGCGTTGACAAATACCTTTTTTAGCGTTGCTTTTTGGCAGATTTTGCCAGTGCTTTTTGGCGCGCTTGCTGCTTCAGTGAGCCTTTTTTAGTTTTACGCGTCACAGGCGCGACTTGGCTTAAATCAGGCTCAAAACCGCTATACCATTGCTGTGGTAATCGCCTGTCTAAAAAGGCTTCAAGCTTTATTAACTGTGGCTCATCATCAACACTTAGCAAGGTAATCGCTTGGCCTTCTTTGCCAGCCCTGCCCGTGCGGCCAATACGATGAATATAGTCTTCATTTTGAAATGGCAGCTCAACATTAACCACATAATGCAATTCATTAATATCTAAGCCTCTGGCCGCGACATCGGTAGCCACCAGCGCTTTAACTTCACCCGATTTAAATTGCTCAAGCACGGTTTCACGCACCGCTTGCGATAAGTCAGCATGAAATGCCGCCGCATTAACGCCCGCTTGCTCCATTTGTTTTGCAAGCTTATCCGCACCTTGTTTAGTACGGCTGAACACTAATGCCTGTTGCCAATCTTCTTTTTTAATAAGGTGGCATAACAAAGGCAGCTTATTACTAGCATCGACGTTATAGACTCGCTCCACAATTTTGGCTGCCGTTGTATTGCGCTCACTCGCTTCAATCACATGGGGTGATTGCAGTAATCGCTTACTAAATTTAAAAATGCGATCATCCAATGTGGCTGAAAAAAGACATGTTTGGCGAGTTTTCGGTAAGCGTTTCAAGATGTCGATGATTTCATCTCTAAAGCCCATGTCTAGCATGCGGTCAGCTTCATCAAGCACTAGATAGTTAATGTCAGATAAAGACAAAACCTGCTGACGAACTAAATCCAGCAGGCGCCCAGGCGTTGCAACAATAATATCAGCGCCACGTTTTATCGCTTCGATTTGCGCTTTAATAGCAACGCCGCCATAAACAGACACTGTCTTAATAGGCGTTAACTTAGCGTAGCTTTCGACACTTTGGCTTACTTGCTGCGACAGTTCTCGGGTTGGAACCAATATTAATGCTTGAGTTGAACCAGATTTCGGAGCTGCTGAGTGTGGAGTCGCTGGTTCAACCTGATTAAGTAATTGCTGCAAGATAGGTAATGCAAACGCCGCCGTTTTACCTGTGCCAGTTTGCGCGCCAGCTAATACATCTTTACCAGCAAGAATGACAGGTATTGCTTGTTGCTGTATTGAAGAAGGCTGTAGATATTTCAACTCGGTTAAACGTTGTAAAAGTCGAGTCTGAAGCTCAAGTTCGGCAAAAGGCATTAATCTATCTCCAAAAATATTGACCGTTATTTTACCATGTCAGTCACATTTTCACGATGCAGCTGTGATCATTTCCGCCACTAAATTCTCATCATAAACGTCACTCTCATGCAAAAAATTTAAATTTTATTCAAAAATATCACTGATTCAATGGGAACAAAAATCGCCACAAATACAGTATGTTATAACATATCAAAAAATTATTCCTTTATAATTCAGACATTAATAAACAGATTATATCAGTACAATTTATTCAGTTTTAAGTGGTCACATTTCGGTCATCAAAACATCAAATAACTGCAAGCTAACATTCACAACATCTGATTAACCTTTGTGCGTTTTCATTGGGCAGCTAACTCTGCTTTCAACCACCACTCGTCAATAGGATAGACAACATAATGAATAAGACCTGGAAAGCATCATATGGTGTGCTTGCTTTAGTCATTTCAAGTGCCTTAAATGCTGAAGTGCTACCGTCATATCAAACTGAGAATGCTTGGTTTACTGATGCGCAAAGCGCAATCGACACAAAACTGGATACTAATAATCAATTTAAAGCCAAAAACGTGATCATTTTTGTCGGTGATGGGATGGGCGTTTCAACCCTAACTGCATCGCGCATTCTTCAGGGACAAATGGCAGGACAACCTGGTGAAGAAGGTTACTTAAGCTTCGAAACATTCCCTCACACTGCGTTAGTGAAAACCTATAACGTTGATGCTCAAACGCCGGATTCTGCGGGCACGATGACAGCCATGATGTCAGGCCTTAAAAGTGATGCAGGTGTTTTAGGTGTCGATGAAGATATCGTTCGCGGTGACTGTTCAACGGTTGCTGGAAATGAAGTGGTCACTGCACTTGAACTAGCTGAAATCAAAGGCTTATCAACGGGTGTTGTTTCAACGGCGCGTATTACCCATGCAACACCAGCTGCAACCTATGCCAAATCAGCCGATCGTAACTGGGAAGATATCTCAGACATGCCAGAAGATGCGGTAACTGGCGGCTGTAAAGACATTGCCGAACAACTGGTGAATTTTGAAGCCAATCTAGAAGCACGTTTTCAAGGTGTGGATATCGATGGTATCGAAGTCGTCATGGGTGGCGGTCGTCGTCATTTTTTACCAAAAGACGCCACATTTAACAGCGCAGATGCCGTGAGTGAAATTGAAGGCGATCGCACAGATTCACGTGATTTAACCGCAGAATGGCAAGCCAAATACAGCGAAGGTGTTTACGTCATGGATCAAGCAGGATTTGATGCCATCGACACTGAAAATACCAAGCAAGTCATGGGACTATTTAATGAGTCTCATATGCAGTATGAAGCAGACCGCGGCAATGATGTGGCAGGTGAACCTTCAATTGCTGAAATGACCGGTAAAGCGATTGATATTCTTGATAACAATGACAATGGTTTCTTCTTAATGGTGGAATCAGGTCGTATTGACCATGGTCATCATGCTGGTAGCGCTTATAACGCATTAACTGACGCTATTGCCCTATCAGATGCTGTTAAAGAAGCTGTCGCAAAAACTGACCCAAGCGAGACCCTTATTTTGGTTACTGCAGACCACGGCCATGTATTTACTATTGCAGGTTACCCAAAACGCGGCAATCCAATTTTAGGTAAAGTCGTCGCTATTGGCGAAACCGAACCAACAGTGGCATCTGATGGCTTACCGTACACAACACTCGGCTACACCAATGGTAATGGTTTCCATGATTTAGGCGACGAAACCAATGCCGATGCTGGTTATGGCGAAGACGTAAATGCTGGTCGTCAGGACTTAACAAACGTTGATACCACTACATCAGGATTTCACCAAGAAGCCTTGATTCCAATGAGCTCAGAGACCCACTCAGGTGAAGACATTACTTTGCATGCACAAGGCCCTGGCGCACAACTTGTGCAAGGTGTTGTTGAGCAAAGCGTAGTATTTCATCTTATTGAACAATCTCTCGACTTAATTCAGGAATAAGCAGGAAATGAATATGAAAAACTTAAATCTATCTCTTGTCGCCCTTGCTGTAATCGGTCTATCTGCTTGTTCAGACGGTGATGATGGCGCTAACGGAACCAATGGTACTGACGGAACAAATGGTGCTGATGGTTCAAATGGTTCAACGAGTCTTATCGTACAAACAGCATTAGCCATTGGCGACGCTAACTGCCCTAACAGCGGTGTACAAATTGATTCAGGTATTGATGCTGACAGTGACGGTGCATTACAAACCGCTGAAATCACAGCTACAGAATACGTATGTGCCCCAGGTAATACTGAAGTTAGTACCAGCGAAATCTTAACCAGTGTTAATAACGACTGGTTTGTAGCGGGTCAGCAAGAAATCACCACCGCACGCCAAAATTGGCTGAATGCAACCATGCCAAATCTAGCGGCAAGTAACAGCGCTAAAACATCAGCGCAATCAGTCGCTGCAGTGAATGCTAGCGCCTTAAATGAATTACGTGGTAGTGCTAAAAACGTGATTTTGTTTGTTGGTGACGGTATGGGTATTTCAACTGTCACAGCAGCGCGTATTTTAGAAGGACAAATGCAAGGTAAAAACGGTGAAGAGCATAACCTTTCATTCGATACCTTCCCATTTGCAGGCCTTGCTAAAACCTACAATGTTGATGCACAAACGCCAGATTCAGCAGGCACCATGACTGCGATGATGAGTGGTGTGAAAACCGACGCGGGCATTTTAGGGGTTGATGAAAATGTTGAGCGTGGCGATTGCAGCACAGTCGCTGGCACTGAGTTAATCACCGCATTAGAACTGGCAGAAATAGCGGGTAAATCAACGGGTGTAATCTCAACTGCACGTATTACCCATGCAACACCCGCTGCTACTTATGCTAAATCTGCCGATCGTAACTGGGAAGATATCTCAGATATGCCTGAAGAGGCCGTTACAGCTGGTTGTAAAGATATTGCTGACCAACTGGTTAACTTTGAAGCCAACCTTGAAGCGCGCATTAACGGGATTGATGTTGACGGTATCGACGTCGTTATGGGTGGCGGTCGCCGTCATTTCTTACCTAAAGATGCAGCTTACAACTCAGCAGATGCAGTCAGCTCAGTTGAGGGCGACCGCACCGATGGCCGTGATTTAACAGCTGAGTGGCAAGCGACCTACACAGATGGTGTGTATGTGATGGATCAAGCAGGCTTTGATGCCATTGATGCAGCTAATACGACTCGTGTGATGGGCTTATTTAACGAGTCTCATATGCAATACGAAGCTGATCGCGCCAACGATGTTGCCGGTGAACCTTCTGTCGCTGAAATGACTGCTAAAGCCATTGATATCCTAGATAACAACGATGAAGGTTTCTTCTTAACGGTTGAATCTGGTCGTATCGACCATGGTCATCACGCAGGCAGTGCGTATAACGCATTAACTGACACTTTGGCATTCTCAAATGCGATTGCCAAAGCAGTTGAAATGACGGATATGTCTGACACATTAATCATTGTTACTGCCGATCACGGCCACGTGTTTACCATTGCAGGTTACCCAAAACGCGGTAACCCAATCTTAGGAACAGTCGTTGGCATTGGTAGCGAAGAACCTTCAACAGCTTCAGATGGCATGCCATACACCACACTGGGTTACACCAATGGTCGCGGCTTTAAAAACCTAGGTACAGAAACCGATGCAGATGCAGGTTACGGTGAAGACATTACCGCTGGTCGATTTGACCTCACTGATGTCGACACAGCCTCTTCTGGTTTCCACCAAGAGTCATTAGTGCCTACCAGCTCTGAAACTCACGCGGGTGAAGATGTTGGGATCTATGCTTACGGCCCAGGAGCAATGTTAGTCAATGGCACCAATGAACAGAGTGTGATTTACCACATCATGGACTTTGCTGCTGATTTAACTAACAAAGCTAACGCTGCGCAAACCAACTAGTCATTACTGTAATTGTACTAAGAGCTGTAATAAGAGCTGTAATACTAGCTTTAATAAGATCAGTTCTTTGAACAGTAATACGAGCAGTTGTAATAAACCCTTTGGCTGTAACCCAGTTGCAGCCATAGGGTTTAATAAATTATTTAGTCTTAACCTATTTACACCGACATTGAGCAAAATAACCAATGTCATAGGAGTTTTTGTGAAGTTATCACTGCCTTTATCATTCATGCTATCAAGCTTACTCATCACTTTATCAAGCGCTGCTGAGGCTCAATGTGAGTTATCACCATCAAACTTGCAGGCAAGTTATCAACTCACCTCCTCTGATAATTCGCCAAACTTATCGAGTAAAAATTCGAGCCACACAAGCCAGCTAAACCTATGGCGTCAGGGAAACACTGTCGCACATCAATATCCGCAAACAGACATTACCGAATCGTGGTTTTTGCTCAATAATAAGCAAATCAAACCCACCCGCTTTTTTGATCATTATCAACGCGGTATAGAATACCAACCCGGAGAAGTCGTACACGGGAAATCTGAACACGACTGGTCATATCGTTATCAATTTATCTCTGACAAGCTTATTTCACAGTTAACCCTTAGCGCCGAAACAGGCAAAGGCTGTGAGCGTCAGCAAGTATTAACTCAGACCTCTGCCAACAGTAAAATTGAGTTAGTTTGGTTACCAGAACTTCAACTTATTAGTCGTTTTAGCTGGACAAAAAACCAAGGAAAACATCAAACACATGAGCAATGGCAACTGACTGAGCTCAGCCATGATGCAAATAAAATCGCGACTTTTTTCAAACAGCTTAATCATTATAAAATGACCGATTACGCCGATATTGGTGACGATCATAGCGATGAGTTTTTAACTAAAATGGTGACGCTAGGGTTTGTTGAGCACGGCGCATCTGGGTTTTATGACACAGAAGGAAAAGCAATCAGTGATGGGCATTCACATTCTCATTAACATGGACATGGACATAAACATGGACATAAACATGGACATGCTGATTAAACATTCAGTTTATATAGTGTTTCCAAACCAGTTTTGAGTTAAAGGCGCTCTTTATACCACGCTTTAAAAGGGAGTTGCTCGTAACTCCCTGCTAATCTTGCTTATAAGCAATCAACAAACTTGAGTGATCAGTTTCATTCCGGTCGACACTCCACCCTATCTTCTACAACCCGCCCTACCTTCTACCTTCTACCTTCTACCTTCTACCTTCTACCTTCTATCTTCTATCTTCTACAATCCGCCCCTACCTTCTAGTCTGCAGTCGTCTATGAGGCTTGATATAAAACAAGTGCATTATTGAGTTCAAATAGCTACCTTTATACATATAAGGATAAAGATGATATTTAGGGCCTGTTGATCTTTCGAGGTTGTTTTTACAGCGAATTGTTGATCATTTGTACAAGGCAGAGACTTTGTGGTGTAGTTATTCTACATAAAAAGTCGATAACGCAGTAAAAATGACCAACAAACGCTGCCCGAAGGGTTCGACTAAAAGCGTTTTACTCTTTGTTGAATGCATCTTTGTAAATAAAAGGTGCTTAGAAGACTAGGCATCAATTCATTCGCCTCGATTAAAACGCTTTTATTTCGAATAAAACTTAACCAGCAAAGATCAACAGGCCCTAATCATTCGCAAATAAATGGAACAGAAAATGGGAGAGGCAAATGGATAAAGCACTGCAAACCATGATTGATAACATGCCAGAAAAAACCGGCAAGTCATTACCAGAGTGGCTCGACATACTTGCACAGCAGAATATTGAAAAGCATGGAATGGCAGTTAAATATTTAAAAACCGAACATGGAGTAACCCATGGCTTTGCCAATACGATTGTGACCTTATCAAAACAAAAAGATGAATCTTCTGATGAGTTAGTTACCCAACAATATCAAGGTAAAGAAGCACTGACGTCAATTTACGATTTACTGATTTCTATCGTAAGCGGCTTTGGCCAAGACGTAGTAATAACCCCTAAAAAAGCGACAGTGAGCATCATTAGGAAAAAACAATTTGCCCTGATAAAACCAGCCACCAAAACCCGTATCGATCTTGGCTTAAAAATTAAAGACACCGAGCCCCAAGGTTGCCTAGAAGACTCAGGGCCTTTTGGCGCAATGTGTAGCCACCGCATACAGCTCAAAGATATTAGCGATGTGAATGATGAAGTAAAACAATGGCTACAACTTGCTTATCAGCAATCGGTTTAAAGCTCATTATTTAAGTAACAGTTTGAACGCATAAGGTGAGAAAGCTAATTAAGCGATATATTTTAAGTAGGTTGTTTGGGTAACCTAAGAGTGAATCATGTCCCTTGCTTTGAAGGGACATGATTAATCGTTAGCTTAAAGCCTATTAATCATAAAACTTAGAAATTAAATGCTAACCCGAACTCATAAATATTTTCACTATCTGCAAAATAACTGTAACTAAAATATGGCGCTAATTTCCAGATTTTACTCGTGATAGATAGTTTATGATAATTCATACTCCCCTTCCCATATAAATAATGATGCTTATGGCTAACACCATATTCAGGTAAGGTAACATCAGTATTTAGGCTGGCACTTTTAGTCTCATAGATTTGGTTAAAACTATAACTAATACCTAAATACTCATAGGCTATCCATAACATTCCAAGTTGTATATCCACTGAATCTGCGGGTGTATAAACACTACTAACTCTGTCCGCCTCAATCGATAAATCGTTGGTATTCCAGTTGTAATTAGCATCAGCAAATAGTACATAATCTTCTTGTAAGGGCATCGCCAAAAACGTCCCTGCGGAAAAGCCATAACCACTCGCTTTTGCAGACAATTCAATCGCAAAAGCTTGAGTATAAAAACTTTTACCCACGCCTACTTCCCAGTAATGCTCATTGTTATATTCGCCAAACACTCGCCAAGTCTCACTAATATCGACACTAGCATTCGCAGTATAAATAGCTTCACCATCGTGCATAGAGGCATCAAATCCGACAGATTTATACAAGGGTTCAGATTGTTGATTTATCTCCATTTCAGGAAACATCACCGCAATATCATTGCTAATCGAGGCGCCATGAGCTGCACTTGTTATACATAACAACGCAATAGATAAAGTTGAAATAGATTTCATAAGCTTGAAGACTTCCAATTCAGATATACCATGGTGCTCTCTTTAACAAACTAAGAGTCACGTTATGAATGCAAGTCTATCAAGTTGAGTGATATTGATAATTAGAGCGAAGGTAGGTTGATACATTCACAGTGTAAATGCATAAGTCAGAAGCTTGAGATTGTTTATTCACATTAGATCAATTATAAAATTGACGTAATAGTATCCCGTAACCATTTATTGGCTTTATTTTTCGTCAGTTTATTTTTCCAAAACATACACACTTCTAAGGGTGGAGCTTTAAATGGTATAGGAAATATTTGCAATCCGAATACTGTTTTGTATTCATCTGCATAGCTTTTTGGAATGAGCCCAATAGCTTCACATTTTGATACCGATGCCATTATCCCTAAAAATGAAGATTGCTCTCCATGCAGTTCACGTTTACTCATAATCGGTATATTTAAGGCTTGAGCCATTGGTAAATTATTCGTTCGGCCACTGAATAATATATGTTTCTCTGCTAAAAATTGCTCAACAGTTAGCTCATCTTGTAATCTTGGATGATTTAATGCGGCTACACAAACCACCTCTTCATCAATAAGCTTTTTACGGGCAAACATTTTTAACTCAGAAAAATCCAAGTGCAACACTAAATCCACTTGCTCAAACATTAATGAAGATTCAATTTCAGCTTCATTATGAGGCGTTTCTTTAAAAATAATTTCAATGCCAGTATTAGCGAGGAGCTTATCTAGTGCTCCTTGCAATCTTCTAATAACGACATCGTTGGCTAATACTGTAAACCTGCGTTGAGCTTTCCGGTAATCAAACTCTTCTAAGCCCATCAATACTTGTTCAATGTCTTCAAGGGGCTGGTGCAACTGTTGGTATAACTCTTTTGCAAAAACTGTTGGCTGAATTCCTCTGCCTACCCGCACAAATAACTCTTCACCAACTATGGCTTTTAAACGACCTATTGCATTACTGACTGACGATTGCGTTAATTCCAACTCCTCTGCCGCCAGAGTAAATGAACCGCGATGACAAACGACGTTAAATACTCGTAATAGATTCATATCAAACTGTTTTGCATTAGCCATCATCACTCACTTATTCACAGTGTAAATACATCAACTAAAGCTAACCCTAATTATCAATGAGTTCAAGTTGTTTAATATGTATCCAACTTCACGAGGCAACGGGCTTCTGAAACTTAAAACCATATTGCAATTCATCATGCTGTGCTCTTAATGCGAAACCGCAAATGGAGTTGAGGTCAGCAAATGAATCTCTTAACAAATTGAGGAAGACTATGTCTATCAACAAACTTGCTGTTTCAACTCTTGTGTTATCAAGCCTTTTCATTAGCGGCTGTTCATCAACAAGCTCTACAGAATCTGCTACGCCAACGCCAGAGACACCAAATTACACATTAAGCGATCAAGCTAAAGATGCTTATGCAGCAAGAGTTGACGGTGGTTGGGGACTAGACAGTGGTCTTGATAACCCAATTGAGAAAGAAACACCGCCTAACCAGCCTAAATACACGATTGCAGATCAGCTAAAGGATGCATATGCAGCACGAATTGATTCTGGTTGGGGGCTAGGCGGAACACCAGTAAACCCGATTGAGCATGAAAAAGAGTTACCTATTTATCTTGAACCAACAAATCCAATTGAAATAGAAAAAGAGTTACCTATTTACCATGAGCCAACCAATCCAATTGAGAAACCTGACTATGGTGATACACCAGAGTTTGGCTTATATAAAGTGGTTTATGATGCAGATAGTGGCCAATTGAAAATTTATGATCGAAGTAATCAAGATGCAACTGTTGCCATTATAACTGTTGAACAGGGGAATGATGACAACCCAACGGTTGTAATTCGACATGGCGCAATGGAAGACGATAATACTTATGCCATTATCAAAACTGAAGATGGTATTGCTATCGATTGGGATAGCCCA
Source organism: Shewanella sp. 10N.7 (assembly GCF_020806285.1). NCBI lineage: Bacteria > Pseudomonadati > Pseudomonadota > Gammaproteobacteria > Alteromonadales > Shewanellaceae > Shewanella > Shewanella sp. 10N.7. The sequence goes on from NZ_JAJGZS010000033.1 coordinate 40,691, forward strand.
TATACCAAAATCGACAACGGTTTTGATGGACCATTAGCTACAGACACTGTGGTGGCATTATTAAACCGCCCAGCATTAACAGACCAACAAGTGGCTAATGTTAAAGCTCGTTTTAATAACCCTGCTAACAAAGCTCAGTTAAACAAACAGAACATTAACCAACTGAAAAAAATAAAATCACAGCTTAATATGCCAAGCCAAATGCGCTAATCATAGGTTTAAGCTGTAGAGAAAGGGCGAGCAGACAAAACTGCCCGCCCTTTTTCAAGTTAAATAACCTGAATTAGATTATCCACCTGTTAATTCGATAACTTCATTTCAAGCAAAGGGTTTTGCGAGTTTTGACTAAAGTGCTCACTCTCTTCGACTGCGCCGCAATGCTCAAAACCTAGTTTTTCTAAGATACAAATAGAGCCTTTATTTTGGCTGGCAACCTCAGCAATAATCGGCCTTTTAGAATGGCTTTTAACAAACATGCTTACTGCTTGACTGGCTATGCCCTTGCCCCAAAACTCACGTCCGAGCCAATAACCTAAAAACCAATCAGGGTGGGCGCTAGTCGCATTCATCGACCATAACAGCACACTGCCCACCAGCACGTCATCTGCGATTATTCCCTGGGCAAAAACATCCTCTCGGCCTAATACATTGGTGCGCCAATGTTCAAAAAAACTGTCTCGATCTCTTGCTGGAAAGTCCGCCATTTGATTAGCGACTGGATCATCTTGAAATTGATAAAGTGCCTCTAAATCTGCTTCGGTTAAATCTCTAAGTTGGATCAACATGAATTATCCTTATTCATTTTAGCAAAGCCCGTTTCATCACCCCACTTAAGAAAGTTCAGTAAAAATGATAAACTGCTCTGCTTTTTTAGACTGCTGTTTTACAATACACGCAATTGCCTAATGCTAAATAAAATTGAATTGAAAGCATGTCTGTTTTCAATCTGTTCTTAGCTGCTTTTTAAATTTTTAATAGGACGACCCAAGTGACCGACTCATCAATGCGCCTTAATAAATACATCAGTGAAAGTGGCATATGTTCACGCCGTGATGCCGACCGTTTTATTGAGCAAGGCAATGTGTTTATTAACGGTAAACGTGCACAAGTGGGCGACCAAGTTTCTTTTGGCGATAAAGTTAAAGTAAACGGCCAAGATATTGAGCCAAGAGATGCTGAAGATTTGGTGTTTATCGCACTGAATAAACCTGTCGGTATTGTCAGTACCACAGAAGGCACTGAGCGAGACAACATTGTTGATTTCGTCAATCACTCCACCCGTATTTTCCCTATTGGCCGCTTAGATAAAGACTCCCAAGGTTTGATCTTTTTGACCAATAACGGCGACTTAGTGAATAAAATCCTCCGTGCTGGGAATAATCACGATAAAGAATATATTGTCACGGTGAATAAACCGATTACTGATGACTTCATTAAAGGCATGGGCGCTGGCGTACCTATTCTTGGCGTAGTGACTAAAAAATGTAAGGTTGAACAAGTCTCGCCTTACGCATTCAAAATTGTGCTTGTGCAAGGTCTTAACCGTCAAATTCGCCGCATGTGTGAATATTTCAATTTTGAAGTCACTAAGCTTGAACGTCAGCAAATCATGAATGTCAGCCTAAAAGGGCTACCGATTGGCGAATGGCGTGACTTAGACAAACAAGAATTAGATGTGTTATTTGAGATGATCAAAGACTCATCATCTGAAGACAAAAAAGCAGCACCAAAGAAAAAGCCTAAACCTAAGCCCAAAACAGCTTCAGAGCGTGGAAAGATTGAAGGCCCAGAGCACTTTATGCAGCATAACCGCAGCACCAAACATAAAGGCCAAGCAAAAGGTGGCGGCAAAGGCCAAACCAAAGGTCAAGCTAAGGGAGCTGGTAAAGGCGGCAAAGGTAAACCTAGTGGTGGTCGTAAGCCAAATCGCGCGCGTTAATAACGAGTTACAGCTGATATAAATAGGGCGCCAGTAGCAATACTGGCGCCCTACTTTTTTAGATTTGATAACAAAGTTATTTGCCTAATAAAAACGTCATCGGAATATTCAAACGTTCAGCCCAATCACTTTCATTATGGGCTTTACCTTTAAAGAAGTGGGTTTGCCAAAGGGCTTTATCATAGCCTGAAGTCTCAAACAGTTTATCTACCTCAGCCTGCAAAGGCGGATACATGGCATCTAAAGTTTGATCGCCATAATCAAAGTACAATTTCACTTGGGGATTAGTGGCAATCTGTTTCGCCAAATACTGGTTAAACACCTGTGGGATCGGGTTATCTTCTTCAGCGAAAGAGCCTGGCCAATGGGTCGATAAGCACGCCGCACCGCCAAAGACTTGTGGATATTCTAGCGCTGTATACCAAGAGATTAATCCGCCCATACTTGAGCCCATAATGAAGGTATTTTGCTTGTCCGTTGCCACCTTAAAATGTTCATCAATATAGGGCTTTAACTCAGTAACGATAAACTCAGCATATTTATCAGAATACACTGCTTGAGCTAATAACTTTTCAGTTGCATTGCGCTGGGTTTGATACAAACTGGTTTGCGTGTCAGCAGTTAAGGATTCAAAAGGTTTTTGCGGAAAATATTCGCTATGACGAGACTGCTCAGCATTATGAACCCCCACAACAATAAACGGCTTAATATCTTTACTCTTATTAAGACTTGCTGCGGTTTCATCGACTTCCTAAGCAGTACCATTCCATGACTGATTCGCATCATATAACACCTTGCCATCATGCATATACACCACGGCATAAGGCGCTTTAGCAGGATAATCCTCTGGCAGCCACACATCAATAGGACGTGGTTTTATCAGCGTAAATTCGATAGCGGCTTCATCAAGGCGTTGTAATTTCCCTTGGCTGACAACAGGTAATGACTCTTGTGAAGATTCAGTTGCTGCGCCATTGGCTGAGTGCGAAGTATTATCAGCCATGACTAAATTGACAGGTAAAAATGAAATGATAGATAAAAATGAAAGAGTACAAACACTGTTCCTTGCTTTCTTGAAGCTTAAGCACTCCATAATTATTCCCTTATATTCTCGATAGCTCCAGCTATTTTGATTGAACAAAATCATAACTTACATCCAAGTCATTAACGACAGGGTTAAAGTAATAAGCAAACCTCACTACCCCTTCTGAGCTATAAAACTCTTTACCAGTATCATCCACAATAAAAAACTGTGGGTATTCTATAAGATAGGCATAATTTGCTTCAATAACTTTATCTTTACTATTAATCTTACTGTTAAGTCTAAAAACATAAGTTAATTTATCAGTAAAGCTTTTACCATAGCTCCAACTAATCTCTTTATTATTGCCATTGGTCAAAATTTTCGAATGCTTAGAGAGTGTTAAATCATAAAAAGTATCAAGCTTGTAATTTTTTTTAAGAACGTCATTAGGATTAACTGTTTGTTCAACCTCTAACGCACCATCCCCATCTTTGGGAAAGTTTAAAATAAGTTGTTCATCAAACACGTACGAATTCTCTCTTACACCTCTTATCAATAAATTAATGTGTTGCTCCTTTCCATTTCCATAGGGCGCAACCAAATCACCAACTTCTAAATCGTAAGAGTAAAACACATTCTTTAAAGGAAGCTCAACAGTCACCAACTTGGCATACCTATTATTATTAACCTCCTCAATTTTATTACTACTGCATCCCAACAGGACGAAGCAAAGTGATATGGGAAAGAGTATTTTTAAACTCAATAATTTCGAAAACTCCATTTAACGACCTCAACAATCCAATTTTTATAAGACTGATAATACCTAAACAAGGTAAATTCTCGAATATTTATCACCTAGCCACTTAATTTTCTATTTTCCTCTTAAAGTCGTGTTACGCCCACAGCCTAAGCCAAACATAGCGCCGATGATGCTAGCCCCTGCACAAAGCCATAATGCAGCAGCCCAATGACCTGATAGCGAAAATGCATAACCCGCCAACATAGGGCCAATAGCAGCAAGACTATAACCAAAACACTGAGACATTCCCGACAATGAAGCCGCCTGATGCTGATCATCAGTTCGTAAGCTAATAAACGACAAACCTAAGATAAAGCAGCCGCCAGAACAAAACCCCACCATCATAGTCCAATAAAGGGCAAACTGAGGCGCATATAACAGTCCTAAACTGGCTGAGGCTGCAAGCATCGCTAACGTGAATGCAAGATAACGCTGATCCTTGAGTCGTGACATTAATGGGATCAAAATAATCCCAGGTAAAGCCGCAGCCACTTGAAACACACCATGGATCATGCCCGCTTTTTCAGGACTATAGCCTGCATCCACCAAAATACTCGGCAGCCAGCCAACAATAATGTAAGTCAGAAAAGAGTTAAGCCCTAAAAAGAGGGTGATCTGCCAAGCCAATGGAAACTGCCAAATACGACTTTGTTGGTCGCACTCTAGCACCTCAATGGTAGGTTTCGTTTTGGAGCGCAGTTGCGGCAACCACACCACCAGACTCACAATCGTCAGTAATGAAAAAGACGCTAATGCGGCCGACCATCCCAAATCATTATATTGAGAAATAGGGAAAGACAAACTCGCATATCCTCCTGACACTAACCCCATAATCAACACATAGCTGCAGGTAATTAACGCAACCTTGGTTGGGAAGTCACGTTTGACTAAACTTGGCAGTAATACATTGCCAAAAGCAATGCCCACCCCGATGACCCCTGTACCAATAAATAACCAATTGCTTTGCTCTATCATCCGTGAAGCGCCGCCAATACCAATCAACAATATGGCAATGAATAAGCTAAATTCTAATCCGAAACGTTTAGCGATCATTGCAGCAATAGGCGATGCGATCGCAAATGCAATTAAGGGTAATGTAGTAATCATGCCAGCGAGGGTTTCTGACAACATAAATGCAGCGGTGATTTGATCTAGCAGTGGTCCAACACCTGTAATTGGCGCCCGTAGATTCGCTGCAATAAGTAAAATTCCCAACACCAATAAACAGCTACTCGCAAGCGAACGAGTGCTAATACTAGTACTAATAGGTTTTTCAGGGGACGGCATAATGTCACAGGTGTGCTCTACAGATGACAAACTCAACACTCCAAAAGAGAAACAATTTTCCCGTATTATAATCAGGGATAATCAAATTTAATTTAGCAATAAAGACAAAAAACAACTAAATTAAGACAATCATATTTAAATAGAGTCAATATGAAATCACAGACACCGCTTACCGCCTTTGATATGCAAAGGTTTAATGCCCGCTCGGAACCTGTCATAGCGATATTAGAAGATGCGGTGCTTTCCAACGAATTGCCTTTACACACCCATCCACAAGGTCAGTTAGTATTTGCCCATCAAGGATTTGTCACCTGTGATGTAGCCTCTACCATGTGGATGGCTGCAGCCAACAGTGCGATTTGGATCCCAGCAGAAACGCCACACTGTAACCGTGCATCCGATGATGCCAAGCTGTTTTATCTATTTATTCAAAATAACCTACGGGATTTGCCCACCAGCACCTGTACCTTAAGCATCTCACCGTTATTAAAAGAAATGATTTTGCATCTCACCACTGTGTCTCAGCACTATAAAGCAGGTGACGAAACCTCAAGGTTGGTAGAAGTATTATTAGATCAACTGCAACAAATGCCACTTCAGGAATTAGGTTTCCCAATGTCTGAAAACAGCATTATTCAAGCCATAGCAAAACAACTTATTAAGCAGCCAGACGATCGAAAAACCTTAGCTCAATGGGCACATTTACACGCCATGAGTGAACGCACTCTTGCAAGGCTAGTAAAAAAAGAGACCGGACTCAGTTTTGGTAAGTGGCGTAGCCAGCTCCATGTCATTGTGGCCTTGCAGTTATTATCACAGCAGCAATCAGTGCAACACATATCAGAAAAGCTCGGTTACGAATCAGTGAGTGCTTTTATCACCATGTTCAAAAAAGCACTGTCAAAATCACCCAAACGATATATGAAAGAGTTAGCTCAATCATGATGTTTCCGACTTCTCTGTGTGCTACTTTTTAAAAATGACAACAAGCAGCCATGGAGCTCATAACGTTATTGAGCCGGTATTTTATAAGGGAGTTACTCCAAGCATTTAGGTGTTATCTAAATTCTGGAATAAGTTGTTTTAGCGGCATTAACAACACCAATCACTTCAGATAATCAGTTATGAGTAATAAGAAATATCTGAAATTAATCAGCAGCTGTGGTTACACGATAATGAACCTATCAGCATCTACTAATTATCCTGTTTTTCTTCAGCCTTCATCCGCTCAACATCTTCTTTAGTGAGTCCCATCGCTTCTGGCATATAACAGGTTTTCACCAACTGAAACATTTGCACTAAAGAGCTCAATTGCCCTGCATGCATTTGCAGGTTTAATAACGCCATGGCGGCGCCTAGTTCATCGCCATCAGCAATCTCAGGCACGTTACTTAATGCTTTATTGGCTTGCGTAAGCTGGGTAATCATACCTTGGTATTCTGTGACTTTTTCAGGCAGATAACAGGTCGACGTTTCAGGGAGTTGCGCTAAAAAGTGTTCGAATTCAGTCACAAATAAGTTAGCTTCAATCAGAGTTTCATTCCCCAATAATTGTAATTGCTGCACCTTGCCACTGTTAAACACCGCGCTAGCGCTCTTGCCCGCTTCTGCCATTTGATTAAAGTCATCCATTAACTGGACCTGCATGTCTGAAAGTAACTGACTTCTTTGTGCAATGGGTCTGACTTTAGCATCAAATTCGAGCATCGCTGCTCGGTTATCGGCATAAGCATTAATACTCAACCCAGCCATGAGTATTGTTACAGCAACATACTTAGCAAATGTCATTCGAATGGTTCCCTTAAAAATGTAGTGCTGGCACTCTGAGTGCCATTAAACGAGTTAATTCATAGTCACAGAATACCAAAAAATTGAATAGGATTTTAAAATAACAGTATCCTTTTTTACTCTTTAAAATACGGACATAATTAACAATGAAGGCTAATTCTATTGATGCTAACTCCCCCGCTGAATATAGCGATATCGACATATTTGATACGGCGATGGCTTTAATTACTCATATTTCCAGAATTACATCACTAAGTATTATTTATATAATAATTAATAACTTATAGAATACGAAAGTCGTTACTCAACTGGTTAAATTTGAGTACTTTATATTCAAGGATTAGGAAAATAAAATGGATTTTACCCCCAATTGGCGCCCGTCAATCATCGCGGCTGCGCTTTCAATTGCATTAGTTGGTTGTGGCTCATCAGACTCTGATGACAGCGCTCCAGAACAAGACAAGAATATTGCACCTCAAATAACTTCTTCGGCAATCGTTACTGCGATTGAAGATATAGCATATAGCTATCAAATTACTGTGACAGATCCTGACGACAGTAATAATGGAACAGATCTAAACTATGAATTAACCAACGCTCCTGAAGGCATGCTTATATCAGATATGGGGCTCATTACTTGGATGCCAATTGAAGGAGTTCTGACATCAGGCTCTGTGACAATAAGTGCTTCTGATGGTGGTGAAGACGGTGCCACTGCTGCAACTCAAAATTTTGAAGTCATTGTTACACCTGTCAATGATAGCCCTTTGATAACTTCCACCCTAATGCTGACCGCAGTAGAAGACATACTGTATACATCTCAAGTGGTTGTAGAAGACAGTGATGACCTATTAGAAGGCTTAAATTTTTCGTTAGAAAATGCACCAGAAGGCATGGTTATTGATGCGACTGGACTTGTTTCATGGACACCAACTGAAGGTGTTCTTACTTCTGGCGAAGTAACTCTAACAGTCGCAGACGGTGGTGAAGATAACGCTGTTGCTGCAACAGATATATTTGAAGTCATTGTTACACCAGTCAATGACGCTCCAACGGTATCGTTAATAACAGAACAAACCGTTAATGCGGGTGAGACATTTACATACCAATTAGCGGTATCTGATGTTGATGATTTAAATGTTGAAAATGATATTAGCTTTGAAATGATTTCTGGCCCAGCAGAATTAACCATTTCTGCAACAGGCTTAATCAGTTATAACTCTGCTGTAACTGAGACCACATTAACTGATATATCCATTAGTGTGGCTGATGGTGGTGAAGATGGCGCTGCACCTGCAATCGTTAGCTTTAGTCTTGATGAGAAGTTTTTTGTGGCTGTTTCAGGTAGCACAATCAACTACTTCAATGGCGAAAACATTGTTGACAGTTCCGTCATGCTATCTAACGGTGATACCCTGTCGCAACTGGCCACTTCTGATGCTGATGGAAATTTTTCAATCTTAATTCAAGATACTGAAATAACTGATCGCTTAACTTTATCTGCTGATGCAACTGGTTTCGCTGAAGCAGCCATTAGCTTCTCTAGTTCAGAATTAGCTCAAGCACACAACTTACTCTTATTACCTGTACATCAGACGGTAAGTTTTGATGCCTCACAGGTTAATGAACTCAGTGTTGAAGATACATTATTAGTCACTTTACCTGAAGATAGCCTAGTTAATGCCAATGGCGATTTAGCTGAAACTGCAGTTCTCGCTGAGCTAACAATCATTAACCCTGCCATTGATATAGAAATGATGCCAGGTGACATGTTGACCATAAATGAAGCTGGCGAGATTGTGCCGATTGAATCATTTGGCGCAATTACCGTTAGCTTTGAAGATGAAAATGGTAATCCACTACAACTCGCCGAGGGGAAAACTGCAGAAATTCGAATTCCTGCAGTCGGTAGCTTCCCCCCTAGCACTATTCCACTTTATTACTTTGATGAAATATCGGGGTTATGGGTTGAAGAAGGCGAAGCAACTCTAATGAATGACAACGGACAATCTTATTACGCAGGTAATGTGAGCCATTTCACCACTTGGAATGCTGATAGAATTTATGAAACCGTATTCATCAATGGCTGTGTTGCAGATGTTGAAGGCACTCGTCTTACAAGCGCTAGATTAAATTCAGATGGCCGAGATTATTTTGGACGCTCTGTCACTTACTCTGACTCAAATGGTGATTTTAGCTTGCCAGTACGTCAAAACTCTTCAATGTTAATCGGCGCATCATTGGGCTTTCAGAGTAGAACAGAAATAATGGCAACAGGAAGCGAGGATATCACTTTGCCTGAGTGTCTAGTGCTTTCTGAAGCATTAACGAAAATCACCTTAAATTGGGGGGAAGCGCCTCGGGATTTAGATTCACACCTCTTTATTAGCCAAGGTGATACTGAACTAGGACATGTTTATTTTGGAAATCGTGAAGTGACTATTGAAAGTAGTGTCATTTATCTTGATGTTGATGACATCACAAGCTATGGACCTGAAGTTATTTCAATACCTAGCTATCCTGTTGCGGGTGTTTATGATTACTTCGTTTATAACTACTCTAGCTCACCAGCGATAGACCCAGCAACGACTCGAGTAGAAGTTATTTTTAATAATGAGCAATACTTATTTACTCCACCAACAGAAGATATCACTCTATGGTGGCATGTTGCTCAAATAGAGAAGTCTGCTGAAGGCATTCTAACATTTACTCCGATGAATGAATGGGTCGACGCGCCAGACAGAACGCCGCAATCTTTGTCTCTGCCTTCGTCTTATTCGACTCAAGCTGCACCACTAAAAGCGTTGCCTTTAAAAGCAATAGATTCATTAGTGAATGAGCTGATTAACAGTAAATATTACGTCAAATAGTATTAGCTTAGTTCGCTTTCAATTAGGAAATAGCTTTAAAAGGGTTTAGTTCATCAATTAAATCCTTTAGTCATCCAGATTGAAACGTACACAAATTTATTGTCGGTTAAAGCCATGCGCCCGTATTTGTACGGGCGCATTTATTGTTGGACCCTTAATATGTTTTCACCATTTATATCAACCAAAATGACAAAATCAGTCTTTATTGCACTCATTATTTCAGTCTCTATTCCTATACAGGCAAAAATTAAAGCGCCACTATTTAATCCACCTGAAGAGGTGAAAAAAACGGAAAGTTTAGTCCGAAACTACAGTCCTTATTCGTTGATCAATCAAACGGTGAAGTCGATTAACGCTTTACCAGTAGAAGGCAGATTGACACGAATTAATTATCGCTTAGACCCGAAATTTACACCTCATAACTTACACAATAATTATCTTGAGCAAATTAAGGACTTAGGTGGTGAGATCATTTTTAGCTGCATTAATAAAGCCTGTGGTAAAGAGTCGAAACTTAAGAACTATATTGAGCCAATTGACAATGTCGGTGGTCGTAACCCTGCCTTAACCACTTCAAAAATAACACTTGAAAACCATGATGTGTACGTATCGATATACATCAGTGACTGGAAAAAAGCCACTAATATTCAATTGGATATCATTGAAGTTATTGATGAGCCCTTAGATATAATTGCTATTGATAAAGACTATCTAAAAGCTGAAGTGAGCGAAATTGCCGTAAAGGATAACAGTAGCAAGGATGAAAGAGACTCGAGCGATCACCCGATGCTCACTCGAATTCCTGGGGCTTACATTCAAGACTATAAGACCTTTCAATTTGGCCAAACCACTGTCGCTTCTAAAAAAGTCGGTAAGAAATTCACCACAGAAGTCATTGAAGGGAAAATTACCGATATTGCTTATCGATTACCTCGCAGCTATTCAGAATACGAAGTGGATGCAAACTATCAAGCTGCACTTAACAAGCTAGGGTTTATCGAGACTTTTAGCTGTATTGCAAAAGAATGTGGAACCGATAGCAAGTTCCAAAGACACTTCAATGCACTCGCCACAAACGGCACCACAGAAAGCCAATTCTATCGCCTTTATTCACTAAAAAAGCCAACAGGCAATGTGTATGTGATGACGTACATAATTGGTTATATTAATGGCCTTTCGAGCGAATTACGGATCATTGAAGAAAATACATTAAACACTGAACGCTTAACCATTGATTTAGATGGCCTAACAAACAAAATAGCGCAAACAGGCCATGTTGCGCTTGATGGCCTATTGTTTGAATTCGACAGTGACAAACTGATGCCAGAGGCAATGGAGGTTATAAAAGTGGTTGCAGAGTATCTTATAAATCACCCTAAACAAGGTTTCTATGTTGTTGGCCACACTGACGATCAAGGCGGGCAAAGTTATAATAAAGCGCTGTCAGAAAAACGCGCCAAAGCGGTTAGGAATACATTAATAAACAACTTTAATATTAAGCCTTCGCAAGTTGAATCAGCAGGGCTTGGTGAATATGCGCCTGTTGCTAGCAATATGAATGATGCTGGTAAAACACAAAATCGCCGAGTCGAGCTGGTGCTGAGATCAGATAATAAATAAGCCCTATATTAAATCGCAGGATTACAGACACAAAAAAACCAGCATCTCTGCTGGTTTTTTCTTAAGTTAAAACAACATAATCGAAACTGATTAAGCTGTTTTCACTTTCCAGTTTACCGTTTCGCCCGCAAAGAAAGGCACGATTGGGTTCTGGTTTGGCAAGATGATTTGCTCAGGAACAACCCACTCTTCTTTAACTAAGGTCACTGTACCTGTATTGCGCGGCAGGCCATAAAAGTCTGCACCATGTAAGCTGGCAAAGCCTTCTAACTTATCTAACGCACCTAAGTCATCAAACACTTGAGCGTAAAGCTCTAATGCAGACCATGCGCTGTAACAACCCGCACAGCCACACGCAGACTCTTTACGGTGTTTTTCGTGTGGCGCAGAATCTGTACCTAAGAAGAACTTGCTAGAACCCGTTGCCACAGCAGCTTGCAATGCTTGCTGGTGAATATTGCGCTTCAGCACCGGTAAGCAGAAGTTATGTGGGCGTACGCCGCCAACTAATAAGTCATTACGGTTTAACAATAAATGCTGCGGGGTAATCGTTGCTGCAATATTGCTTGGCGCTGATGCCACAAACTCAGCGGCATCTTTGGTGGTGATATGTTCAAACACGATTTTAAGCGTTGGCATGGCTTCAACAATGCGCGCCATATAGCGATCGATAAACTCTTTTTCGCGATCAAAAATATCAATGTGCGATTCAGTCACTTCACCATGCACCAGCAATAACATGCCTTGCTCTGCCATCACTTCAAAGATTGGAAATAATGCATCTAATGCTTTAACCGCTGCATCAGAGTTAGTGGTGGCTCCTGCTGGGTATAATTTTGCTGCAACAACGCCTGCCGCTTTGGCATCAATGATGTCTTGCGCAGTGGTATTGTTGGTCAAAAATAGCGTCATTAATGGCTCAAATGAGCTACCTTGCGGACGCGCAGCTAAAATACGTTCACGATAAGCTGACACCATCGTAGCGTCAGTAACAGGTGGCACTAAATTTGGCATCACAATAGCGCGCTGAAATAAACGAGCGGTGGCTGGTACGGTTTCAGCTAACATGTCTCCATCACGGAAATGAAGGTGCCAATCGTCCGGCGTAGTAATAGTGATTTGCGTCATTTAGGTTCCCTAAAAATCGATTACGAATAATTGCGCGCTATTGTGCCTGAAAACCCGTTTTCTTGATAGACACGTTATTTAAACGCTGACTTTGCTACAGCAAAAAATCCCTACAGTTATTACTGTAATCACAAGTTATTTATCAATCACAAGATTGTATTTTTGTCATGACTCCGTGCTAAATTAAATCAACAACACGATTTGATATTGACGCATAATGCAAAACACAACTAGAGCTAGTCGTTCGGTAAGCTTATCGTTATAAAGGGAATTTTATACGTGCATCATTTTTCGCTTTCCAAAGTCACCTTAGCCACAGCCTTATTGCTATGCGGTCAAAGCGCGCAGGCCAATATCGACTTTTTTGATCCCATTGATGGCTACTTTGATGCGGGCGAATACCTTGCAGAAAACGCCTACGGTTTTTTACCTGTGCCTAGCATTATTACTGAACCCTCTGTTGGCACAGGTTTACTATTGATGGGGATTTTCCTCCATGAGACGCCCGAACAAACTGAGCTACGCCAACAAGTCGCGAAAGAGTCAGTGGATGGCGGTGCCCAGCTCCTTACACCCGGTATTTCGGCAGCGGGAATTGGCGCTACCGATAATGGCTCAAAGTTTGGCTTTTTAGGCCACCGTGAAACCTGGAAGCAAGATCATATTCGCTATCTTGTCGGGGGTGGCTATGGCGATGTAAACATGAACTTTTATAGCCAAGCTGACTTTGGCCAAGATTTATCCTTAGATCTAAATATGCAAGGCTATGGTCTGATGCAAAAACTGCAATTTAGGCTATTTGATAGTTCAGTATTTCTAGGTGTGACCCAAAAATTTGCCCAGGTCGATTTAGCCAGCAATAAAGACACTTCATTATTACCGCCTGAGTTAGTCGATCGCCTCACTGACATAATCGATCTTTCCCCTACAGTGTCATCCCTTGGCGCCGTGCTGCAATACGACAGCTTAAATAACTTTTTTATGCCCACCAGCGGTTATGACTACACCTTAGAATACGACTGGTTTAATACTGCCATCGGCAGTGATTACGACTACCAAACCATCAAAGCTACTGGGATTAACTATTGGCCACTCATAAAAGATGTCACCTTAGGCGTTAAGCTAAATTATCAAACCATCAGCAGTGATGTTCGCTTACCCATCTTCACTTACCCCTATATTGAAATGCGTGGTATTCCGCGAAACCGCTATCAAGGTGAAGCCGTCTCCACCGGCGAAGTTGAACTTATGTGGCGCATAACCCCAAGGTGGATGGTGTTATCTTTTGTCGGAGCTGGTCTTGCGGGCGACAGTAATAGCAACATGTGGGACAGCGACGAGCAAACCGCCTATGGCGCTGGCTTTCGCTACACTATAGCAAGGCGTTACGGTTTGCATATGGGGATTGATGTGGCTAAAGGCCCAGAAGATACCGCATGGTATATCAATGTCGGCACAGGGTTTTAATGTTTGCTGGCTTGAACTGGTCGTTGCTACTGTGATTTCCAAACTTCGTTTGGATTAACGTCGTCGTTCACTCACTTTGAATTGATGTCTCTGAAATTGTGATTTTCAAACTTCGTTTGAAGTAGATCAAAGTCGTGGCGCTTCGCCCACACCAGACTAAAAGGGAGTGAACTGCGACTC